>NC_013158.1:1870077-2181756 GCF_000023945.1 Halorhabdus utahensis DSM 12940
CTCGCCGATCCGCTCGCGGTAATCGATCGGGATCTCCGTGACGCGATAGCCGCGCACGACCGGTCGAAGGAGCAGCTCGGCCGATAGCCCGGTGTTTTCCGTCCACTCGATGGCTTCGATCACTTCGCGACGGTAGGCCCGCATCCCGGTGGTCGTGTCGTGGAGGCGCTCGCCGACCAGCGCACTCGCAAGCCACGCGAAGGCGTGGTTTCCGAACCGATTGAACGCCGGCATCGTCTCGGCACCACTCGAGAGGCGGTCGCCGCTGACCACGTCGTAGCCGTCGTTGATCGCGTCCAGAAAGTCCGGGAGGCGTTCCATCGGGTAGGTATCGTCGCAGTCGGTCGTGACGATCACCGGCCGGTCGGGCGTCGTGATCGCCGTCTGTACTGCCACGCCGTAGCCCTGTGGCTCCTGTTCGATCACGCGCGCGCCGTGCTCGCGAGCGACTTCGGCCGTCCCGTCGCTGGAACTGTCGACACAGACCACTTCGGCCTGGCCGTCGGTCACCCGCTTGATGTCTTTGAGCACGGTCCCGACCGCCTCGGCCTCGTTGTACGTCCCCATCACGACGCTGACGTCCGCGAACGTGTACGTGCCGTCCCCGCTGGCTTCCTCATCGCTCATTACGCCACTGTTCGTCCGGGGATACTTGAGGCTTTAGGTTGGCCTAAAGAAGGCGTTTGTTAGCGACCCGTCCGCTACACCGGCGAGTTCAGCGCGCCGAAGTACACCTGCCAGGCCAGCAGTGACTTGGCCACGAGACTCAACACGATGTAGCCGACTTCGCCGAAGCGGTAGTCCTTCCACTTCCAGATGCCCCGGTACTGCAACAGCATGTTGATCGCAAAGAGGTTGAACAGGACAAAGAGTGAGACGTAGATCACGATCACGAAGTCCGGCGGGCTCCCCTCGCCGAAAGTGAAGGTGCCGATGATGGTGACGGCAATCGCGATCCAGGGGACGATCCCGGCCAGCGAACCGACGACGAAGGCGCTCCAGTCGGTCTCCTCGGTCAGGCGGTTGTGCCGTTCCATGAGGAGGCCACAGAGGTTCATCACGGCGACCAGGCCGAACAGCGCGATCAGCGTGCCCAGGTCCCAGACCCCGGCGAGCATCGCGATCAGGACGATCATCAGCGACGCGCTGACGGCGTACTCGTACCATCTGTAGGGGTTCATCCCCTGCTCCAGATAGGCGACGTACCGATCGTACAGTACCGTCGAAATCAATGCGTGTGCGATCGCGGAGATGAACAGGAACCCGGCGGCCAGGTACGCCAGTTCGATCGTCCCGATCGATTTCATGACGGGCGAGAGGGTCTCGGTAGTCGTATCGAACTCCTGGTAGACGGCCGTGACCGTCCACTCCCGGGAGGAACTCAGATACACCATCAGTGCGCCTTGCAGGAAGTGCACCACGGCCATCGCCGCGTTGAACCGTCGGAGATTCCAATCGCTGGTGTTTGTCTTGGCCATACCCGTTCGTCTCATCGAACTATAATGATTCTTTGCCCGACTGTCCGGTCTCTGTGCCGGCCAGGAAATCCCGGCACGTGCCAGGGGTGGCCTGATTCGGCTGGTGAGAGCTGACGAGTCGTCGCCGATAGCTTCCCTGAGGGGGTTATCAATTCTGATTCGTCGAGGGGGACACTCAAGTCCACGTTTCTCCCCATCACATATAATGAACAGTGCTCGAACTGACGACGAGAATCGTGTGGTGCCGGACGATCCGGATCTCCTCTTGCAGCTGACGGAGTATACGGACGACTCGTTGTGGATGTTCTCGCCGGACTGGAAGGAGGTGATCTTCGCCAATTCGCGGTACGAGGACATCTTTGGCGAACCGCTTTCGACACTCGAGGACGACCCGAGGAGTTTCCTCGAAGCCGTCCATCCTGACGACCGCGACAGTGTCGTTGCTGCGATGGAAGAGTTGTCCGGTGGCGAACCCGCCGATCTGGAGTTTCGGGTCGACCCGGCGGACAACTACGAAACCTGGGTGTGGGTGCAGGCACAGCCGGTGTATGACGACTCGGGGGAGATAGCTGCCCTCGCCGGGTACACCCGTGACATCACGCGCCGGAAGGAATACCAGCGGGAACTCGAACACCACCGGGAGGCCCTGGAGAAATCTAACGAGAGCCTCCGGGAGTTTGCCTACATCGCTTCCCACGACCTTCAGGAACCACTTCGAATGGTGTCGAGCTACGTCGACCTGCTCGAACGGGAATACGGCGACCAGTTCGACGACGAGGCCGAGGAGTACATGGAATTCGCCGTCAACGGCGCAAAGCGGATGAAGCGGATGATCAACTCGCTGCTGGAGTACTCCCGCGTCCACACCCAGGCCGAGGAGTTCGACGAGGTCGACGCCGCCGAGGTGTTCGAAAGCGCCCGCCAGGACCTGGAGCTGCTGATCGCCGACCACAGTGCCGAGATCACGGTCGGGGATCTGCCGACCGCCAGCGCCGACCGCGATCAGCTCGGCCAGGTCTTCCAGAACCTCCTCAAGAATTCGATCGAACACGCCGGCGAAGACGGAACGCCACAGATCGACGTGACGGTCACCGACCGCCCGGAGGCCTACGAGTTCGCCGTCGCGGACAACGGGCCGGGGATCCCGGCCGACGAACAGGACGACGTCTTCGATATCTTCAGGCAAGGGGCGAACGCCGAGGCCGGCAACACCGGGATCGGGCTGGCGATCACCCGCCGGATCGTGCAACGCCACGGCGGCGAGATCTGGATCGAATCGGAGCCCGGCGAGGGCGCGGCGTTCAAATTCACCATCCCCAAGGGACTGAACGTCGCCGAATCGGAGGGTGTCGACCATGAGTGAGACCGGCCAACCGGTCGAGATCCTCCTCGCCGAGGACAACCCGGGTGACGCCAAACTCACGCAAAAGGCCTTCGAGGAGGGGAACATCCTCAACAACCTGCACATCGTCGAAAACGGTGTCGAGGCGATGGACTTCCTCAAACAGCGAGGCGACTACGAGGACAAGGCCCGGCCCGACCTCGTCCTCCTGGACCTCAACATGCCGAAAAAAGATGGCTGGGACGTCCTCGAAGAGATCAACGATGACCCGGAACTGCGCCGGATCCCCGTGATCGTGCTCACGAGTTCCGAAGCCGAGTCGGACATCGTGAAATCCTACGAGCTTCAGGCCAACGCCTATCTGAGCAAACCCGTCGATTACTCGGGGTTCATGGACGTCGTCCGGAGTCTCGAGGAGTTCTGGCTGTCAGTCGTCAAGATGCCCCCGAAGTGACCCATGTCCGACGCAGGCACATCGATCGACGTCCTGTTGATCGAGGACAATCCCGGCGACGCCCGCCTCGTCGAGCACCATCTCAACGAATCCCACGTGGCCGACATCGTCGGCGACGTCACCCTCGAACACGAGGAGACGCTCGCCGAGGGGCTCCGGGCGATCGAAGCCGGCCGACACGACATTCTGTTTCTCGATCTAGGGTTGCCCGAGAGTACCGGGCTGGCGACGCTTGGGGCCGTCCAGGACGAGGACCCCCGCGTTCCGATCGTCGTGCTCACCGGCCTGGACGATCGGGAGACCGCCGTCACGGCGATCCAACGCGGGGCCCAGGACTACCTGCTGAAGGACGACCTCGACGCGGACGATCTCGCCCGGTCGCTGCGCTACGCGGTCGAGCGACACCGGCAGGAAGCCCAGCTTCGCCTCCAGAACGAGCGTTTAGAGGAGTTCACCAGCGTCGTCTCCCACGACCTGCGAAACCCGCTCAACGTCGCCCACGCCCGGGTGAACATCCTGCGGGACGAGGCCGACAACGACCACCTCGAGACCGCCTCGCGGGCGCTCGATCGGATGGAGGCCCTAATCGAGGACCTCCTGACGCTGGCCCAGCAGGGCCGGGCCATCGACGACCTGTCGACCGTCCGCCTCGACGTCGTCGCCGAGGACTGCAGGGAGAACGTCGACACGTCGGACGCGGACGTGATCGTCGACACTGACGCGACCGTCCGTGCCGACGGGAGTCGCCTGCAGGAACTCCTCGGCAACCTCCTCAGAAACTCGATCGAGCACGGCGGGGCAGCCGTGACGATCACGCTCGGCGACCTCGCCGACGGGTTCTACGTGGCGGACGACGGCCCCGGCATCTCCGCTGACGACCGCGAGCAGGTGTTCGAGATGGGGTACTCGACCTCCGAGGGTGGGACGGGGTTCGGTCTCATGATCGTCGAGGGGATCGCCGAAGCCCACGGCTGGGACGTCCGCGTGACCGAAAGCGAGGCCGGCGGGGCGCGGTTCGAGATCACCAGCGTCGACGTGCACTGACTCCGTCACCCATCACGTCACAGCACACTCTCGAGGTGGTCGACAGTCCGCAACGCGAGCGCGGCGATGGTTAGCGTCGGGTTCATCGCGCCGCCGGTCGGGAAGACGCTCGATCCCGCGAGCCAGAGGTTCGCGAGGTCGTGAGTTTGCCCTCGGGCGTCGACGACGCTCCCGTCCGGATCGGTTCCCATCCGCGTCGTGCCCATGTGATGGAACGCCGGCCCGGTATTCTCGGGGCCGATCTGCCAGGTGATCTCCGCGTCGAGTTCCGCAAGGATCGTTTCCTGGATCGCGTTGGCTCGCCGGAGCGTCCGCCGGGTGCGATCGTCGAGCCCCCAGTGGATCTCCGGGACGGGATTGCCGTGGTCGTCGGTCCGCGAGGGGTCGAGGCCGACGTAGTTCTCTCTGCGCGGCGTCTGCTCGACAAGGGCTCCCACTGTGAGGTGGCTGCCATACGTGTCACTGATCCGCTCCCGTAGTCCATCACCCCACCCGCCGTCGGACAGTGCAACTCCAACGGGTGAGGGGCCGCCGTAGTTGCGGAATTCGAGTTTGATCGGCCCGAGATCGTCCGCGCCGGCGTCAGCCGCAGGGATTCCCCGGTCCGTTCCGGCCGCCGGCTCGTCGTAGAACTGGTGGGATTCGGTGGTGTTGAACCCGACGTGGTGCTGGCGGGTCTCCCGGTCGATCACGCCGCTCGTGCCCGCAAACAGGTGCTCGTGGAAGTACCGCCCGACGAGCCCGCTCGAATTCGCCAGGCCGTCGGGGTACTGCGGTGACTCCGACAGCAGGAGGAGTCGGGGCGTCTCGACGCCGCCGGCCGCGAGGACGAACTCCCGCGCCTCCTGGCGGTGCGTCTCGCCATCGGGCGTGGCATAGACAGCTGCCGTGACCCGCTCGCCCGCGTCGTCGTGTTCGAGGCGCTGGACGGGGACCCGGTCGATCACTCGCGCGCCCGCTTTCTCGGCCTTCTCGACGTGGCTGGTGGCGTCGTACTTCGCGCCGGAGGGACAGACGGGCTGGCAGGTGCCATAGCCCACACAGGCCGACCGGCCGTCGTAGCCCTCGGAATTGCGGGCGTTGGGTACCGAGTGAGTGGTAATTCCCAGGGCCTCACAGGCCTCGGCGAAGATCGAGTCGCTGTGAGAGGGGTCGAACGCCGGCATCGGATGGGGCTGCTCGCGCGGGGGTTCGAAGGGGTTGTCGCTCGCGCCGGCCACCCCTAGCGCCGCCTCGGCCTCGGCGTAATAGGGCCGGAGGTCGTCGTACGCGATCGGCCAGTCGGCGGCGACACCGTCCCGCGACGCGACCGCGAAGTCGCGTTCGTGGAGCCGCATCACCATCCCCTGCCAGTGCAGTGTCGACCCGCCGACCCCTTTCACGCGGGTGTGGTTGAGTGGATAGTGTCGATCGCCACTCGACGTGAAGGCGTCGCGCTCCCCGCCCATCCCCCAGATATCGGGCCGGCCGTGGGCCGGGCGCAGGGCGTCCTCCATCTGTTCGATTCGCTGCTCGGGGTCGAATCGCGGGCCAGCCTCCAAAACGGTCACTTCGTGGCCACCGGCGGCCAGTCGATGGGCGATCAGCGCGCCGGCCGGTCCTGCCCCGATCACGCAGACGTCAACCCCGTCGCTCGGCGTGCGATCGGCGCTCACGACTCCGGCCCCCGTTGATAACTCGCGAGTCCGCCCGGGTGACCCGGGGGATTCTCGATCCCGACCAACTCGCCGCCGGTCGGTGAGGCGTACAGCGCGAGCAACAGGTCGTTGATCACGAAATAGCGCAGGCGCTCGGTGTCCCCTCCATTCGGATCGGGATCGGCCTTCTCGGCCCCCATCCGCCGGAGTGCCTCGTCGCGCTCGTCGGGCGACAGCGCCGCGAAGTCGCTCTCGTACCACGCCTGACAGTACTCGTCGAGGTAGGCCACGGCGTCGGCGATCCCCTCGGCGTGTTCGGGGCGGTCGGCCGTCCGGCCGCCGGCGTAGCGTGCGACGAACGGTTCGATCTCCGTCACGCCGTCGGGGTAGAGCACCTCGGCGGCGGCCGAAAGCGTCTCGCGGTCGTGGTCGGAAAGTGACGGTTCCTCGCCGGCATCAGCCTGCTCGTCGTCCGCCGCGGGCGCGGTACAACCGGCCAGCGACGCCCCGACGGCCGACAGCGCCGCGATCGCGTCCCGTCTGGTGAGTTCGTGGCTCATGGATCAGGGTTCCTGTGTCTCGTTCGTCGCTCGCAGTTCTGTCCGGACGAATACCCCGTCGGGTGATTCTTCGGGCACGTACGTCGCCGCGCCACCGCAGGCCTGGGCGTCGAAGCAGTATTCGACGCGGGGGGTCAGCGCGCGCACCTGTCCGCCCTCGGCTTCGACTGGAACCGACAGCCGGTATTCGAACCCGCCCACCCCGTCGTCGGCGAAGACCGTCACGTCGACCGCCTCACGTCCGTCGATCGCAGGCTGTTCCTCGCTGCCGGCTTCGAGCAGGCCGACCGCTCGGACGGTGTCGCCGATGACGAGCCGGAACTGCAACTCGTCGCCAGTCTCTCTCGGGACGTAGTGGGCCGTGCCGTCGTCGGTCTCGACGGTGACGGTCGCGCTCGTGACGCGCTCGGGGAGGCCGACGCTGGCGTTCAGGGTGACGGTCTCACCTGTTCGCTCTTGGACGCGCTGGAGTCGGGCGGCTTCCGGCGAGTCGCCGAGCGGGTCCCAGACGCCCCGAAAGCCGAACCGGTAGAGATCCCGGTCCGGGAAGGCGTCGGCGATCGCGAACGGGCGGTCGGCCATCGCGTAGACCGTCCGGCCGTCGTAGCCCGGATCGTTCCGCAGCGCCTGGAAGGGGTGGTTGAGCCAGGGGCCGTAGGGCGTCGGCGTGAGGACGACGGCGTTGGCCGGTGGTTCGGGCTCGAAGGGCGCGTAGGTCAGTTCGTAGGTGTCGGTCACGTCGACGTTGCGCTCGACGGGCGCGGCTGCCCCACCGGCCGTGATCCCGCCGAGGACGAGCGTACTCACGAGGGTGATCGCGGCGAGGGCTGCCAGCGCCGTTCGGCGGTCGAGGCGAGCCTGCAGTGCCTCACTGATGGCGTCGAACGCAGCCAGTGCGGCAACGGCCCCGAAGGCGGCCGTCGGGACCAGCAGGTCGAAGTGGTAGTACGGACCTAGCGAGGCGATCAGGCCGTCACCGGCCGCGTCGAGGTCGCCGAGCAGGTTGTAGTTCCCCCAGAAGTACAGATTCCCGACCGGGACCGAGACGCCGACGGCCGCCAGGGTGGCTTGCCTGGCGTCCAGCCCTCGCCGGGCCGCCACGGCGAGGCCTGCGATCCCGAGGGCCGCGCCGACGATCCCGCCGGCGATCCAGCGGTCGACGAACGTCGCGAGGACGTTCCAGTTGGCCTCGGCGGCGAGGCCGGGCGTGTACTCGACGCCGTGGTTGAGGAGTTCGCGATGCCCGAACCCGAGGCCGTCCAGCGGGGCGAAGGCCTCGTAGGGGAACGTCAGGGGTGATCCGGTGACGGCGGCGTTATACGCGAGGGTTAGTCCGACGCCGACCAGCCCCAGCGCGGCGGTCGCCGCCTGCCGGGGAATCGCCGTCCGCCAGTCCCAGGCGAGCGTCCACAGCGCGTGAGCCACGAACGGCGTGGCGAACAGGACGGCGGTGTACGGTCGGGCGAAAAAGGCGAGGCCGATCGCCGCACCTGCCGCCGCTGCCCACCGCCAGTCGCCGGTCCGGTCTGCCCGAAGGTACCCGTAGGCGAAGGCCAGATTCAGCAGCGTCGTCGGCGCGTACGGCAGGAAGGTTGCGGTATCGAGGAGGAAGAGGGGGGAGGCGAGCACGAAGACGGCGGCGAGCAGGCCGGTCCGGCGGTCGAACACTTCGCTCACGACACCCGCGACGCCCGCGAGGATCCCGGCCGCGATGGCGGGCAGCGCCAGCCGATAGCCCCCGAGCAGTTCCCCGAGGGCGAACATCCCCGCGGGGACTGGGTTGTACTTCGGGTAGAACCCCTCGCTCTCGACGAAGAACCACGGCCGGAAGACGCCCTCGACGGGCGGGGTGAGGGTGAGTTTGCCCTCCAGCAGCATCGCGGCCTGCTGGAGGTAGACGCCCTCGTCGTGATTCAGTGAATGGTATGGAAAGAGGTTCGTCGAGACGAGCCAGACGGCGAGTGCGCCGGCGATTGCGATCGTGAGCGTCGCGAGATGAAAGCGGCGTCGGTCCATCACTCGGCGGGGAACCAGGCCAGGGGGTGGTCGGTCGCCAGGCGAACCCGGACGCGCTTGTCCATTCCGAGTTCCTCGGCGTGGTTGTGCTCACAGTGCAGGATGGCCCCGGAGTCCAACTCGACGGTGTAGACGAACGAGGGGCCGGTGTACTGGCGGTCGACGATCCGACCGTTGGTGCCCGCCGGGTCGGCCGGCACGGCCCGGATGTCGTCGGGTCGAACGAGCACGTCAACATCGGCTCCCTCGTACTCGGTGTCGAGGCCCTCGATCCGGTCGGCGTCGAGACAGCCAAGCGGCGTGTCGACGCAGCCCTCGGCGAAGGTGCCGGAGACGAACCCGGCCTGGCCGAGGAACTCGGCGACGAAGCGTGATTCGGGTTGCTGGAAGACGATCTCCGGGCGACCGATCTGCTCGACCCGGCCGTCCCTGACGACGGCCACGCGGTCGCTGATCGAGAGGGCCTCCTCCTGGTCGTGGGTCACGGAGACGGCGGTGACGCCGGTCTCCTTGATGATCCGGCGGACCTCCCGGCGCATCTCCTCGCGCAGGCCGACGTCGAGGTTCGAGAACGGCTCGTCGAGCAGAAGCACGTCGGGTTCGGGGGCGAGCGAGCGCGCGAGCGCCACCCGCTGGCGCTGGCCGCCCGAGAGGTCCTCGGGACTGGCCTCGCGATAGTCGTCGAGGCCGACGAGTTCGAGGAGGTCCGTCACCCGCTGGTCGATTTCGTCGTCAGAACGATCCTGAATGCCGAAGGCGACGTTCTCGCCGACGGTGAGATGGGGAAACAGCGCGAACTCCTGGAAGACCAGCCCCACGTCGCGGTTCTCCGGTTTGACGAACGTGCCCTCGCCCGCGACAGTCTCGCCGGCGACCCGGATCGCGCCAGCGTCGGGTTCGTCAAGCCCCGCGAGCAGTCGGAGCGTCGTCGTCTTCCCGCAGCCGGAGGGGCCGAGCAGCGTGAGGAGTTCGCCGTCCTGAACGGTCAGATCCAGGTTCGCGACGGCGGTTTCGGCCCCGAACTGTCTGGTGACGCCGTCGAGTTCGAGGACTGCGCGGCCCTTCTCGGCTGGTTCGGACGCGCCGGTGGACCGGGGCTGTGCGTCGACGGGAGTCGAGTGTTGTGATGCAGTCACGTGTTCGAACCCTCCTGGGAGAGGATGACAGCCATCGAGAGCGCGGAGATGACGATCAACACGAGCGCGGGGACGGCTGCCCGGCCGTAGAGACCCGCCTCCCGGACGCGCCAGATGTAGGTCACTAACGTATGGTCGAACCAGAACGGCCGTAAGAGTAGCGTCGCCGGCAGTTCCTTCATCGTCGTGAGGAACACGAGGGCCGCCCCGGTCGCGATCCCGGGGGCGATCAGCGGCAGCGTCACCGCCCGGAAGGCCTCCGTGCGGGTGCGGCCGAGCGTTCGGGCAGCCTCGATCAGGCGGCCGTCGACCTGCATCGTCGCGGTCCGGATCGCGCCGATCGCCTGCGGGACGAACCGGACGACGTACGCGAAGACGAGAATCAGGAGTAGGTCGTACGCTGTCTCCCGATAGGACAGTGGGAGCGTGTTGAGCGCGAACAGCACGAGTGCAAACGCGAGGACGATCCCCGGCGTGGCGTAGCCGACGTAGGAGAGCCGGTCGGCCAGGCCGGCCAGTCGGGACCGGCCACGCGCGGCGGCGACTGCCACCGGCATCGCGACCAGCAGCGAGGCCCCGGCGGCGAAGAGGGCGAGATAGACCGAGTTCCAGCCATACGTCCAAGAAAAGGCCAACCCGCCGGCGGTGTAGCCGCCCGCGTCGCTTGAGAGCCATAGGCCGAAGACGATCACGGGGAGGGCGATCGCCAACCCCGCGATGACGGCGGGAAAGAGCGCGGCGACGTACCGCCAGGTCCCGAGTTCGATGACTGCGCCACCACTTGCCCCCCGGCTCTGGTACGCTCCCTCATCGTCGGCCCCGACCTTCGATTCGAGGTAGAGGATCCCGACGGTCACCGCGAGTAACTGGAGGGACAGCAGGGCGGCCCACGGGCGCATCGTGGTGTTGTAGCGTGCGTAAATCGCCTGGGTGAACACCTCGACACCCATGAAGTTCGGCGTCCCGAAGTCCGCGAGCGTATAGAGCGCGACCAACAGCGCGCCGGCGGCGATCCCGGGCGCGATCTGCGGCAGGGTTACCCGCCGGAACGCCTCGAGTCGACCGGCGTCGAGCGTCCGAGCCGCTTCGATGAGGGAGGTGTCAAGCGACAGTAGCGACGCGCGTGTCGTCAGGAGGACGTACGGATAGGTGTAAAGCGTCAGGACGAGTGCCGCGCCGGCGAAGCCGCTGATCTCCGGCAGTTGTTCGATCCCGACCGGTGCGAGCACGCTCGTGAGGACGCCACCGGTCCCGAAGGCCGAGAGGACTGCGAGCGCCCCGAGATAGCTGGGGACCGCCAGGGGGAGCGCGGCCAGCACGGTGAACAACCGGGCGAAGGGGAGGTCAGTTCGGGCCGTCAATAGTGCGATCGGGACGCCGACGAGGACGCTGCCTGCCGTGACGATGGCCACGAGTGCGACGCTACGGAGCAGTATCTCGATGGTCCGTGAATCAAGGGTGAGTTCGAGCGCACGCGGGCCGAGGTCGAAGACCTCGAGGAACAACCAACCAAGCGGGGCCACCAGCGCGACCGCGATGGCGGCGGCGAGCAGCGTGAGTTCGGACGGCCGGCCGATACCGGGGACTCTCGAGAAGCGCTCACGGAGGTCCTCGACTCGGCCCTCGCGGCTCATCCCGACACGCCGGCCTCGGACATCAGTTCGAGTGTCGGTTCGAGATCGGAGAGGTCGGCGAGGTCGATCTCGGGCGGGTTCAGCTCGTCGACGGTCGGCAGCCCGCCGACCGGCTCGACGCCGGGGATCATCGGATACGCGTAGCTCACGGTGGCGAAGAACTCCTGGGCCTCCGCCGAGAGCAGGTGCCGGACGAAGTCCGTGATCAACGCGTCCTTCTCGGTGCCCTCGATCTGGAGGATTCCCGCGACGTTGACTAAGGCCCCGGCGTCACCGCTCGTGAAGGCCAGATCCAGCGGCGCGTCGGGGCGCTGGTTTTTCACCCGCATCGCGTAGTAGTGGTTGGCGAAGCCCGCGGTCAGTTCGCCGTCGGCGACAGCCTGGGTGACGACGTACTCGTTGGGATAGCGTTCGGTCCCCGCGTTTCGCATCGATTCTAGCCACTGCCGAGTCGTCTCGGCCCCCTTCTGGAGGCGCATCGCGGTCACGAAGGCCTTGAACGCGCCGTAGGTCGGTGCCCATCCCATCGTTCCCTGCAGGGCGGCCGTCTCGGGGAACTGCGCGACTGTCTCGGGAATCTCGCTTTCCTCGATCGTCTCCGTGTTGTAGGGAACGCTCCGGGCGCGGCCGGCGACGCCGACCCACGAGCCGTCTGCGCCCTGGAAATCCTCGGGGACGGGTTCGAGTGCTTCCGCGGCCAGGGGTTCGTAGGCGTCGTTTTCGGCGACGTAGCCGAGAGAGGCGGCGTCGATTGACCAGAAGACGTCGGCCTGGGAGCCGCCGGATTGGACCGCTTCGACGATCGACTGGGCCTGGGATGACGAGGGCGCGTCGTCGGTGAACCCCGTGAACTCGGGGTAGATCTCCTCTAACATCTCGATGAACCGCTCGTAGATGCCGCCCTCGCCGCCGCCCATGTAGATATTCAACGAACCCGAGAGATCCGGTAGGTCCTCGATCGACGTGCCGCCTGGGGCCGGTCGCCCTTCCACGAGCGTCCCTGATCCGCGGAACTGCGCGAGCGACGGAACCGACAGTTCCTCGCCGCTCCCCTCCGTCGTCTCGCTCTCGAAGGGGTTCGCACAGCCTGCCAGCCCGCCCAGTGCGCCTGCCCCGACCGCGCCGAGGAACTGCCGCCGACTCGCCGATCTCCGTGTCATGTTGGATTTAGGTTTGCCTAAATACGTAAAAAGGCCGTGATTTCGGCCGGGGTTCGCCGACGTCTTTCCCTCCGCATCGCGGCCGGGACGGTCGTCACGATCGGTCATTCGGCGATCACCGCCGCTTCGCGTCGGTCCGCGTCGGCGTCGAGTGCATCCAGGCAGTCCACCCAGTCGTCGAGGTACTCGCCACAGTACGCGAGGAAGTCGGCGTTCTCCCACTCGTCGTCGGCGCTCGTCTGGAACTCCTCGGCCACCGCGCGGGCGACCTCGGCGTAGGAGTCAGCGTTGTCGCCCGCGCGATCGACGAGTTTCCAGACGTGTTCGTTGAGTTCGAGGCCGGCCACCTCGTTGGCCAGGTCGCCGAAGGTCGACCGCGGTGCTTTGTTGTGGTCACACAGCGGCGCGCCGTTGTAGATCCGCCCGCCGAGGACGTCGGCGGCACGTTTCAACAGCAGTCCCGACCAGATGTCGTCGAAGCGCCCGACGTCCCAGGGGTTGTCGTCCATCGGGAACTGGTAGAACGCCGGGACGACCTCCCGGCGGAAGGCCAGGTTCATCGAGCAGACAGTGAGGTAGTTCTCGCGCCCCGCCACGAAGTCCTCCCCGAAGTCCCCCGTCGTGGTTCGGGTCGTCGCCTGCCCGTTCAGGTCGCCGTCCATGAGGATCCGGACCGCGTCGAGGTCCGGGACGTTGGTCCACAGGCCTTGAGAGGCGACGACGCTATCGACATGCTCGGTCGTGACCGTCCGCTCCTCGTCCATCGCGCTGTAGGGATAGCCACGCGGGTAGAGATCCTCGGCCTCGTGGAGGACGTTCACCCACTGTTCGTCTGACTCGACGGCGGTGAGCTCACCCTCGTAGGCGAGGTTATCGAGGTGGGTTTCGAAGAAGTCGATATCGTCGTGTGGGGCGGTGTCGTCGTCGAGGAAGACGCCATACTCGAAGCGTTCGTGCGCCCAGAGATATAGCAGGCCGAAGGAGGTCTGGGCGTGGCTGGCGTCGGGAATCAGGTGTGCATACTCGGCGATTCCGTGTTCCTCGAACCAGTCCTCGCGGTCGGTTCCATCGAACACTGCCCCCGCAAGCCCCTCCTCTTCGAGCATCGCCTCCATCGCCGCGGTGTCACAGAAGTCCTCGGTCACGAGGACGACGAACAATCGATCGAGGTCGAACCCGTGCTTGCGGGCGTTCTCGGCGTACGCCCGGAGGAACTCGTGGTTTCTGATCGTCGGCACGACGACGCAGATATCCTGAGTAGTCATCGTACCTCCCGGTTGTTTAGGGTGGCCTAAAAGATTGGCGATCGGGACAAATACGTGTCTACAGCCCCGAATTCGTTGATTCACACTGTCACGAGTCCCGGCCTATGCGTCGTCGCTTTCCTCGGCTGACGGCGTGCCCTCGAACGCCGCGGCGTCCGGGATGTCGACGTCGGTCTCGGCGGCGAGTGCGTCGATGTCGGACTGTTCCTCGGCGATGCCGGTCGTCATCAGCAGTCGGATGGCCCGGCGGACGCTGATGTCGACCTCGTGGATGGTGTCTTCCGGCGCGAGGACGAGTCGCCCGCCGGTGATGTTCGGGCTGTGCGGGACGAAGACGTTGTACGCCTCGCCGGTGACTGCGTGGGTCGAGGCCGGACTCTCGCCGGTGACGAACCCGATGGCGAACAGCCCTTCGCGTGGATATTCGATCAGCACGACGTTCTCGTAGCGGTTCTCCCGGTTGCGTAGCGCCTGGGTCATCTGGCGGACGCTCGTATAGATGACCCGCACGACGGGGACGATGCCGAACACCCGGTCGAACCACGCGAACGCCCAATCGCCGATCGACCGCTGGGTGAGATACCCCAGCCCGGTGATCACGACGACCAGCGTCAGGAAGGTGATGACCTGCGCGACCAGCGTGATGTTCGCCGTGTACTGGGAGAGTGCGGTCGCCGCGACGATCGGATCCACGAACCCTGACAGCCACCCGATCAGTAGTCTGAGCGCGACGATCGTGACCACGAGCGGGGCGACGAGGAACAGCCCCGCCACGAAACTCCGTCTGAGTGTGTGCGTTCGTGACACGGTGTGAGCAACGCTTCGCAGTGACGCCTCTAACGTCTAACGGTGGGATGACGTTGGCCCGACGACGGTCCGTGTGGGGTGGCCGCGAAGACAACCGAGCGAGTGGGGGTCGTCAGTCCCGGAGGCCCAGCGACAGCGCGATCGCCGCGACGACCAGCAGGGCCGTGCCGGGCAAGGAGACGCCGACCGTGAGTGTCTCGTAACCGACGTAGGCGACCGCCGCCACCAGCGATGCGACGGCGGTCATGATTCCGACGTGGAGGAACTCGGCGCGTTCGACGCTCCCGCCGTCGAGTTCGGCCCCGGCGGTGAACGAACCCAGCGCGAACTCCCAGACGAGGACGCTTCCAACGACCGCCGGAAGCAGCCACTCGACGGTGATCCCCGCGAACGCGGTGGCGACGACGGCGGCGACGATCATGGCCGCCCCGAGTCCAGTCACCGTCCGCATGTGTCGCGTCAGACCGATCGCGAGGCCAGCGATGCCGATCACACATCCGACCAGCGCGATCGTCGTGATCGGGGCCACGAGCAGTGTGACGCCGAGTGCGGCCACCAGCGCACCCGCCCTGAGGACGGCCCCTGGCTGGTGGGTGAACCGTGACGCTTCGCTCATGCCGACCACCTCGATCCGGCCCGCGTGAGTGCAACGCCCAGTTCTTCCTCGTCTGCCCAGTCGATGACCCGGACGCCGGCCTCCCGTAACGCCTCGATCCGGTGGCGCCGTTCGAGGCGGACGAGTCGTTCGCCGACGGTTTCGCCCGTCGTCACGTCCGGACTCAGCACCGTGACCGGATGGCCGTACGCGCGGAGTCGATGGATCACGAAGTGGTAGGTGGGGTCCGTGAGTGCCGAAACCAGCACGACCTGGGTCTCCTCGGGGAACCGGCGGTGGAACTCCCGGACCCAGCGCGGGCTGAACGTATCGCTGTCGGGTGTCGTCGCCGGGAACGCGTCGTCGGTCGCCAGCACGCGCTCGACGCGTTCGCGGTGGTCGTACCCGGTCCCGGGCGCGATCCACACCGGCGTCGGTCCGAGTGCCGCGATCCCGACCCGGTCGCCGGTCCCCAACAACGACCCACATAGCCGTCGAGCGGCCGCGATCGACCGTTCGAGTGCTGTCGGCTCGTCCGGCGCGGGTGCCGTATACGACGATCCGGCGGTCTCGATGGCGATGGCGACCGACGCGGCGTGTTCCTCCCGGAACTCGATCGTCGTGAGTTCCTCGCTCGGCGACCGCGCCAGGCGTTTCCAGTCGATGCGATTCGTCGGGTCGCCCGATCGATACTCCCGGGTCGCGTAGAACGCCACGCCGTCCCCGCCCTCGGCGGGGATCCGGCCGAGTGACTCGCTTGCGTGTTCGAACAGTGGGACCTGCACCGGTGTCGCCTGTAGCACCGGAATACAGTACAGCAACGTGTCGGCGTCTTCGACGGCCTCAACGAGTTGCGTGCGTGCCGACCGGCCCGCATAGTCCCGGACGATCGCGTAGACAGGACCGAACTCGTGTGTCCCTCGGCGGGCAGTCACTGTGTACTCGACGGTCGTTGCCTCGCCGGGCCGAAGTGCCGTCCCACGCCGCGGTGATCCCTCGACCACTGAGAGTCCTTCCGGGACGCCGTCGACGACCCGGAGATCGGGCAGCGTCCGGTCGCCGTCCTTGCGAACCGTCGTCGTCACCGTGACCTCGTCTCCGGGATCGGGATGGCGGGGATCGAGCGTCCGCTCGACGGTCAGCGTGGCGTCCGGCGGCGTCACGAACCGGGCGAACGCCAGGACGCCGATCGGGACGGTCCCGGCCAGGATGATCCCGGCGTTCTGGACGAACAGGCCGAGGCCGACGAACGCGACGCCGAGCGGGACCAGCGGCCGGAAGCGCGCGCTGGTGACGCCGTCGTATACCTGGCTTCCGCCGACCATCTCCGCCGCGAGATCGCTCGTCGAGTGGGTCTCCTCGGATCGCCGGTCGTCGTCGAGGACGAGCCGTCCTTCGCCCGCCTCATCGACGAGGTCGGACTCGCCTTCGAGTGTCGCGACCGTCCGCCTGACCAGCCGCTGGAAGTCCGAGGGGTCGTCGCTGAATAGGCCACGAGCGCGTTCGGACAGCGACTCGGGGACCGACGCGTCGGCGTTCCGGAGGAACACGGAACTCGCCTCCTCACGCGGCCAGTCGCCGGCATCGATCGCGGCCAGTGCGGCCTCCGGTGTCGTCCCGCGCTTTCGGGCGAGAATCCTGGCCGCGAGTTCGCGAAGCCGATCGTGGATGTCGGCGCGATCCGGGAGGTATCCGGTTCCACTCCCGTCAAACTGTCCCAGCGTCCGGTCGAATTCGGTTCCGGGTGTCGGCGGCGTGGGCGTCCGTTCGACCGCTGGGGGCTCGATGCGACTCGATGTCCGCCAGTCCCGGTAGACCAGCAACGCCATCACGCCGGCGATCACGCCGCCACCCCCGTACAGGACGGCCGTCAGGCTCGAGGTGCCGCCCGCCCCTGCCGTTAGGACTGCCACGCTCCCGCCGGCCAGCGACGCGAGGCCGATCACGACCGCGAACCGGCGGAGACTCTCGTTCACGATCCCTCACCTCCCGTGTCTGCGTCTGTCTCGTCGGCTCCGTGGGTGGCTTCGATGTGTTCGAGTGCATCGACGGCACGCTTCCGGCGTGCCTCGGTCAGCGGTGCGTCGCCGTACCGGACTTCTTCGAACGTCTCGGTGAGCACGTGAACGTCCTCGGGATCCATCCCTCCCTCGATCGCCGTCGCCTCGAACTGTCTTGGGGTCGCCTCCTGGGGATCGCCGACGCCCAGCAGCGTGACCATCTCCCCCCAGGCGCGATAGATCGCGTTGTCGGCCGCCCGCGGTGTCTCGGCGGCCTCGACGCGGTCGGCGGTGTTGCCGGCGACCGCTGCGAGATTCGAGAGGTCGGCATCGACGGCCTCCGCCTCGCCCCCCTCCTCGGCCGACAGGACCGACCGAAGCGAGTCGGATCGCCAGGCGAAGAAGGCGAGCACGGCGAAGACGCCCGCGCCGAGGACGATTCCGGTTGCCCCGCCGACGGGGAGCACCATCGGCGTCTCCGATCCGTCGCCGAAGCCCGTGGTCCCCTCTGTGGTCTGGGTTGTTGCTGTCCCCGGTGGCGTCTCCGATGGCGTCGGTGCCCCGGCTGTCGGGAAGTCCCCGAGCTGCACGAACACGAGCCAGAGCGCAGCGGCGAACACTGCGGTCCCGATCGCCGTGCCGACGAGCCACTTGAAACTCTCCCAGGGGTCGCTGACGAACTGCACGAGCGTCGCCAGCAACCCGACGACGGCCATCGCGGTCAGGATCGCCCGGAGAGTCGGCGCGTCGATGTCCCCGGGTTGGGAACTCCCGCCATCTAGCGGCGGCTGTTCGAGGCCCACTGTGTCGCCGCCCTGCTCGGCGGTAAACAGCGGCCCGACCGCCACCGCGGCGAGGACCACGGCGACGATAGCGAGGAGGGCAACGACCCCCCGAGTGTGGTTCCTTGCCATCCTCCTCAGGCGGTCGCGTCCGCCTGAACTGTCGGGACCGGCGTGTCCTCGACGATCTCCCGGACGAGCTCGCGCTTTTCGATCTCCTGAACCGTGGCCTCGGGCGTGAGCACCAGCCGGTGAGCCAGGACTGGCTCGGCCATCCGGGTGACGTCGTCCGGAACGACGTAGTCACGCCCCTCGATCACGGCGAAGGCCCGACTCGCCTCCAGCAGGCGCTGGGTCCCACGCGGGGAGACACCGGTTCGAATGTGGTGGTGCGAGCGGGTCTCCCGCGTGAGGTCGAGCATGAACTCCCGGAGGTCTCCCTCGACGCTGACCGTCTCGGGAACGTCCCGGAGGGATTGGACTGTCCCGGATTCGAGTAATTTCTCGACCGACGGCGTCGCCGCGTCACGCGCGAGTCGGCGATCGAGGATCGTCCGCTCGCCACTCCGATCGGGATACCCGAGCTGGGTCTTGATCAGGAAGCGGTCCTTCTGTGCCTCCGGCAGTTCGAACGTCCCGCTCTCCTCGATCGGGTTCTGGGTCGCGATCACGAAGAAGGGGGCGGGCAGCGGGTGGGTGTCGCCCTCGATGGTGACCTGGCCCTCCTCCATGGCTTCCAGCAGCGCCGACTGGGTCTTCGGCGGCGCGCGGTTGAGTTCGTCCGCCAGCACGACGTTCGCAAAGAGCGGCCCCTGGCGGAACTCGAACTCCCGGTCGCGCTGGTTGAACACCTGGCTCCCCATGACGTCCGCCGGCAGGAGGTCCGGCGTGAGCTGGACGCGCGAGAACGACAGCCCCAGCACCGTCGCCGTCGAGCGCGCCGTCAGCGTCTTGCCCGTCCCCGGTACGTCCTCGATCAGCACGTGTCCCCCGGCGAGCAGCCCCACGAGGAGGTCTTCGAAGAACGTCCGGTCGGCGACGACCGCCTCGTTCAACAGGTCGATTACCTCCCGACACTGCGTTGCCGCCGCGTCGATATCCATGTCGTGTGGTGACGGCCCGTCCACGTTTATAATTGTATAGGATTTTCTGCCGGAGAAGTGGGTGATGGGACTGGATTGGGAGTGACGGCAGGACTGTCTGGTTCGAACGGCTCGATCACTGGAACGTGCAGCGTGTCATCGAACGCGTCGGACGTTTTGTCTATCCAAGAGTAGTCTCCTCCAAGTGTCCAATACGATAAAACATTTATCTAACTGTTGAATATCATGACTATGGGAGAGCCACTATCGCGACGCTGTGTCCTCCATTCTGTTGTTGCTGGAGTCAGTATCACCTCCCTTGCAGGGTGTAGTGCGCTCGATTCCGAGCCTTCCCTCATCCCAGTTGAGATCGCAAACTACACCCCTGAACGACACGAAATTACCGTCGATATCATTGATCGGGATGCCGAGGACCGAAGTGATGGGACCGTTCTCCGTGAGGTATACAAATTAGAACCATATGAGGACGGCAAAGAATACACTGTGCCCGACGTGCCGACGGTGCCGAATCGTCCGTACATCGTCCGAGCAAAGATCGACGCAAAGACCCCACGGCACTACCACTACATCCCAGATTGCAAAACAAGAGAAAACCGCGAGGACAAACTGTATCTATCCGTGCAACCGACCGAGAACGGAGCCACGGTCAGGTTTTACCAGGACGGATGTCGATAGCGGGGGAAACCGGCGGACGAACGCCCATCACATCCAGTCGGCAGTCGCAAATCCGGGACCGGGCGGATCGACGCAAGTGTCTGCTAGCTGACCGCTAGTAGGAGCCACTGTCCGTCTACAACAACGGCTTTAGGGCGTAGGAACCGCTCGAAGAAGACAATACATTCTACCGCGATTATATCCTCCATGGCGACAGCGAACACGCTGACGACGAGGCGCATGACAACACCTGCGAGCGCCCATCGCCGCTGACGCGACGGCGGCTCTCGCCGGACCGGGGCGTCTCTATGGATAAGCTGATACAGTATCTCAGAGTGTTTCAAATAGGCGTACTTTATATCTGAAACGGGGCGAAACGCTCTCAAACCTGCTGTTCGAGCGGCACTGTGAAATCAATGATGTGCTACGCATGAGCGGTAATTGAGGAACGATTTTAGTTACTTGAGATCACTCTCATATTTCGTTTGTTTAATTATCAATTGAATATACTGTACATCTGAAAATATATTCTAAAACCATAATCTATTAATACTATCTCTTTGATCTTTGGTTGCGTTATGGCACCTGAAAACCACAAACCGGTTCACGACCCCCCGAGACGAAAAGTACTGAAAGCTCTTCTTGCAGCTGGCGTCACTAGCCCGATCCTTAATAGAACGGCTGCCTCCGTACGTGGTCAATCCAGCAACAGTCTGAGTGAGATGAATGAACTCGACTACCATTTAGAGTACAGTGTTGAAGGGCATGATGGTGACAACGTAACTACGACTGGGTCTGTTCGATATGAAGAAAAGAAGTACGCAGCCGATTCATCGTTCTTCACCTGGCAGTCCGGTTCCTGGGTAAATACTGGTGGCACATCTCGAAAGAAGCCAATATACACTGGTCAAGTTTTCGCCCCAGGAACAAAGAACAGCAAACTAGAGATCGGGAAAGATGAAACATCGACTGATCTAATATTTGATAATCTTTACGCGTATATTGACGATGAAGACGATGATAAGGAGATTCCGAATAGAGCGTATCAAGAATACGTCTTCGATTGGGTCTGGTACCTGGTTGATCAAGCAATTCCATATGATATGCCACCACGTCCCCCGGTCGTCTCTGAAAACTCTAACAAAACGGAAACAGATCCGGGACCTAACGGTGCGTCGATTACTTACTTCGATCCGACTCCATCGATAACAGAAGAATCCTATAGTGTAACGCACTCAGCTGATTGGAAATGGGAGACAAGTACCACTCTCGATCCAGGCTGGAATTTCACATATGCCAACCGGGAAACCGATGTTGGCGAGTACATGTGGAGCCAAGAGGGTGGGTGGATGTTTACGAAGGAGTCCCTTCACCAGATGTCGCTGGGCACTGGGTTTTGCATCTATAGGGAAGACGATGATGTCTGTGATACTCCAGATTGCCCAGACTGCCCCCCGTATGTCCCTTCGAATGCGATGGACTCTTCGATGAGTGCGATGTCGGCTACCGAAGAAGTGACTAAATCGGATTCCGGGTCGTGTTGCACGCTCGAAAGCGTTTCTCGACCGATCTCGGTTTCCTCTGACCATCTTGAGTCCGCGAAAAAGAAAGCGCGTGAATACGCGAAGCCGGTTCGCGACAATCCACGGAAGAAGTTCGAGGCGGAAGCTGTTCGTGGCTTTGAGCAAGCGCCGAAGATGGACACTGACTTCCGTTCGCTAGTTGCGTACCGGAGTGCGTCCGCACACGGACGTGGAGTTGGCGTTCGACAGAACAGTTTCAACGGCAAGATCAACGCCAACAACGCGACAAACCGCGCCAACCAGATGGAGAACAAGGCGAATGCTACTGCAAACAAAGTCCGCTACACTGGCGACACCCTAGATTCGGTCATCGGTGAAGTCGGACAGATTGAGAAATCTATCCAATCCGCAATATCGTGGGCAGACAGCGCTACGAGTGCGTTTAACGTTGACTGGTTCAGCGATGATGAGAAATTGAAGTATGCTGTGTCCGGACTTGAGTTCGCCGCCGGTAACCTTGACGACGCCGAACACTACATCAAAAATCGGAACGCCAGTCGTTCGCGACGTGCCGACCACAGCAGCGCACTCCAGTCGCTGTACGACTCACTCCATAGCCAGATTGTAAACGAATTGAGTGGTGTCGGTGACGCTCTCTCAGAACATGTTAAGTACGCGCGGAAGAACGCTGTGGCTTATCAGGAGCGGGCAGAAGATCGTAAGTCTGACGAGTACCTCGCTGCGGCTGTCATCGATCTATTCTACGCGTACGCCTACGTCTCCGCAATTCCGGCGCTGAGGTCGGCTGACTTCGATGACGTTGACAAAGAGAAGCTGGAAGTGGAGCAGGAATTAACAGCTGATCATTATAATCGCCGCGCTACTCAAGATTTGAAGAGTGCCGAACGACTGTTAATGCGGATGGCAAGCTTGGAGTATAATACTGGTATCGAGTCGTTCGGCCTTTTTCAGGAGGCGGATGACCAGGCGGAAGCTGAGCAGGCATACCGACGCGCGATCATCACGGAAGAATTCCTCAGCGCAACGGACACGCTCTACGAAGAATTCGATCTTCGAGGGAGATCAAAAAGAAGCCACTGAAGTAGGGATAGTTGATTGATATTGGATGGGTGGGTGTGTGAGTCGGCGGAGTCTTCGAAATTAACGGGCTCTTCTCGGAAATTCTGATCGTTCCCCCCATTCAATAGCTTTGGCTTTGCTGTGGAGGGTGGAGTCGCTTGCATGGCTGCTGTACCGCTATGCGACGAAACATCGAATTTTTATCAGGAGAAATTTTGCCGACTGGCCATATGGCTAGATTCGGAACAGCCGTGCGAGTTTTTCTTGTATCTCTTCTATCTTCCGCGGCGGAACTTTCCCGAGACGCCATGACTCCGAGTCGTCGCCCTTCGGTTTCACTCGCCCCTCAAATGAGACGGTAGTTATCAAATTCAGGATCACTACTGAGTCGCTGTCCAATCCATCAATTGTTCCGGGCAGTCTCACTTCACGAGAGAAGCTTTGCTTGTCACGCGATGAAACTGGGGCAACGACTACCGCTCTATCATCAGAATTCGTGTATTGGACGACAACTGCGGGATGGGGATCTTCAAATTCGCCCGGTTCGGCGTCTGCAGCAGGCCTAAAGTCAACGTGAATGAGATCCCCGTATTCCGGGAAACTCAATCGGTAATCACCTCTGCTCCCATTTCCGAGACACGGCTGATCGTTTCCCCATCAAGCGATTGCTCGTCATCTTCTCCGTTTCCGCCTGACTCTAGTTTCTCCATGTCTTCTATTTCGGGTTCCAAGCCAACTGACTCTCTCCTCTCCCCCAGAGATTTTAGTTCGGCTTTCCATGAGCCATCCCGGTATTTTTCAGCATTTGCTTCAACCTCTGGACGAAGCTCATCCACGTTTTCGCCCCGCATCGTCTCAAGAGAAATCTCTTGGCCGACAAAATCCCAAACCGTGTTGTAGAACTTCCGAACAGCATTATTAATGAATGCCTGCTGGCCCGATGACAGTTCATCCGCTGCGTCAGCTTCCGAGATGATACTGGTCAGCAACGTCCGGTATTCTTCAAGCGGTTCTAGAGTGTGTTCCAAGACGTCAAGCTTCGCTATTTCCTCACTCACTGAGACGAACTTCTTGTCCAGTTCATAATAGAACTCTGTCGAGTTCTGATGCCAATTCTCCCCGCCCCCGATTGCGTCAAGCGTTTGTTGGAGACGAGCGCTTGCCGTATACAAATCAGTGAATCGAGCTGCATATTCATCCTTTGGCGCATACTCATCGTAGAAGTCTACCAAGTAGACTTTCGTTTCTTCCGCCGTCACGATTCTATCGAATTCGTCGTCAAGTTCCCTGAGAAAATAGTACGCAAATGCTTCTGTCGAAAGGTGGTCTTTGCTTGGCAGTCTACTTTCATCCAGGTACGCGATATCATCTCCGGGCCGAGGACCTAGCGCCACTCCAGTGTCTGTGGTAACGTCCTCAGGGGCAGGACCGTATTTGAACCAACCGAACGTCAGTCCCAGATTGCGGTCCTCATTGACGATATACTGGAGTTTGTTCAGACGAATCGTATCGAGATGGATCTCGCCTTCGGAAAATCGCCCCTCCTGTTTACCGAGATAGAGCGCATATTGGATCCCCTCTTTTATATCCAAAAGGAGGGATTCCTCGTCTCCGGGAGTGAGCATGTGTATTCCTCTTAGCGTCTAATCACTTTATGTCTTTCATCGTATTTTCCCGGTCGATCTGTCTACCTCAAGCCAGTCTCTATATAAGACTTCAACACGACCCATCCCGGAAACCCGGAAACGACCCCGACCGCTTATGACGCTCGCCGCGAAATCGTCGCCTGATGATCGAGGACGCCCGCGTGCTCCGCGAGGAGTTCGTCCCGAACGACGTCGTCCACCGCGACGGCGAGGTCGACGCGCTCTCGGCCGTCCTCGAACCCGTCGTCGAGGGCGAACCGCCCGAGTCCGCGCTGCTCACCGGCCCCTCGGGAGCCGGCAAGACCACCATCGCGAAGTTCGTCGTCGGCCGCCTCCGGGAGACCGCCCTCGACGTCGAGGCGATCCACGTCAACTGCTGGCAATCGTACACTCGCTTCAAAGCCCTCTACCGGATTCTCGAGGGCCTCGGCCGGACGATCGACGTCCACCGCCAGTCGACGCCCCACGACGAACTCCTCGATCGGCTCGAAGCCTACGACGGCCCGCCCGTCATCGTCACGCTCGACGAGGTCGACCAGCTCGAGGACGGCCACCTGATCTACGACCTCTACCGCCTCCCCGCGTTCGCGGTCGTCCTGATCACCAACGACGAGGAAGAGCTGCTGGCCGGCCTCGACGAGCGCGTCCGGTCGCGGCTTCACACCGCCGAGACGATCCATTTCGACCGCTACGACGTCGAAGAGCTGACCGACATCATGGCCGACCGCGTCGACCACGGGCTGGCTTCGGGGGCCGTCGACTTCGACCAGCTCCGGTGGATCGCCGACGCCGCCGCCGGCGACGCCCGCGTCGGGTTGAGTATCCTCCGGAGCGCCGCACGGCGGGCCGACCGCGACGGTGCCGATGCTATCGCCGCGTCCCACATCGAGGCCGCGATCCCCGAAGCCCGCCGGGAAGTCCGGTCGCGGGCCCTCGACGCACTGCACAAGGAGCAACGGAAAGTATTCGAGATCCTCCGGGAGAGCGACGGGCTCCCGCCGCGGGAGGTCTACGATCGGTACGTCGCGGCGGTCGAGGATCCCCGGACGAAGCGGACGGTCCGGTCGTGGCTCCAGAAAATCGAACAGTACAACCTGGTCGAGGCCGACGGGAGTGGCCCGACCCGGACGTATCGCGTCATCGCCGAGGAGTAGCTGTGCGTTCGTCCACCTTCGGGGAGCGATGGAACCCATGGCAGAGTGGTGACGACCCGACAGTCAGGGTCGAACCCACGTCACGGAACTGATAGTCGGATGAAAACTTATGCAGGCATCGAACGAACTCCCGGGTCATGCGCCGGCGTACCTTCCTCGGGACGGTCGTCGCCGCCGGGCTGGCCGGGTGTACGGCCCCCGCGAGCGAGGAGACGCCCGGGGTAACGACGACCGTCGCGGGGCCGACGGTGGTGACCCCGCCCGAGCCTGACCCGGAGCGCGAACCGCTCCAGTCGGAGGGCTCGCAGCTCGTGACGGCCGCGGCCACCGACCGGGTCTACGCGCTGGGCGCGGGCGGTGGGGGCGGTGACGAGGAGTGGTTGTGGGACAGCTTCCAGTTCGTCTCGGAACCGGACGCCGACGGCCCCGCGCTCGTCGAGGGGACACTCACCAATAATGGCGACTTCGAGCACGTAATCGCCTTCGAGAAGCTCTCGCCGTTCGGTGGGAACGGCTGGTTCCGGCCGGACGGCTATCTGGACGTGTCGATCCCGGGCAGGGACCGCAACCTCGTGCAACTGCTGGAACCGACCGCAGCACACGACTTCGTCGACGGGGAACCGTCGTTCCACCGCGACGGGGAAGGCGTCTGGCGGGTCCAGGAGCACGCCGATCATGATATTCCGGACTACCTGCGCCTTGCCCCGGGCCAGACCATCTACGGGCAGTGGGCGCTCGTCGCCTCTACCGTCGAGGACGCCATCCGCGTGCCTGTCCCCGGGCGATACAGCACCACCGGCGCCGAAGTCGCCCTGTCGATCGCCGTCTGGGACCGGACAGCGCCCGGGCCGAGCGAGGAATCCATCCACGCGGGCCGGGACGTCCCGCCGCCGCCTCCCACCCGCGAAGACGTGACTAAGAGGGTCTGGTATCACGAGGCCGGTCCCGAGACGCCGGTTTTCCTCCACCCGGAGACGGAGGCGGGAACCCTCCCGCTACGGGTTGACTTCACGCTCGTCAATCACACCGTCGAGCAGGCGTTCGGGCTCAACCCGTACAACTGGGGACTGTACAAATTGCACGATGACACGTGGTATCATATCGCACCCCAGAACATTCCGCTGCCAGGGGGATCGCTCCAGCCCGGGAGCATCGCTCGGAAAACACATACACTGTTCAACGGCCATCGGCTCGGCGATCCGCCCGGTCCCACAGTCACGGACGACAGCTACCGGCGGACGGTTCCGCACCTCGGGCCGGGGCTGTACGCCTACGCGCGTGACCTCATGTTCGAGGACACGTACCGCTGCTACGCGGCGCTACTCGAACTCGACGGCGACCCGGTCGCGGTGACGCCGGCCACGGATCTGTCCATCGAACGCGGCGGTGACACCATCGAGGCGGTCCATCCCGAGGTCGACACCAGCCGGCGGAACCACCGGCTCACCGTCGAGCGCGCCCCAGAGGCCGAGACCGACGAGCGAGTCCTCCCGGAACAGATCATGACCGTCGATTACGCGACGGGGCTCCGGAACGCCATCGGCCTGCTCGAGCCCGGCGTCGGGACCGTGCGCCTCGAAACCCCGACGTACGAGGTCAGTATAGCGGGAGACATCGCGGATCGCTCGCCCGTGATCCTCGAATTGCCCGACGGGCCGGTCACGATCCGGGTCGGGATCGAGGACCTCTGGGAGTGAGTCCCATGTGACGCTTCCGGAAACCCGCATGGCGGCCCGGCATCCGGAACCGACCCGGAAACGACGCCGATAGCGGTGCAGTCCCCCGGTTTCACCCTGTTTTCGGCCGATCCGGAAACCATGAAACGACACACCAGCCGGTTTGACGGTCCCGGCGGATCGTTGTCGTATGGAACACGACGCGATCACCGGACGGATGGGAACGGACAGCCGGCGAGGCGGCTCGTCGATCGGGGACCCGCGATGGCCGGCTTCGAGTCGCGAGGACCTCCCGGGCCAGCGTGCCCGACAACGATCCAGTGGCGAGATCGACGACGCGGCGACCGCCGTGGACGTTGACGACGGCCTCGCCCTCCCGGAACTCCCGACGCTCGAAGACGACCTCTATCTGCTGGAACCCGACGCGGGAACCGCGCGATCGCGACGCGACGCCGTCGTCGGCCCGCTTCACGCGCTCGCACTCGATACCGCGCTCTCGGCGGGCGGCGACGTTGTCTGGGTCGACGCGGGGGGCCACGCCACGACGCACGCCTTCGCCCGCGTCGCCCCGGCCGAGCGTGCGCTCGATCGCGTCCACGTCGCCCGCGCGTTCACGACCCACCAGCACTACACGCTGGTCGAGCAACTCGGCCGGTGGCTCCGGGGCGACGGCGATTCGCCCTTCGGCGCGCCGGCGACCGACCGCCCCGCGGTTGTCGTCGCCCCGGCACTCGACGCGCTCTACCGCAAGGGGGAAATCCGGGATGGCGACGCCGGACGCCTCCTCTCCCATTCGCTGGCGACCCTCGCCGCGATCGCCCGCGAACACGACATCCCGGTCGTGCTGACGCGGTCCAGGGCCGACAGCGACACCGACCCGATCGAGGCGGCTGCCACGACGATCGCCCTCGAAGAAACCCAGTTCGGCCCCCGATTCGCGTGCGACGATCTCGACTTCGAGACGCTGGTCTACCGCGTTGAGGAGGGCGTCCACCAGACGACGATCACCTACTGGGCGGAGATCCTCCGGGCTCGGCATCCGGCCGTCGCGTCCGGCGGCTCCGTCAGGGCAAGTGGATCCGGATCGACCGCACAGTCACTCACTATCGGGCCGGCGGCAATCAGGTGACCACGATGGGACGGACCAACCCCACGTTCCGGGACGTGCTCCGGTCGGTCGAGGACCGCTGGGCCCCCTTCCGGCGGGCGCTGCGCTACGAGGACCAGCAGCGCTTCGATCGCCTCCTCGGGCACGCCCGGACGCACGCCGACGCGGCGGGCAATTTGAACCACCATTCCCCGATCGTGCCGGTCCTGCTCGCGATCTCGCTCGCCCAGGAACGGCGGATCGACGACCTCGAAGCGCGACTCGACGAACTCGAAGGGGAGATCGGCGAGCAGGCGGATCGCGTCGACGCCCTCGAAGCCCAAATCGACGATTTCGGGCACCAATACGACGAAATCTCGGCGGGGAATGGGACATCTCCACACGAAAGAACAGGGTGAGGTTTCGGGGGATGGTCTTCACGATCGACTTCCTCGGCGACGGCGACCCGCTCGTGTGGTCCCTCGACGGCACCGTCGATGAACCGGCGTGGTCGGCGTCGCGCGCGGCCGCGTATCGCCCGACGGTGTACGCGGTCGCCGCGCGTGGGATGACCGAACGCGATCCCGACCGCGAGGCCTGCATCGCCGATTTGAACGATCTCCGGGCGGATCTCGACATGCATCCGGCGGTTGCAGACCTTCGTTTCGAGTGGAGGTCGCCGGGGTTTCGCTTCGCCGACCAGCCCGTCCTCCGGATCGACGTCGACCGGGTCGATGCGGTCCGGGAAGTCGCTCGCTTCGTCGAGAATCGCGGCCCACCCGGTCGGGTTCCGTACCGGGCGTTCGACGTGGACTTCTCGCCGGAGTTCCGGTACTGTCTCGAAACCGGGATCGACCCGACGCCGGGGCGGCCCCCGCGCGTGCTTCGGCTGGATCTGCCCCGGACTGCCGCGGCCGAAGGTGACCTCACCGAACTGGCGATCGGCGCGCGAACGACGGCCCCGACAGCTTCGTCGGCCACGGACGCGACCTCGACGGCCACCGCCGAGCCCGCACTGCCGGGGACGCAGCCGGCCGGCGACACCGTCGAGGAGGTGCTGGTGACCCTTCGACGGCGGCTGGCGGTCGAGGATCCGGACGTGCTTCAGGTCGAACGGAGTGACATCCTCCCGTTGCTCGACGAGGCGGCCACCGAGCACGGCGTCGACCCCGGCCTCCAGCGGGTTCCGGACGGTACGCCGCGGGCCGAGATCCCGGCCGTCCAGCAACTCGCGGGGGCGTCAACGTTCGAATCGTACGGGCGGCGGATGCACTCTCCGGCGCGGTACAACGTTCCGGGACGGGTCGTGATCGATCGCTCGAACACGTTCTTCCTCGGCGAGACGAACCTCGCGGGGGCGCTCGATCTCGTCGCCCGGTCGGGCAAGCCGCTGCAGGAACTGTCCTGGGCGTCGATCGGGAACGTGCTCACGGCGATCCAGATCCGGGCCGTCCGAAAGCGGGATGTCCTCGTCCAGTGGCGGGCCTGGCGACCGGAGCGGTTCAAGACCGCCCGGACGCTACACGACGCCGATCGGGGCGGAACCACGCTCTCACCGATCGTCGGCGTTCACGACGCTGTCCACGAACTCGACTTCGCGTCGATGTACCCCAACATCATCTGCGAACACAATCTCTCGCCCGAGACGGTCCGGTGTGGGTGTCACGATGGCGAGGACGTGCCCGAGTTGGGCTATTCCGTCTGTGATCGCGAGGGCTATCTCCCCGACGTCCTCAAGCCGATCATCGACGATCGTGCCGAGAAGAAACGCCGGCTGGCCGAGGACGACCTCTCGGCCGCCGAGCGGCGCGCACTCTCCGGGCAAGTGGACGCCCTGAAGTGGATCCTCGTCTCGTGTTTCGGGTATCAGGGGTTCAGCAACGCCAAGTTCGGCCGGATCGAGGTCCACGAGGCGATCAACGCCCACGCACGCGACGTCCTCCTCTCGGCCAAAGAACGCCTGGAAGCCGGCGGCTGGTCGGTCCTGCACGGCATCGTCGATTCGATCTGGGTGACGCCCCGCGAGGGGGCGACCCAGGAGCCACTCGAGGAGATCGCCGCAAAGATCACCGACGACGTCGGGATCGCCCTGGAGCACGAGGGGGACTTCGACTGGGTGGCGTTCTGTCCCCGACGCGACGGCGAGGGCGGGGCGCTGACGAAGTACTTCGGCAGTCGGCGCGATCCGGACGGGGACGACCCCTTCAAGGTTCGCGGGCTCGCCTGCCGGCAGCGCTCGACGCCGCCGTGGGTCGCGGGGCTTCAGCGGTCGCTCATCGAGACGTTCGACGGGACGCGCGATCCGAGCGCGGTGATCGACACGCTCGCGGCCCACCTCGCAACTCTTGCGGCCGGCGATGTCCCGACGACGGACCTGCTCGTCCGGAATCGCGCCTCGAAGGACGTCGACGCCTACACCCACCGGACCCGCACCGTCGCCGCGCTGGAGCGGGCGGATTCGATCGGGCTTGACTCCGCGCCGGGCCAGGACATCGTCTACGTCGTCCGCGACGACGACAGAGAGGGGATGGACCGAGTGCGGCTGGCGTCGGAGATCGACGACGAGAGCGACTACGACGCGGGCTACTACCGCGAGGCGGCGATCAGGGCCGCGGTCGGCGTCCTCGGCCCGCTGGACTGGACGGACGCGGACGTCCGGGACGCACTCGCCGGCGAGCGGGACGCGACGCTGTCGACGTTCGACGGGATGGAGCTGGATCCCGACCGCCGGATCTAATCCCGGTTTGGCCTCTGGGACTCGTGCTCGGTCGATTTCCGCTCACTGATGTCCCGGACTATCGACAGGATCGACCGGTCCCCGTGGAACGTGACTGTCGTCGCGTTGATCTCGACGGGAATCGTCTCCCCGGATCGGGTTCGGTGCTCGGTTTCGAACACCGCCTGGCCGGACGCCATGACTGCCTGGACGCGCTCAGCTACCTCGCCCGGTTCCGATGGCACGTTGAGGTCCGCGGGGGTCATCGTGTGGAGTTCCGCTTCCGTGTAGCCGTACCGTTCGACGGCAGCTTGATTGACGAACGTAAACGGCCCGCCATCGGGGTGAACGAAGATGGCGTCGTCCATCTCGTGGAGGATGGATTCGAGTTCCTGCTCGCGTTTCTTCCGGTCGGTGATGTCGCGGTTGTTCGTGACGATCCCGTTGATCGGCTCCGTGTCGAGCTGGTTCGAGCCGTTGACCTCGAGCCAGCGCCACCCGCCGTCGGCCGTGCGAAACCGACACTCGACGGTGATGGTCCCCTCGGGCTCGCCGGCGAGTTCGGCGAACGCGGCCCTAACCGTATCCACGTCCTCGGGGTGGACGTAGTCGAATCCGCTCTTTCCCAGTAGTTCTCCCGGCTCGTACCCCAGGATTCGCGTGACTGCGGGACTCTGGTACTTGACCGTCCCGTCCGCATCGAGCACGGTGATGATGTCCGTCGACTCCTGAAGATAGGCCTCGTACCGTTCGAGTTCGCGCTCCCGTCGCCTTCGCTCGGTGATGTCGGTGATAAACCCCTCCAGTATCTCGGTATCCTGTCCGGTGGCGTCGACCATCTGCCCCCGCTCCCACATCCATCTGGTATCACCGTCTTTCGTTCGAATGCGATACGTGACCTCGAACGGTCGGTCGGCGTCGACAGCGTCCTGGACGCGGTTCCACATGTCCTCGCTGTCTTCCGGATGCAGAACGTCCTCGCTCCAGTCGACGTCGCCGCGCTCGATGGCGTCGGCAGTATATCCGGTGAGAGTTTCGCATTCCCCACGGACAAACTCCATCGGCCAGCCGGGTTCGTTGCGACACCGATAGGCGATGCCGGGGAGGTTGCTGATCAGCGTTTCCAGCCGCCGGCGCTGCTCTCGCCGCTCGGTGATGTCGCGAGTGAACCCGACGACCCGGACGACGGCCCCTTCGTCGTCGCGGACGGGTTCACCCTTCATCCACACCGCGCCCGGATCGTCGTCGCCACGCAGGATCCGGAACTCGACGTCGATCGTCTCGCCGTTCGAGAGGCGGGCCATAGCGTCTTCGACGAGCGCTCGATCGTCCGGATGGACGCCGTACAGGAAGTCCCGTGGGTCGTCCCGGATAGCGGATTCCGACCGGTTCCAGACGTCCTCGTAGCCGGAGATGAAGACGAGTTCCTCCCACTCGCGGTCGAACATCCACAGACAGTCCGTCGTGCTTTCGGAGAGCTCCGTCAGTCGCTCGCGCGTCCGTTCGGCCGCCTGACGGGCACGATATTGTTCGACGCTATTGGTGATACGATTCGCCAGCACGGTGTACTGGTCAGTCCCGGCTTCCTTTTGCATGTACTCGGTCACACCGGCGGAGATCGCCTCACTGGCGACTTCTTCTGATCCTTTGCCAGTATAGAGGATGACGGGTAACTCCGGGTGGCGCTCACGGACGGCTTTGAGAAATTCGATACCGTTTCGCCCGGGCATGTCGTAATCCGAAACGATACAGTCGGCCGCGAAGTCGTCCAGGACATCCAGACCGTCCGCGGCGCTCGACGCGGTTTCGACCACGATTCGGTCGTCCTCCCGTTCGAGAAACGTCGCGGCCAGCTCGGTGAGATCCGGCTCGTCGTCGACGTGGAGAATCCGGATCGTTTCGGAACGACTCACCATGTATGTCTCTCGTTCCGGGACAACAACGCGTATTTACTTAAGGTGCCGCCCCAGGACGGCAACTTGCCGCACGCCCGTCTCGTCGATCACGTCCGGTGGTCGGTGGACTATCGGACTTCGACCGTCTCGCCGATAGAGGGTGCCGTCGCGTCGAACCCGTCGCCGGCGAGTTCGGCGGCGAACTGCTCGCACCTGTCACCGTGATTGACGAGGAGTTGCGTCTCGCGGTAGGCATCGAGGAACGCGTCGAGGCCCGCACGGTCGGCGTGCGCGGAGAAGTCATAGGACTCGACCTGCGCGGCGACTGGCATCCGCTGCCCGTCGATCTCGGCGCTGCCCGTCTCCAGCAGGTCCCGGCCCGGCGTCCCCTCGACCTGATACCCCGTGAGCGCGATCTTGTTGACCGGCCGATCCCGAATTTCGGGGATGTAGGTCATCGCGGGGCCACCGCTGAGCATCCCGCTGGTGGTGACGATCGCCGTGTTCTGTGCCGCGATGCGTTTCCGCTGGCCGTCGCGACCGTCGACGAACCGGGCGTGTGATTTGGCGCGCTGGAGGGCGTCCGGATCGCGGACGAACTCCGGATGCCGGCGGAGCATCTTTGTCACCCGCTTTCCCATCCCGTCGACATAGCAGGGGATGTCGTGGGCTTCACAGATCATGAGCATCTCCTGGGTCCGACCGATGGCGAAGGCGGGGATCACGACGGTGCCGCCCTCCCACAGCGTCGTCTTGACGCTCTCGGCGAAGCGCTCCTCAAGGGTCGCCCGGTCCTCGTGGGAGACGTCCGAATAGGTGCTCTCGGTGAGCACCACGTCCGCGTCAGGGCGTGCGGTGGTTCCTGCGACCAGCCGTTGGTTGTCAGTGTGAAAGTCGCCGGTGTACAGCAGTCGGGTTTCGCCGTCGTCGACGAGGACGTGCGCGCTGCCGGGGATGTGGCCGGCGTTGAAGAAGGTGACCTCGTGACCGGCTACCTCGAAGGGCTCGCGATAGCCGTGGGTCTCGCTGACCTGGGTGACGCGCCTGACGTCGACCTCCGTGAAGGGACAGTCGTAGGTGCCGCCGTGGAGCTTCAGGGTGTCCCGGGCGAGCGTCAGCGCGAGTTCCCGGGTCGGCGGCGTCCAGTGGATCGGCGGGCGTCGGCTCCCCGAGAGCAGCGACGGGATCGAGCCGACGTGATCGAGGTGGCCGTGGGAAGCGACGACGGCCTCGGGGTCGACGGTGCCGACGGGAAACTGCGGCGGCGTCTCGGTCTTCATGCCGTAATCCAGCAGCAGCGACTCGTTGACGAGGATCGCACTGCGACCGACCTCGCCAGCGCCACCCAGAAACCGGAGCTTCATTCGCGTCGTCGTTGTGCGTCGCCGGGTTTGGGTTCGTCGTTTCGCGTCGTTGCTCGGTCCGGGGCGGCGCGTTCGCCGGCGGCCCCCTCCCACTCAGTAGCCGACGGCGTTACCGTCCTTGCGCGGTTCGGTCGCGGCCGAGAGTGTCCCGCCGTCGTTGCGGACGAGCTGTGCGCCGCCGAAGTACTCGCCCGTGAGCACCCGGACGTCGTGGCCCTTCCGGACGAGTTTCGCCGCCGTCTGTGAGTCGAAGTGGGGTTCGACCGCGAGCGTGCCGTCCTCGCGGTAGCGCCAGCGCGGGCGATCCAGCGCGGCCTGGAGGGGGAGGTCGTGATCGACGAGGTTCGAGAGCACCTGGACGTGCCCCTGGGGCTGCATGTATCCGCCCATCACGCCGAAGGCCGCCCAGTCGTCCGCGCCCAGGCGGGCGAGCGCCGGGATCAGGGTGTGGAACGGCCGCTTGCCGGGTGCGAGCGAATTGGGGTGGTCGGGATCCAGCGAGAACGACGCCCCGCGGTTCTGGAGCGCGATCCCGGTGTCGCCGGCGACCAGCCCGGAGCCGAAGCCGGCGAACCGGGAGTTGATGAACGAGACGACGTTGCCCGCGTCGTCGGCCACACAGAGCAACACCGTGTCGGCGTCCTCGGCGTTCGCGCCCGGGACGCCGAAGGTCACGTCGTCGCTTGCCGTTTCGTCGATGTCGGCTGCGCGTTTCTCCGCCCAGGATTGGGAAGCCAGCGGCGGGTGGTTCTCGAATTCCGGGTCGGTGATGTAGCGGTGGCCGTCGTGGAAGGCTCGCTTGGTCGCCTCGACGAGGTAATGGACGGACTCCGGCGAGTCGATCGGGTGATCGCCGGCACCGACTTCTGCGGCGATGTTCAGCGCCTCCAGCGCGATCAGCCCCTGGTTGTTCGGCGGGAGTTCGAACACCTCGACGTCGCCGTAGGTGCTCAAGACGGGCTCGACGAACTCGGGTTCGAACGCGGCGAGGTCCTCGGTCGTGAGGAACCCGCCGTGATCCTGGACTTCCCTGGCGATGGCTTCGCCGATCTCCCCCTCGTAGACGACGTCGGCCCCCGCCTCGGCGACCCGACGCAGTGACTCCCCGAGTGCCGGCAGGTGAACCGTCTGGCCCACGCTGGGTGCCTCGCCGTCGAAGAGGTAGGTCCCGCGGGCGTGGTCGTCCTCGAACAGGTCCTCGCCGTGTTCCCACGCCGACGCGATCCGCTCGGAGACTGGATACCCCTCCGTGGCGTACCGGATCGCCGGCTGGAGCGCTTCGGCGAGGGACACCCGGCCGAAGCGCTCGACGGTGGCCTCCCAGCCCCGCGCGGTTCCGGGCACGGTGACGGTGTGGGGGCCGGTGAACGGCATTTCGACGTCTTCCGGGGCGGTGTCGTCCGCGCCGGCGACGGCCTCACGGACGGCGTCGATCGTGGCCTCTTGGGGGGCCGGGCCAGAAGACCGCATTGCGCCGACCTCGCCATCCGCGGTCCGGTAGGCCGCGAAGACGTCGCCACCCAGGCCCGTCGAGGTGGGTTCGACGACGTTCAGCGCCGCGGCGGTAGCGACGGCGGCGTCGAAGGCGTTGCCGCCGTCTTCGAGCACTGACAGGCCGGCCTGGGCGGCCAACGGCTGGCTGGTCGCGACGACGCCCCGCTGGCCGTAGACGGTCGACCGACGCGAGGAGAACCGATCGAGATCGGGGGATGGCATACCCCCATCGTGGGCTTCAGGGATCAAAAAGTCACGTCCACTCAGCGTTTGTCGGCGTCAGGTGGCGACGGCGCGTCGAGTCCGAGGGCAGCCACACCTGCCAGGACGGCCAGTGTGCCCCCGAGCAGAAACGTTTCCGTCCAGCCGACGGCGACGACGGCGGCACCCGTGACGGTCCCGCCGAAGACGCCGCCCCAGATCTTCCCGGAGTAAAGCAGGGCGTAGTTCGCACTCGAGTGTTTCTCGCCGTAGTAGTCACCGACGACGCTGGGGAACAGCGTGAACTGCGGGCTCCAGAAGAAGGTGGCGACGACGACTGCCACGACGAAGGCACTCCCCATCCCGCTGACGCCGAAGTACGCGACGGCGAACAGGCCGAGGCCACAGAGCGTGAACGCCCCGGCCATCGCGTTGGTCCGATCGACCCGGTCGCTGACCTCACCCAGCACGAGTCGGCCGATGCCGCCGGCCAGCGGAAGGAGGGTCGCGGCTGCCGTGGCGATCACGCCCGCGAGTCCCAGGTGGTCGGCGTAGGAGACGATCTTCTCGGTCAGCATGAGGCCGGCCCCAGAGACGGCGACGAACATGGCGTACATGAGCCAGAACTGCCGGGTTCGGACCATTTCCCGCCAGGTGAACTGTGGGCCCGTGTCGGTGACGCTGCCGTCGGACAGCCATCCCTCGGGTGGGTCCCGGAGGACCAGCGCACCGACGAGCACGACCGCGAAGATCACGACGCCGACCTGCTGGAGGACGCCGACGTATGCCGTCACGGGCGCACCCGCGCCGGTATTCGCCCGAACGTAGGGGACCAAGGCGGCGCTCCCCCCCGCGAAGGCCATCGTACCGACCCCCGCGGTGAGTCCACGCCGGTCAGGGAACCACTTCAACGCGGTGTTGACGGCGACGGTGTAGACGATGCCGACGCCCAGGGCTCCCAGCGAATAGGCGAGATAGATCTCCCAGGTCGTCTCGGCCACTGAGAGGCCGAGGTAGCCGCCGCCGGCGAGGATAGCCGCGGCGACACTCACCGCGCGGGGACCGTGTCGATCACGCCACCACCCGACCGGGAACTGGCTCCCGGCCTGGACGACGACGAACAGCGTGAACACCGTCGACAGTGCGGCGCTGTCGATCCCCAGGTTGGTCGCGACTGGATCCCGGAGACTGCTCCAGACGTACTGGTAGGGGCCGACGACGGCCATCATGGCCGCGGCCGCGAGCACCAGCCACCACCGCGAGAACCCGAGGACGTCACGGGCACGGGCGGCGTGGTCGACCTCCTCGTTCATCGCCGTCCCCCTCGATCGGTTCCCGTCATGACTCCGGACGTTCGGAGCCACGGGCCCCGATCCGATTATACCTGTCGTCACGCCGGCCGGCGACTCGACCGCCCACACCGGGCCGCGTCTCGACCGTTCAGATCCGGCCGGTGATGGCGCTCGCTCACGCTGTTTGGCCGCTCAAGACAACAGTAACCCAGAATCAGGGTCGGCCGGGCCCGCCCGGCGTTGCTGAATCAGTTGCCGCCACGCTCGCTGCGGGCGTCGATCTGCTTGCCTTCGAGTGCTTCGAGCAACTCGGAATACCGATCCCGGATCGTGACCTCGCTGACGTCGGCCGTCTCGGCGACTTCCCCCTGGGTGATGCGGTCGCCGGTCAGCAGCCCGGCGGCGTAGATCGCGCCGGCGGCGAGGCCGGTCGGGTTCTTCCCGCTGTGTTCGCCCGTCTTTTTGAGTTCCGAGAGGAGGTCCCGTGCCTGTCGTTCGAGGTCGTCGTCGAGGTCGAGGTCGGACGTGAACCGTGGCAGGTACTCCGCCGGGTCGGCCGGGGCGATCCCGAGTTCGAGCTGGCGGGCGAGATACCGGTAGGCGCGAGCGTACTTCTGGCGGCGGACGCGACTGATCGGTTCGAACTCGTCGAGACTCCGGGGCGTTCCGGCCTGGCGAGCGGCCGCGTACAGCGAGGCTGTCGCCATCCCCTCGATCGAGCGGCCGGGCAGGAGATCCTCGTCGAGCGCGCGCCGATAGATCACGGACGCGGTCTCGCGGACGTTTTCCGGCAGCCCCAGCGCACTCGCCATGCGGTCGATCTCACCCAGCGCTTGTTTGAGGTTGCGATCCCTGGAGTCCGTGGCGCGAAAGCGCTCGTCCCAGACCCGGAGGCGACTCATCTTCTCGCGCTGGGACGACGAGAGCGTGCGGCCGCTGGCGTCCTTGTCCGCCCAGCCGATGCTCGTCGAGAGCCCCTCGTCGTGGAGGAGCTTCGTCGTCGGCGACCCGACCCGGCTGCGCTCGTCCTTTTCCGAGGGCGTGAACGCCCGCCACTCCGGCCCGTGATCGATGGCGTCACTCTCGACGACGATTCCACACTGCTCACAGACGCGCTCGCCGCGCCCATCGTCGGTTGTGACTGTGCCGCCACACTCCGGACACGTGTCGACGCGACCGGACTGTTCGCTCTCGAGGTCCCGTTCGCTCGCCTGGTGCTCGGATACCGTTCGTACCGAATTGGTTCGTGACATGATCGTCCTGGCGCTCGCTTCCTGTATCCATCCGTAGTCGATGCGAGCATTTAGGTGTTACGTCTATTTTTTATCCTAGTAAAAACAGAGTCGGGACTCCGATCGTACTATGTGTAACCGAATTCCGCCGTCTGGACCGGGATATCGATCGTTTCAGGGCTCGACTGGCCGGCCCATCTCCTCCGTCTGTTACGATATGCGTAGAAACGTCCAAAGGATTATTCAGACGGAGGGCCAATTGCTCCTAATCGATGGCGTGTGTACACGACAATGACAGGGGAACAATCTGAGTCGACTGCGGAGGATCGATCCGTCGTCGAGGAGGTTGTCGGGTTACTCGAGACGCTGGATTTTACCGAATACGAGGCCCGGTGTTTCGTCGGGCTCGAGCGGATCTGCCAGGGGACGGCAAAGGAGGTCAGCGAGGTCGCCGACGTCCCACGTGCCCGTGTCTACGATTGTATGGATGGCCTCAAGGAACGTGGGCTGGTCGACGTCCAGCAGGGAACGCCCCGGGAGTTCCGGGCCGTCGATCCCGACGAGGCGGTGTCGATGCTCGATCGGCGGCTCTCGACGGTGCTCGATCGGATCGGCACGCTCCTCCCACGACTTCAGCCGCCGGCCGCAGAGACGGAGGACGGCGACGTCTGGGTCATGGAGGGCGACGCCGAGGTCAGCGAGCGCATGGAAGGCCTGCTCGACGACGCGACCGACGAGGTCTTGCTTGCCATCGCGGTCGAGGAGTTGCTGACCGACGAGTTACTCACGGCGTTGCGGGCGGCCAGCGATCGCGGCGTCGAGATCGTCATCGGCTCGCCGGCCGAGTCCGTCCGGGAGCGACTGCGAACGGCGCTGCCCGATGCCCGTGTGCTGGAAACCTGGACGTGGTGGGACTCCCACCCGATCCAACCCGGGGCCGTGAGTGCGATCCTCATGGTCGACGGCGCTCAGTTGCTCGTCAGTGCCGACATCCAGACGTCGCTGCCCGGCGTTCGCAAGCACCGCGCGGTCTGGACCGACGGCGATACCGCGCCACTGGTGGGAATGATGCGCCCGCTGCTCGCCGACGCGATCCAGCGCGGTGAGGAACGGGCGGAAGCGACATCGTAACGGTCTCAGCACAGTGCCTTCGCTTGGGCGTTCAGTACTGTATAGGCGGGTTAGCGGACCAAAATTCAGCCTCCTCGCTGCTCAGTTGAACACTGTCAATCGAGACGGGCTCGTTCTCAAATATTACCGGAAAATTACACGTAGCTGTACCAATCCAGATTCAGATGTTTGGCGTTGTAGATGATCTTGGTGTCGTCTTCGACTGGCGTCCCCCCACAGGTCAGTCGAACGTTGTCCTCTTCTTTCTCCTTTTCTGTGATGATTTCCTGATCGGGCATTTCGATCTCGCCTTCGAGAACCTCTGCACCACAGACCGCACATTTTCCCTCACGGCAATAAAACGGCCAATTAAATCCCTCGTCTTCGGCTGCATCGAGAATGAACTCTCCCTCTTCGACCTCCAGGACGCCGTAATCTTCGTCCTCGAGGTCGGCGGCGGCAGCCTTCTCGAAAATGTCTTCGTCCTCGATACTCCATTCGTTCTCGTCCACGACATCGAAATTGAGGTATTCTACTTCGGGCATCTCCAAACAATTCAATCCCCTGGAATATAGTACTTTATCAATCTATTTGTCGGTTCTTTTGATAATCTTCATCAATATTCCACTCTTTTTCGGGGGCGACATTGGCTTAGCCCGCTCAGCAGCGTTACGACGAATCGCAGCGTACCGCGACGTGAAATCCACAGAAATCTGACTGGCAACACTTCGATTCTGCCGCCGTCTTGCGTTCGACATTGCATGCGAAAGCGACAACGGGTACAAATAACCCTGGCATTTATATATCTAATATATGTAATTAGGACTGCCTCAACCATTGAGACCAGTGGAGGCACCAACACGGAGCTCTACAATGTCACAGAACCGACCCGCAGAACCCGACATCGATGAACTGTCCGATACAACCGTCCAGCACAAGACCGGTTCGGGCTACTCGATCACTGGACACACGACCGACGACGGCTTCGCGGTCCACTACGAAACGCCGGACCGGCACGAACCGTACGGCGACTGGGACTGGATCGCGGTCTACCGCGGCAACGAAGTGCCCGACGACGCTGACCTGGGTAATTACATCAACTGGAACTGGACGTGCCCGAATGAGCAATGTGGCCACACCGGCATTGCGACGATCCCGAACGCGGCCCACGAATCGGGAGAGGCCTACACGCTTGTGTACTTCACCTGGAAGTGGAACGTCGTCGCGACGGACACGATCACCGCCCCCGCCTGAGGCGGACTCCTGCCTCGATTTTTCGTCCGTTCGCACCGAATCTTGCGGTCGATGCTTCGGCACATCCACCGTTGAAACAGTCTTTTACTGATGGGCCCACTCGGGGAACTTCCAGAACGCTCTGGCGCGCCAGCGATGGAGACGACTGAGCGTACAGTGCTGAAAAGCGGCTTGAGTTGTGTTGAAATAGTGACCAAAATTTGAGGGGATCATCATCGCAATGTAGCGCAATCCCTCTCTGGACAGCATCCCGGCCAAGCAAGGTCTCGCCCAAGACGTTTGCCACAGCCAAATCAAGCTAGCTCCCCCCACTGCCACCTAGACAACTCCAGAATTAGCAAACCGATCCCCAAATGTCTTTACTAACAGGGGCGAACACCAGTGTAATGCAAGACGGATTCGATCTTCCTGAACGAGCCCCCGGGATGTATCGCCCAGTGCGTTCCGACAGGGGCGTCCCGTTCGGGAAGTTCTACAAACCGGATCCGCTGCCGCCGGACCTCGCCCTCTCCGATACGGTCCTGAAGCACGTCGAGCGGGCCGCTCACGCACTCGGCCGGCTCGACGGATTCCGCACTCAAGTCGACGCAGCAGCGACCGTTTTTCGACCGCTCCTGTACAAAGAAGCCGAACAGTCCTCACAGGTCGAGGGAACACAGGTAACGACGACCGACATGTATCGAGCAACAGCCGCCGGGGATACTGCCGCTCGAAGCCGCGATGTCCAAGAGGCACTCAACTACGTCGAAGCCCTCCGGGAAGCGAGTGCTCGTCTCCTCGCGGCGGGGCGCTCCCGGGAGAACATCACCGCGGATCTCATCAAAGACCTTCACGAGACGGTCATGGAAACCGGATATACTGACGAGGCGGATCCACTTCCCGGCCAGTTCCGTCCTGACTATGCCTGGATCGAGGAGTCGAACGAGCCCTGGAAGCAATCCGTTCGATTCGTCCCGCCGAAGGCTGCCATGGTCGAATCGATGATGGCCGACCTCCTCTCGTACGTCCAGTCCTCCTCAAAATATCCAGCGATCGTCGACGTTGCACTCGTCCACTACCAGATCGAAACGATCCATCCGTTCACGGACGGCAACGGTCGGGTCGGTCGCCTCGTCGCATTGCTCCTGTTGGTCGCCTGTGACCTGCTCACGACACCGCTGTTTTACATGAGCGCATATATCAAGGAAAACCGCGAGGAGTACACCGATCGATTGCTGGCCGTCAGTGAGGACGGTGCCTGGGAGGAGTGGCTTCAATTTTTCATCACTGGAATGAGGGACCAGGCCGAAGAAGTCCTCAGCCGTGCGAGCCTCCTCCACGAGCTACACGAATCGTACGGAGCACGATATGCGTCTGGCCCACAATCCGTGCAACGACTGCTGGAAGTGCTCTTTGAACAGCCGTATCTGACTGTGCCGACCGCCGCAGAGCGGATCGACATGTCGTACCCAGCAGCCAACAGTGCCGTGGAGCAACTCGTCGAAGATGACGTGCTTTCCCAGGTGGACACGAAAGAGCGAAACCGGGAGTTTGTCGCCATGCAAATCATGGACATTGTCGAACGAGACGCGGCCAATCTACCCGCCCCGTCATCCGTACTGCGGTCATAGTTTGTAGGGGTAGGCAGGCGTCGGTCTCTCCGTCCATCGACATCGAACAATAACGTAAGCAGGATGAAAGATATATTACGAATCTTCGCATAATTGTCCCATGCAGTTCGATCACAAGGGTTCTTCCAACCAGCGTATCACTATAGAGGACGTCGACCATTTCCCGAACAAAGAGAAGGGGATGTTCGGAGAATTTCTAAGCGGGATTTACCTTAAAAGTCAAATCAGGCAAACTCCTTCACTTCTCGCCGATATTGAGATCGAGAACGCTGATACCAAAATCTGGATTTCACATGTGAATGGCCCGAGCGTTGTCCAAAGATTGAGTTTTCTGGATGACGACAGCGATAAAGAAGTCTCATGGGAGCCTGATTTCAGCTTCGAGGCCACGCTACCAGACTACGATGTCAGTCGACGTATCTTTATCGAGGCGAAGACCGGATCTTCTAAGCTTAAAGGAGATCAACGTCGAGCAATACAATTAGCTGCCGAGCAGAAAGCTCCTGAGAGGAAGACTGGACTATCTCAGCCCACAAGTCCAGACAAGAGGCTGGTGTACTTTTGTCAGGTGCAATTAGAGCGAACCGCGATAGAACTCACCTACAATCGGATTTCACCGGATCAGTAACCGCACCGAATAAATCGATATGAAATCTGTTTCAGCGTGATCCTTTTCGATCTATACTGATTGAGTTGAATGACGCCGATCTCGGGATCGTCATCTGCCACGAGGGCCGGCCGGTGAGGTACGAACGCAATGACGACTACTTCGAGTGGCGGCGAGTGAACGAACTAGCTCGGGGAACTTCCAGAACGCTCTGGCGCGTCAGCGATAGATGCGCTGGTACGAACGGCCGTGAGATGGTGGATTAGGAGCTACTGAAAATATCCGGTCAAATATCATCTCTCCCCAGTGGTGCACGCCGTGCTATTCAGTATGAGTATGATTGATGTGGGAGTCCTCCGTTTATCGGCTCTTCGTGTTAAGAGGTTTCGCTATCGGTAAGAGCAGAGAGCGCCCGATCAAGGGTATAGTCATCCATCAGCTTGGCCCGTTCAGCATTGACCTCGTTCATCTCGTCCTTCGATCTAGTGTTGATTCGGAATTCCGAGCCGACTTCTTCATCTGAGACGTAGAATACGGCGTCTTCTTCAAACACGTACCCGGCGAAGAGGTCGACATCGCCATCCTCGTACCGGTCGGTGAACAGCCGGTACTTCCACGGCTTGTCGCCGTCCTGATTCGCCTTCTTGACCTGCACTCTGTGAAGGTCATCTTCGCTGTCCGCGACGAGGTCGTATTTGTATTCTCCGTGGGTATACGAGACGCGACATCCTTGCTCAACCAAATCCGCCGCAACCTCGAACTCTGCTAATTCACCCTGAACGTGCCCTTCGTTTCTTGCCATTATTATCAAATCTCAACGTCAGTTGACTTAATGATACGGGCGCACTCGCCAAGCTGGGTGAAATCCATTATCTCTGAGACATTTACCGTCGGAAGAGTTCGTTTCAGCTTGAGGATTGGAGCGGAGCCGGCAAGACGAATTGGAGAGTTACACCACTTTGATCAGCTAGCTCTAGCAGCCTCTGCTTGGCGTCTGCATCCCTGTCCCGTCGAAACAGGTCGTAGTTAGAGAAGACAACGCACCGGCAATCAATGTGGCCGGAAAGAGTCCCGAGCCGTTCAATGTCATCAGCAATTTCGTGGTACTTGCTGTCCTTGTCGTCGGGCCGGTAACGAAGGTAGTTCGTGTTCTTGACGTACTTGAATTCGAGTGCTGTAGACAGATCGGACGGATTGAACTCCTGTGTCCCGCCAACAACCCGAATCTCAATGCTGTCCGAGAACATACCCATGTCAAGCCGTTCTTGTCCGCCAATTGGGAACGCTGTCCCTCCAACCTCGCACTGTGCGCGATCAATCTCTGTGGTTTCTCGATAGTGCGCAGTATATGCTTCGTGGTTCGTGATATTGCCCTTCGCTCCTGACGACTCTTCAACCATCACAGTAACTACAGAAACTGGTTGCAGTAGTGTATTCAATCGGGAACGGATATCCTCAGCGAGGGCTCGCTCATCGCTAAAGTTGGCTGGATTTTCCAGGAATGACTCTGCAGTAGACTCGATTGCGAGATCGAGAGCCTGACGAATACGGGACATAATGATCTTAAGATCTGGAACTGACAAAAGATTCCCCCCACATCTCCGATCCATCGTCGAACATAGTCTGCGTAGACGCTCTTTCCATCACTAAGGGCAATTCTTTCCCGCCGTTCTATTGTAATTCCTCGTTTAAAACTGGCGTCAGTTGTTCATGGAATTCCACCAGCCGGTCAACGGCCCACACTTTGAGATCCTCGTCTTCCAGAGCGTCGTCCAGTGGGCCCACCTCACGTTTGACATAGAGTCGCGTGTACCCGCTACTGCCGTACTCTTCTGAGTGGATCTCTCCGGAAATGTCCAGTGAACGGTCTTCGATTGCCGACTGCATCGTCTCAAGCATTTCCTCGTTCCGTGCGGACTCGTCAAACTGAAAGTTCATCACGACGTGGAACTCCTTGTCGCCAGGATCCCCTTTGAAGTGCCACACGAATTCGACATCCGTGTGGCCGGCCGGAATCGTGAGCCAGCTGTCGCTACTGGCACTCCTGCTGGTGACCCCGGGGAGTTCTTCTTTAAATCGTTCAAGCACCTCGCCGAAGAACCGTCTATACTTCTTCTGTTTCGCTGACTCTTCCTGCTCCTTGATTTCTTGCGTCTCGTCGGCACCGATGATCGTCGGGACGAACATCTCGGTGTCGTTCTTCTCGTAGTAATCGAATTCGACGCAGTTGATCTTCAGGTCGTGTGCGTCCCGTAGCCACCGCGTCATTCGCCGGACATCGTCGGTCATCGTGTACGCGACCAGCATGAGCTGGGGCGACTCCAGTCCCTCAGTGAACTCCCGTTCGAAGTCGTCGATGTCAAATCCCGAGTCTTCCTCGTGATCAAACGCCCCGTAGAGTTCCTCCAGCGACTCGTAGTCGGTAAGCTCGAAAAATTCGTCTTGGTCCAGTCGGGCCAACGAGGACGCATAATCAAAGAGTTGGGTCACGGCAGATCGGGGCGACCGGTCGCGTTTGAACTCGATCGTCGTGAGCGTCCCGCGTTTGTCACAAACAAGTAGATCCGGCTCCTTGCCGGTCGGCAACTGGAGCTTACTCCCAAGAACGACGTTCTCTCGGGTCGTGAGCGTCCCCATCACTAGCCTCGGATCACTGTGGATCACCTTGTGTAGGTCGTCCTCTAGATGTTCCTCGCTGTACTCCACCTCCTCCAAATACTCGATCTCGTCATCCTCGCGGCGGAAGCCGATCAATGACATTACCGATAGATGCGAGGAGCCACCCAAAGGACCTTTCCCCGTGGACGTGTCAGTCGAAATATTTATTTTCCGAGCTGCTGCACTGCTTCGTCGTCTAATCTCGGCGCATTTCTTCGAGGACGGAAACAAGCGTACAGCGTGGACAGTGACACGTCTTTCCCTGAATCAACACGGGACGGGCCCAGCTGTCCAGGAGTCCGAACGTGTCGCTACAATTCTTCGGCATATCCAACGCTTCGAAACCGAAGAACTCGCTGAGTGGCTTTCCAATGGCGAAATCGATGACGGGAAACTAAATCCTTAATGACAAAGGGTAATGTTAATACTCCGGGTAAAATAGCACAATGAGACTGAAAGAATCACCAGACGATGACTCACGGGATCTCCGAGCCCGGGTTCGTCGCATTATCGACAAGGATCAGGGCCTCTCCGACGAACTTGCCGAATAGGCTTCAGTCGGTTCTTCTTCGTTTACGAGTGTTGAATGGGGTCACTCGGAGAACAGTCTTGAGCATCATCTATGCGTATGTCGGCACGAACGGCCGTGGGATGGTGAATCAGGAGCTACTAACGAATATCGAGTTTTCGGCAAACAGTTCAAGCTGAGTAGGTGGCCTGTGACTTGCGGCTGTTAACTGGAACGAGATCATGCTAGCTCTCGGTTCTGCACCGTTCCGAGTTACGCCGGCGCTATATTTGGATCAGTTGCCTCCCGAAGCGGGAGGTGAATGTCGATTTCGTCGTAGTGAACAATGGGTTGCTTCGCTCGCCCCTTGTCCACGAACTCAACGATACCATACTCTTCGAGCCGCTCTAGGTTCTCGGACACCTGCTTGATGTCCCGGTCAACCAGCCGAGCGGCCTCACGGATGCTCACCGGCTCGCCCTCTGCGATCGCCTGTAGCAGGTCGATCGCCCGCGGTGTAAAGACCTGTGCTAGCTGATCGGTCGTTTCGAAGCTAAGCCGCTGTGGGGCCTCTTCAGCCGAGACATCCTCGGCGAGCGCCTGGTCGAACGCGTTACGGGTGCGCTGTTGGACGGTACTGATCGATTCGACAGTCACGATGAGCGTGTTTCGGGTCATGAGTTGGTGATTTTGTCGCAGTGTTGTTCGGCCGCTATACAAACTGGTTCTCCATGTTGTCGTAGCCAGAGAAGTCGTAGTCTTCGTCGAGTCCTTTTGGTGTGTGTCGTTCGTGGACACCGTGGCAGTGATCGTAACGTACGTCACGCCATCTCTGGTGCCGTAGTGGAGAGTTACTTGGTCCCATCCGGAAGCTTCTCACACTCTGGCACAGACAGCGCAGGGACACGGAAGACGCTTCTAATTACCAGATTACTGACTTTGGTGAGCGATTTCTGGATGGGGACGTTGAAACAGAGGAACTAGAGATTCAAGACAGCTAATCGATCACCGCGTACTGTGTGTTTAACTGGAGTGAAACAATATTGAGACGGAGGGGTGAAACTGTAGCCACACAGTACTTAATAGGATTGCACTGGAGTAATATTTTGGCTCGTCAAGAGATCCCCCTTGCTCAACAACTCATTTTCAACCCATTCTGTCATATATAAGACGATACACTCGGCGGATAGTAGGCCATCCGAAATCGCCGTTTTCTACTAGTAATGATGTCTGGAGTGCGGTATAGAATATAATGGCGAACAACAGAAGAGCAAATGATGGCATTACTCCGGGATTGAGCGATACCTCGAAAACCCCATCAGTTATCTCCAGCTCACTCAACCCATCCAGAATATATATCACAACAAAAATCCCTCCAAAGAAGCTCGTAAATGTGGTTAATCGATTGATTTTTGCTATCAATTGATCACTAGGCATCCTGTTTCTTGATGGGTCAGTTGCCAAATCGTCTGGAACAGGCCACCGCGACCCAGGATGATTCAGCCAATATATTTTTGTCTGTTTCCCAGCCTCTGCATTCAATAACACTCCTCGGTCAACGAGAGAATTTAGTCGTTTGCGAGCGGCTTCATCACTCATATCAGTCATATCGGCCACTGCTGATTTGCTCAGAAACGGTTTGTTCGCTTGCACGAAGCACCGGAGTATTGCTTCATCTGGTACAGTTACCGAGGAGATATCACGGAGGACATCCCGTTCAATGAAATCCGGAAGTTCGGATTCAGTCATGATTCGTTCGATGTCTTAGTCCACGGCCCCCTTGAAGATCGCCATGAATTACCGGATGGCAACCAGCAATTGGTAGTCGCCAACTGGCCACTTGACGGGCTGTATATTATCCGAGAGCAGGAATGACGATCTGTGTTCCAAAAACTCAGCGATCGATCCAAATCAACCCCATCCGAGTCAGGAGAAGGGGTGAAATTCGGATCCCAGTTTAGAAAATACAGTGACCGTGAGGGGCTACTGAAAGCAAAACCGACAGGATCCACTTCTCAGCGGAGATCGGTCACTCCGGCCAGTCACCTTCAGATGTGTCTTTCAGAGTTCCTGCATAGGGCCGATCATGGGGCAAACAACCACGCCGATACCCAAACAGACACATGGAACTAATCGACATACATCGTCGGGTTAAAGCGAGTAACTACAAACCATGGCAGATATATTTTCTAGGGATCTCTGTCCTAGCTGCAGTCAGCCTCTACTTCGATATCGGATTGATTCACTCTTTCCTCCGGAATATCGAGTCCTATCTCTCACCGTTGGACTGGATGGTTATTTTGGGGATCCAAGGCGTTCTAATCGGATTTGTCGCGGAATTCTTTTACGAACAAGGAGACGGGTATGCCAAGGTCGTCAACGACTTGTTCGGGTCAAAAGACCAGACACTTCTATTCCGAGTCGGGATAATGACTGTCGTATCTGGTATCATAACGATGGTCGTTCCGACCGTGCTTAGAGCGGTAACTGAATTTCTTATTATTCAGACAACAGGGGCAGTAATCCTGCTTGGGATTGTACTAATTCACGTAGAGATCCGTGATTGGAATGCAAAGACTGAATGGCCCGCGATCGTAGCAGGGGGGCTACTTGCAATCGTACCGAGTCTTGTGATCTGATTTTGCGTCTTCTTAGAAGGAGCGATCACCCAAAATCAATATATTCCTGAGAGCCGCATAATTTTCCGCATACGGTCCATGACTGTTCTGAGCATGATAGGAGGGACGGAATTTGCTATTCACAAACGCACTTCAATATCATCGGTGTAGTCGTTGAAAATTCAGAGAGGAACCGTGGCGAATAGCCCCACTCAATATCTGTTTCAATCGGAGATCTGCTGCCTGTGTCTTAAGGCCGGAGCTGACTCTGTTGACTCCACTTAGGGTACGAAGTTCTCCAAGGACGAGTTTCTCGACTCCGTCTCGAAAAATGGGCCACTGATTTGAATTACTACGTTGATTTAGCAGGGGGGCTACTGCACCACCACATGATAAGTGCTCTCGCTTAATTTGCTACATCCATGGACAGTTATGCTTGTGATGGAGGAACTACTCTTCCTTCCCTCGATTCAGCATACTCTCGCGAGGAGGTTTCTATAGATCTCACAATGTGTGGACTTCTCGTCGAGAAGGCCGAAGAGATGGCCCGGTTGTATGCTACTCATCGAGATTGGACGACTGTTGAAGAAATTTGGTTCAACGAGAAACGGGACGGACGCAGTACGCGCGGGAGCTCACGCAAAATATATCGAGTCTTGAGTTCTCGCTTCAAAACAGCGTCTTCCGTTCTTCCGTCAATATCAACGCTTCCGTCCATTTTCGAGAAATGTGAAACCGATCGAGACAAGGCACAAGTCCTGTACTTCTATCTGATTGAGGACGACCCACTCGTTCGATATACTATTCATCGATATGCGAACCGGATAGTCCGTAATGGCGTTGCTGGCCTCGATTTCACTCAAGAATCAGTAGAACGGATTTTGACTGAGTTCCATTATGAGGATGGAGATGAGTTTGACTATGCCGAATCGACAACACGCCGATGGGGTGAGGGACTGCGGTCAGTGATGCGCAATATTGGTGTTCTTGAAACACAGCAGACCCTAGAGGGCAAGATTCCGAATATCGGTACAGCTCCATTGCTCGTCGCTTCGGGGTACTCGTGGGAAACCCACGGGGACGATTGGTTCTCTCAGCCCACGGGCTGGCTTTATCTCTTCCAGCCCGAGCAGTACTGGGACTCACTGGCTGAACGCCTCAGTGGACACCCGAGTTGGGAAGCGAGTGGTCTCCATGGCAACCTGCGTCTCCAACCCGTTGGCGACACGTACGGCTGGGCCGAACCGAGAGAGGGCAACGCATGACCGACGAGTCCTGGTTCGCCGCCGACGTCGGATCTGACTTCGAGGAGTCCGTACGGATCGACCGCGAAGAAGACGGGCGTGATCACCGGCTGGAGTCCATCACCACCTACCACGTGACCGACGAGGCTGAGGACTTCATGTCGGACTTCTTGGCGCGGTTGCTCGGTCGGTCGGAGGACATGCGGTCGGGCGCAAACTACTGGCTCTACGGCTACTACGGCAGCGGGAAGAGTCATCTCCTCAGCGTGCTTCGGGGCCTGATGGACAGCGAGTGGCTCCGCCGGCGAGAGGAAATCTGGAGCCAGCTGGCCGAAGGACGGAAGTTGTCTTCGCTGCGAGCCACGTGGGAGTCCATTCACGACGAGTACGAGGTCATCCCGATCTCGGTGAATCTCCTGAAGCACCAAGGGCAGAAGGAACTCAGCTTCAGTGAAATCGTCCTTCAGGCCGCCCACACATCGGAACCCCTCACCGGTGTCGAAGGAGGATTCTCGCCCCAGCTCGATGTGGCGTACTTCGAGGACTGGTATCGGACGACCGGCGCGTGGCCCGACCGCACGGCCCACGCCCGGGCCGCACTCCGCGACACCGTCGCCAACCCGGACAAGTACGACTGGGAGGACGTACAGCAGTACAACGCGCTGGCCGACGTGGTTCTGCCGACGCTCTTCGAGAGGGAGACTGGAACGGCCGATGGATTGACCGACCTGACTCCCTCGGATCTCGATCCCGAGGCGATGGTCAGCCGGCTCGAACAGCTGCGAAGCGACCGGGAGGACGAACTCGGGCGGCCAGTCAAACTTGTCCTGTTGCTGGACGAGGTGAGCCTGTTCATCGGAACCGACTTCGACCGCCTGACCGAACTGCAGACGCTCGCGGAGAGTGTCGACGAGGTCGGCGACGGCGACATCCAGTTGGTGGCGACCGCACAGGCCAAGATCGAGGACGTCCAGCCGCAGTTCGCGGCCCGCGGTGCCGACTTCAGCATCGTCAAGGATCGATTCCCGCACCGTTTCGGGCTGCCCAGCAGACACGTCGGGGAAATCTCGACCCAGCGGCTGCTCAAGAAGACCAAGGACGGCCGACAGGCAACGGAACGCATTCTCGAACGCACCAGCAACGAGCCAGAAACGCTGCTCGTGTATTCGGGCATCGAGCAAAACACCGAACCGCCGCTGGACGACATCGACCGCGAGCGACTCCTGGACTTCTACCCGTTCCTGCCGTATCAGCCGGCGCTCTTCCTTGAGATTCTCTCGAACCTCCGGCAGGAGGCCCGCGATCCCGCCAAGTCGATCTTCTCGGGGACGGCACGGGCCATTCTGGCCCTCGTCCACGGCCTTCTGCAAGAGTGGATGGAGGCCGGCGAGGAGACACACCTCGTTTCGCTGGTTGATTTCTACGACCTCATCGAACCGGAACTCGAAGACATCACGCCGCAGGACGTCGCGGTCATCGAGGAGATCGAGGAGCAACACCGGCAGGGCGAGCTGGAGAAGATCGACGTGGCCGTCGCGAAGGCCGTTCTGCTCCTCCAGCACGTTCCCGAGACGATTCCGATGTCCGAGCGGAATCTCGCGGTGGCCATCCTAAGTGACCTCGACGGCCCGACCCAGTTCCAGATGGAGAACCGGGTCGAAGACTCGCTCCAACGTCTCCGGAAGTTCATCCGGCCGACGCACGACGAGATGGGGCCGAAGTATGCCTTCACCCACCCGGAGGAGCGGGAGATCATCGAGGCCGCCGAACAGAACCTCGACGATCCCGACTGGGATGCCATCATCGAGTCCGTCGACAGCTACCTCTGGGACGATGTCGTTCGCGATCTCTCGCTCCCGACATCTGTCGAGTACGCCGACACTGGGGAGCAGTACCCTGTTCGCTACGAGTTCAGCGTTGACGGCATCGCGTTCGACACGACCGTCGAGGCCGACGACGCACTTGATGTCGAGGTCGCCATCGAAGGGCTGTCACCCGAGGTATCGGAGGTCGACTATGATGGCAACCCACTCGAATGGACGATCGGCGAGGACGGTCTCGACGATCTCCGCGACAACCTCATCGAGTGGTGGTCGCTCAGGGCCGCCGTCGGCGCCCACACGCTCCCGCAGTCTGTGGAGCGTGATCTCTCGGATCGGGCGACGCGCGTCCGAAGCAAGCTCGTCGAGGCACTCAAGAGCGGCTCGTTTGCCGTCAAGGATCGGACTGGCCTTCGTGGACTGGCCTCGGCGGTCGAAGAGTTCGTCGACGTTCGCTATCCCGACGACTTCCACCCCGTGATGCTGCAGATCGGTGATGAACACCTACAGGAACTCCGGGGACTCTCGGCCCAAGACCCGCTGCCCGCGTGGGCCCAACAGATCGAGGTTGCCACTGAGGATCCGGAGACCCACGGCGGTTCCATCCAGAACAACGTGCGGGCATTCACCGGCCAGCAATTGAAGCAGAGCGACGGTAGTCTCGCGATGATCAAGATTCTTGACGGAATCGTAGAGAAAGAAGAACAGCAACGCGAGAAGACCTCCGAACTCGCAGTGTATGGCGATGCCCGGCCGGCGTTGTGCGCCATCATCTGGGGGCTCTGTCGTAAGGGGGACTTCCTTCCCGTCGACGAGACGGGGGACTCGCTCGAACTCGACTCGGTCATCGATCTAAACGAGTTGACGACCACACGCCTCAAGATTGCAGGAGGGAGTGGTGTCCGCGAGGCACTCGAGGCCGGTGGCTTCATCGACTCGACGGAGACGATCCCGGACGGGATGGTCAGGCTCCAGTCCGCGAACGACACGCTGGCCAGCCGCCTCGGGAGCCTTATCGAGGACGTGGAACTGGTCGCAGAAAGCGACGTCCAGACGCAACACGTTCAGGGTCTGCTCGACTCGTTCGTCGACGCTCTCGAATACAGACAACAGGACGCTAACGACCGCCACGAAGCCGTCAAGTCCCGCGATACCGACTGGCAGCGGGTCGTCGAAGCCACCAACGATGCCCAAGAGTGGTACGACGATGCCACGGAGGTGTGGAACCTCCGCTTGCCGGCACTTGCACAACTCGACGCCCAGCTCACTCTCGCTCGACAGTCTTTCGACTGGCTGACCGACGAGTGCGAAGCTGCCAGCCGGAAACTTCGGGACAACATCGCGGAGTACGACGACGAGTGGTGGACACACGACGGATGGGACAGGTTCAACGATGCCCGCACTGTCTCGCCGTCCTTGGACGACGCCATCGAGGACACATGGCAGACGTTCCAGAACTCGACTGACGTGGATACACTCGTTCGCAAACTCGATGACCACCCGTGGATACGACCGCCGAGCGAATTCGGATCGAACGTCCGCCCTGCCTTCGAGAACGAATACATCACGCCGCTTCGCCGTGCTGTGTCATGGTACGAGGACATCTCGGAGGCCGTCGGCACCGTGACTGGCGGTACGACGGGGACTGAGGCGGATGCCTTCATTCGTGCGACGGACACGCTGGTCGACACGGAGCCACTCCGCGTGGTCACGGGCAGTGAGATCAGCGAACTGCGGGCCACGTTCGAAGAGTTGCAGACGGTCGTCGGCAACCAACGGCCGTCGGAGGTCACTGCAGTCGGCGTCCTCCCGTCGGATCGAGAGTCGCTGGACGCTGAACTCGAGCGGTTGGCGGAACGGCGTGATCTCAGTATCGAGCGGACGGAGACGGGGGTGATCGTCCGATGACAAGCAAGCGGCCGCTCCACGACTTCACGGAGCGGCTCGCCCGATTCGCGGACGGGCGTCGCGGCATTCGGAACCCGTTCGTGATCGTGCCCGTCCAGCCGAAATACGAGCGACGCGTCGCTGACCGCCTCGTCGAGTGGGCAGACGACGCGCACGATACCGAGGGGTTCCCGGCGGACGGAACCGTGCAAGTCCTCCGGCTTGACGAGTTGCTCGTAGAGACCGACGTGTTTGACCTCGCGGTCGACCTAGGTGAGGAGGCCGACCCCGCGACGATCGAAGACACGATGCAAGACCGACTCGCTGAAGAGTTGGTCGAGGTCATGGTCGAAGAAATCTCCGCTCCCGACCAGCAGCGACACGTGGTCATCCTAACTCATCTCGGCAGTCTCTATCCCTTCACGCGGGCCTCGGAGTTGCTCGACGAACTCGACCGCCGCAACGTCCAGTCGACGATCGGCATCCCGTTCCCCGGGGACATCGTCGGCGGGAAGCTGAGCTTCTTCGGCGAGGAATCGCGCAACTACTACCCGGCACACCAGATCGACGGCCGCATCGAGGAGGTGCATCTCCAATGAGCGACCACCGAATCCACGATATCTTCCAGCAGTCACCGACCCGCGAACTCGAGGAAGTCCAGAAGGTCAATGCCAGAGCGCAGGCCGAAAACGACGTGCGCGAGTTCTACGAGACCGACAGCGCACGGAGCGTCCTCACTACGCTCGGCAACCTCGTCGACAAGTACCCACAGGAGGAGCCGCGCTTCCTCTACATCTCCGCGACGTTCGGGTCGGGGAAGACCCACCTCCTGAAGCTCGCCGGATTCGCCGCCGACACCGAGTCGAAGTTCGCTGACCTCGGTGAGGAACTGGCGAGTCGGTGGCCGGGGTTCCAGTCGTTCAGACAGAGCATCGCCGACTCCCACGTCGACCGCCTGAAGCCGGTCTTCCTCAACCTCCTCAACAGAGACGCGTCACAGGAGCCGCCACTCCCCTACCTCATCTACGAGGTCATCGGCCGCGAACTCGGGTATCCGAACGATCCGAACTGGCTGCTCGAATGGGCGTGGCAGCTGGACATGAACCACGGCGACTGCTGGGAGCTACTGCAGGAGATCGAATACGACGGGCGAACGTTCGACGAGGTGTACGACGAGCGGGCCTCGCTACGAAGCTGGCTCTACGGGGCTGTTCCGACACTCGATGACACGCCGTATCGCTCCAGTAGCGAAGTAAAACAGTCGATCGATACTGCGATCGAGGAGATCGACCCGGACGAATTCGATCCGGACGAACTCGTCGACCGGGTCGAAGCGGCACAAGAGGCCCTGAGTACGCCCGAGACGGAGACGGAGCTGTTGATCGGCCTCGACGAGGTGGCACTGTTCATCGGCGACGGCCGCCACCGCTACCGGGAGTTCCAAGAAACGATGGAGGCCCTGACCAACCCCGCGACGGGGCCGAACCCACCCATCGTCGGGACGGGCCAGTATCCCTTCGATCGCATCCACGGGGAGTTCGAGGACTCAGACGTCACCGACGAACCGTGGTGGGGCAAGCAGGAGCCGCTGGAGGGGGCCGACACCGAGATCATCGTCCGCAAACGATGGCTCCAGAAGGACGGCGACGGCGAGCAGGCGGTCGACGCGGCGATTCATGAGCTTCCCGACCTCACGCTTGATACGTACGCGGACATCACGGGCGCGGATCCCGATGCAATCGAGTCGTACCCGTTCCGCGAGTACGACCTCGGACTGTTGCGCACGGTGATCCAGCAGCTGATGCCGCGCGGTCGCGTGACCGAGGAGGAGTACGTGCAGGGGCGAGCCCTGCTCATCCTCGTTCGGTCGCTGTTCACGCGGTTCGAGTGGGGCGAGAAATCCGTCGGTGCGCTCGTCACGTGGGACGAGTTGTACGACCTGCTGGTCGAGGAGACGACGTACGTCCCGCTGTGGGTGCAGGAGATGGTCGAGAACAAGCTCGTCCCGTCCGCAGGTGGAGATGAAGATGCCTTCTCGGTGCGAGTAGCGAAGGCGCTGTACCTCCTGAATCAGGTGCGCTCGGAGGTACCGTCCACGCCGGCGAACCTCGCCCGACTGATGGTGGAATCGGCCGACGCATCGCTCGAAGAAGTCCAAGACGATGTCGAGTCGGCGCTGGCCGACCTCGTTGAGGACAGAAAGGTGCTGACCGAGACGAGCGACCGAGGTGACGAGGAGTACCTGCTCGTCTCCGAGGAGCAGGAGGACATCCTGACGCGGGCGAAGACACGTGCTCAACAGATTTCGTCGCATCGCCTGTCGGCCAAGCTGGAGACGTACCTGCAGGAGGGGAGTGACCACCTCCTCTCGGCTGGCAGTCGACACGAGGTCGATCTCGACGGCGAGCGCCGGGTGCCGCTCCGGTTCGATTACTCCGTCCTCGATCCGATCGAGCGGGCTCCCACGCCGGAGTTCGATGCCATTCGCGTCCGGCTTGTTGCCGACCGCCCCGACACGGTGGCCGATCAGGTGGACGCGTGGCAGTCGACCAACGAGGGACAGGACGGGGGCGAACACGTCCTCGTAGCCGTGGAGATCTCGGAGTCCACGGTTGAGCGTCTGCGGGACGTGATGGGAATGCAGGAAGTCCTCTCGGAGGAGACGGAGACCTATCCGGACTTGGAGTCCGACCATCGCGACGATCAGCGTGCGCTCGAATCGACGGTTCGCGACCAGCTCAACGAGGCCGACATCTACGTCCGAGCCGGCGACACGAGGGGTCGTTACGGCGACGTGTTCGAGCAGGTCGTGACGAATCAGGTGCAGTCGGTGTTCGGTCGGACGAGGCACGCATTGACGAACGGGATCACCGAGGTCGACGATGCAAAGCAGATGGCGCGGTTCTTCCGCGGTGTTGATGACTGGCCGCTGTCGAGCGAAGACGCTGTCACACTCGGTGTGGACACCAACCGGGGGGAACTCGCGGACGGGTGGTGTCAGGAGTTCCTCGACGACTACGAGAACACGCAATCGCTCCGCGGTGAGGACTTGCTCGCTCAGACCGTCCAGCGCGGGGGCAAATACCGCGGGACGCCACGGGAGTCCATCGCGGCGCTGCTGATCACGCTCGCCACGGCCAACGAGATCGCTCTCCGCCGCGACGACGAGTACATCACCGAGCCCGAGGAGATCGGACGGGCGGTCAGGAACAAGACGAATCTGACCGGTCTACAGATTCGATTCGAGTCGCTGGACGGCATCGATCCCGACCAGATTCGGGAGACAGTCCGGACGCTCATGAGCGAATCACCGGAGGGTAGCGACCCGGATGCGTGGCTCTCGGAGCTGGCTGAGTGGGTCGACGAGAATAGCGTTCTCGTGAAACGCGTCCTTCGGGGCGTCAGCAGAGAGTTTGGCGAAGGTGCATCACTGGATGAGTTGGAAAACGCCCTCGAACCGGCACTCGGCGGAGAGGCACTCGAGACCGAGGACTTCGCGACCGACGAAGTCGAGCGAGAGGCCGAACGGTTCGCTCGTGCCAGAGGGCTGTTCCGTCCAGATGAGGACGATACGACGCTGTGGGCGCGGTTCAGCGAGCGCACGGCCGAGATGCAGCGGCTCCACCCCGGGGCAGACGTCACCGGCGATATGCAGAGCATCGCCGGCGGTAACGAGGTACCCGACGCTGAGCGTCTGCGGACGCTGATCGATGAGGCAGACGCCCACAGGCAGCGCGTCGTCCGAGAACAGTACGAGCGCATCACCGGTGAGACGCCAGCCGACGAGGAGTCGGAGAGTGTCGTTTCCAGCCTCGCGACGTGGTTGTTCGCTCACGACGGAAGCAGCAAGGAAATCGCCGACCGCGTCTCCGTCGAATTCGGGGGTGTGACGATCGACGACCTGTACGATCTCTTCGAGACGGCGTGGGAAGGTGACTCATTCTCGGAAGAGGAACTCGTCGATCCAGCGGTTGTCCAGCAAGCCGAGCGATACTCGAGGGCGCGGGAGCTCCTCGAATCACCCGAAGGCGAGGTCAGTCTTTGGTCGAAGCTCCAAGACGCGTCGAGGCGACTTGAAGAGGAGTATCCGAACCACCCAGTCACAAGCGACGTGGAGGAGACGCTATCTCGGTCACAGCCGCCGAGCGTGGATGAAGTGGAACGGCTTCTTGATAAGGCAGAGAGCCCATTCGAAGTCGACGAACGGCTGGCAGAGCTCGCCGACGAACTGCAGACCGAGTACCCAAATCACGAAGTTACCGCAACAGTCGTTAACGCCGTTGAAGGACCCAGCCAGCCGAGCGACGAGCGCGTGGGCGAATTGATTGAAGAGGCTGAACAGCTGCTTGAAGGTGTGGATGAGCAGTTGCGGCGGATTAGAGAAACGATGAACGAACTTGACGATGGGTCCGTTGTGGTGGTCGAGTCTCTCGATTGATATCCGTTATTCCCGGTAACTCACCTGTGGACGTCAGTCACAATGTGGTTCTCCTGGAATTCAAACTTTCTCTGCCGATCGCAGCTCGTCGGCGACTGTATCCGGTAGGTGTACGTCCCCAATATACGCTGAACAGCCATCGTTGAACGAATCCTCGTCAATACCACACAGTTCGAACGTTTGGATCAGGAATTTCGTTCCCCACATACGTTCGATATCTCTCTTTTCTGCTTCAGCAATCACTCGTCGGTCATTCGAAACGAGAATGGGATCAGTGACCGTTTCAGCGAGTCGGATGAGTGTCCAGTCTGGCTCACCGAGTTCTACTGACTTCGAGTCCAAACGGTCTGTATCCACGCTCTTCGACCTTAGCCAGTCTGGCTTGGTATATTCGTGATGTGGAGTGAACTCACCCTCCCAAATCCGTTCTGTGGTGAGTATATCGTACTCGGCACTCCAGAAGGAGAGATCGTGGAACCAGCTGCCCGACGCAAACGCCGAGAGAACAGAATTATCGAGTATGAGATGCCCGCTATTCATTCATTAGGTCCGGACCAGAATGGAGTTCCTCAACGGTGTCAGGTCCATAATTCGGACGGACATCGTTTTGTTCCAGGAGATTGACGAACTGTTCCTGAGTCATCCTGGCCAACTCAGCGCCACGGCCAACCGAAATGTCTGATTCCTTGTATACTCTCAGTGCGCCACGTCTAATGGCGAGCCTCGCTCTTTCCTCGCTACTCAGTTCCTCAATTGCAGGGTACTCAACGTTGGGGTGCAGCACCTCAGTTAGACCACTTTCGCCGTAGAGTACATCGGTGGCTAACGCGTCACGAGACAGCCGTTTCCCGTTCTGATCTCGTTTGATTTCCCTGTATAGACGGGCATAGGAGGCGATCGCCACTGATCCAAGCTGATACTTCTCCTGCTCGTTTAGTTCGAGTGGTGGAAGGGAATCCTCGCCAGTCGTATCGTCGGACTGTATTCCTGCCTGGATCACCTCCATTACGTCCTGGAGTACGTCCACGACAGCCAAGACGAGGAGAAGTGCGTTTCTATGACGAGGGTCCACTTCCAGGGCTTTCCTGGCAATCTTTGCAGCCCACTGGTTCAATAGCTGTTCAAGGAAGGTGAACAGGATCGCTGAAGCGACGGGGAACTGGACGTCGAACGCATCCAGGCTTCCGAACTCCTCGACAAAATGCTCCTTTAGAACGTCTGCACCGTCTTCGAATCGCTGTTCTGGTGGTAGTTCCAGCAATTCCTCGATAATTCCCTCAATGAACTGCTCTGGATCATCGAACGTAGCTGAGGTAGCTTGCTGTAAGCGCTGGACGAGCATCACCAGTGGCTGGGTTGGATCAACAGATCCGGGGCCCGACCCGCCACTGGAACCAGGAGCATCGTCGCCCAGCATCGATAGTGTACTCTAATCTTGGGGGACACGAATATCTATCGCACCCTTCGTCGTCTGTAGAGCTCCCACTGATGGGCAATCTTCACGAGACAGCCGTGGTTCTGGAAGAGAGGTCGGTTGACTCTCGTTTAGACGGGAATTGGACATAAGGAGTACCAAGCTTGACAAAGAAGAGCGTGTGTATCGCGAAGATGTCGTCACCGAGCGCGAACGCGTCGAGGCGAATGTTCGCTACCAGTTCGAAGAAAGATATTGCACTCATCGATAGGAGTGATGTCAAGGAAGCGCTGTCTCGGTCACAGCCGTCGACCGTGGACGAGGTAGAGCAACTCCTTGAGGAGGCCGAGGATCCATTCAAAGTCGACGAACGGTTGGCGGAAATCGCCGACGAACTGCAGGCCGAGCACTCCGGTCACGAACTGACTACGGAGGTCATCGACGTCGTCGAAGGAAGCAGTCCACCGAGTGACGAGCGCGTAGGGAAGCTGATTGAGGAGGCCGAACAGTTGCTCGCAGGCGTAGACGAGCAATTGAAGCAGATCCGAGAAACGGTGGACGATCTCGAAGATGGCTCCGTTGTGTTAGTCGAGTCTCTCGAGTGACGGAAATGCTACGGTTCACCTCGCAGAATATTAGTAGCCGGCTGTGACTGTCGTCCACTACGAAATAGCCTATACGCCGTCGAAAGCTTCCTCAACGATTGACTTTAGGTCGGAGAATTCATCATCTACCCCTATTTCGTACATTACTTGTGCAATGTCACGGGCATTTTGGACTTTCCCGTCATCGTAGTTGTAGTCCTCCAGAATATCCTCTGCCTCGTCGTAATGTCCTATATTGATGGATTCTGAAACCTCTAACACATCTTCAATCGCATCCGCGTGGAAGTAGTTCTCTATCTCCCTCCTTTCCAGAACCCATCGATCCAAGTCAATTCGGTCTGCTTCATCTACCAACAAGGCTGATTGGTCGCCCAATTCACCACCCTCAGACGTTCGATCACTATCAATGAGAATACCGGAATTTCGGTTAATATGTTTCATGTTTTCTAGTTGATGTCGAAGATTGCCTCCGCCTGCTGGCTGAACTGTAACATTGATACCATCCCAATCATCAAATTCGTGTTGACAGATAACCTCAATAACCGCAGCATCAGAGGCTCCCTCTGTGTACAGAACGTAGTCACTCTGGAGGATGTCGCTGTTTTTAGCGCCGATTGCCTCTATGGCTTCGAATCCATCATCTTTCACGTGCTTGAACTCTGCTTCCCCATCATCGTTCGACGCAACGATGAGACTACCATTCTCGTGAGTATCAATCAGAGATTGTGAGTGAGTCGTGATGATGACCTGATTTCCTTGTGACGCGATTTCTCGGAGTGCTTGATCCATTTCTCTGACCGCACTCGGATGGAGCGAATTTTCAGGTTCTTCGTAAAGCACGTAGTAGCCGTCATCAAGTTCTGAATCAGCATACGACTTCATCATCGATAGAATAAACTGATTCCCCACACCGGAGCCTCGCTCAGAGAGTGGCATCCACTCATCTACGTTGTCGTCTCGAACCTCGATTTTCGGTGAGACAGCTTTAGAAAGGTCAATATCTCCGAGTTCTATTTGAACATCATTTATGTGTGAGTGTTGATCGGAGAGTACCTCATTCAGTGAGGCTTTGATTTCCTCTAGTTCATCCTCAAGTTCGGAACGAATCTTTTGTTTCTGTTCGTTGAGATTGTCACTGCTAAACACGGGGGACATCACTCTGGTCAGCCATGACCCTTGAGTTAGGGATGTTTCGCTTTCGTGGTCGCGTTCGGCAAGGACAGTCACCGTCTCAGATAACTGTTCTTTGATATACTCACGGGAATCTGATTTGCTGAGTTCCTCTTCGTCGATCTGTATAGCGCCCGATTCAATCTCCTCGCCATTGATATACAACCCGTCCGGCGTCCGTCCACTGGAAGACGTATAGCGGGCCGTTATCGAAAGATTATCACCGTCGAGATAGTCGTCTGTCAACATTTCCTTCAGAGTGTCGGAGATCTCTTCGAATTCGCAACAAAGTATAATCGTATTGCTCTCATCGAGCATATGGAAGTCTGATTTGTCCGGCGTGTCGAACTTCAGAAGAAGGTCTATGGCCTCCAACACCGATGACTTCCCGACATCGTTCTTCCCGATTATGATGTTGTACTCTCCAAATTCGAGGGTCTGCTCTTTGATTGCTTTGTAGTTCCGAACGGAAAAAGACGAAATTCTCATCGACATACTTGCGCCGAGTGGTGTCAGGGATGTAAATCTATGTGAGAGGTCTAGTTAGTTGTCAGCCTGCTTCTCCCTCCCGCATCACAGCGAAAGTCGTGTGGCATCTATTCGATGGACAACATTCAAGACACTTCCGCGGGTCTGAACCAAACATCGGCTGACTCTCATATGGAAGGGGATTCTACGACTCCACGAAAGGCCCAACTCGACAAGGAGGAACGCGAACATCTCGAAGATGTCGTCACCGAGATGCGCGAACGCGTTGAGGCGAACGTTCGCTACCAGCTCGAAGAGTACGATCTTGAAGAGCGTCCCAACAAAGATACGTCCCTGAGCGACGAGGAAGAAGGTCTCGTTGAGGCCATCAAACTCGAAGCCGTCGACGGAAACGACTGGGATGACGGCTACGAGCAGTATATCACGGGCGTCGGTTATACCATCGTCAATCGACTCGCTGCCCTTCGCTGTATGGAGGTTCGTGACTTCATCGACGACGAGGTGACGCGATTCCGTGAGGATGGACTCACGCCGGCGGCCGACCGATTAGTCACCGAGGAGTTCATGCTCGAAGAGGAGGCCGTCCTCGAAGCCTATCGAAATGCATGCGACGATCTCGCCGAGGAAATCGAAATTCTCTTCGACCGCTCTACTGCCTATAGTCTGATTGACCCCGATGATGACACTTTTGAAGATCTCTGTGTGATGCTTGACGAGGTTCCCAACGAAGTATGGCGGGCCGATGATGTTCTTGGATGGATTTATGAATACTACAACGTCAAACTCCTTGATGATCTTCGACGAAAGGGAGAACGTCAAGGTCTAGAGCCGGAAGATGTTCCACCCGCTAACCAGTTTTACACCCCACATTGGGTTGTTAGAATGCTCACTGACAATTCACTGGGCAAACTATATTTAGAAGATACAGGGGAACTGCAGAATGTCGTTGATTCTCAGGAATCAATCACTCCTCAAGAGCGCAAAAACCGTCCCCTGTCACCTGAGAAATCAGCAGAGTTAGCTGATTTTTGCACCTATATTGTACCGTCTGAAGAAGGAGGTAAACCCCCTGAATTTGGCGAGCCTGCAGACATTCGCGTAATAGATCCAGCTTGCGGTAGTGGCCACTTTTTGTTATATGCCTTTGATATTCTGGAACGTATTTGGAGGAAGGAAACGAAAGTCGATCATAAAGATATACCTCGTAAGATTTTGAAACATAATCTCTATGGCGTTGACCTTGATATGCGAGCCTGCCAACTCGCTGCCTTCAATCTCTATCTGAAAGGGAGGACACGTACTGAAGCAGAAGGTGGCAGTGACTTTGAAATGCCCAAAGTGAGTATTGTTTGTGCAGATGCGAAGATCGCCGACATAGAGGGGATCGAAGATGTATTTGATGAGGTTATTTCCAATAGTTCGAGTATCAAATCAGCTCTAAGTGAAGACGATGTCGAAGAAGCCTTAAATAATATTGTAAGATCTTTTGAAGACATTCACGGCCTTGGTAGCCTCCTCGATGTTCGAGGAACCCTTGGAGAAATGTTTAGTGACGATAGTGAGGGGCTTCAATTAACTTTCGAGGATGATTTTACAGCTGATTATACTTTAAGCGGTTTTCTACATACACTACAGGAAGCTATTGCAGAACATGATAACAACGAATCGTTCCTTGCACAGGATTTGAGAAGCTTCATTCGGTTAATCGATATACTCGCTCAGGAATATGATGTTGCTCTGATGAATCCCCCCTATGGGTCGCGAAAACGGATGCCCGATGAAGTAACTGAATATGTTGAAGAACATTACAGGTACAACCCCGAATATTATATAAATTTCTTCGAAGTCTGTGATAACATAACAAAAGAAAACGGCCGTATCGGTATGCTTATCCCCCGGTCGTTTATGTTCAAAAAATGGTTTAAACAATTCCGAGAAGACTTTGTTGGTGGAGAGGGGGTTTTTGATTTCCTTGCTGAATTTGGGTTAGGAATTCTTGATAATGCTACTGTCCGTACAGCTGCTACTGTTGTTAGGTCAGGAGTTGAAGGGGATGATACTGGATCATTTATTCGGCTGTATGATGTTGAAAGCGAAAGCAAAGAAGAAGCTTTCTTGGATACAATCTCAAAGTCAGATGATATCAAAAGAAAAAGGTTATATAATGTTCAGCTATCTGAATTTTCGATCGTGCCCGAAACTCCCCTGAGTTATTCTATACCTTCGGAAATCCGGTATCTACACGACACTGATTTGAAAATAGATGCTGAGGTAGCAGAGATCGATGGAAACAGTATCTCTACGATTGCAACAGGCCTCCAGACGGGTAACAACGACCGGTTCCTACGAAAACACTGGGAATCAATCTCTGACGATTTCCGCCCATATGCGAAGGGAGGTGCAGACGCTTGGATTATTCCACCAGCCATCCATACGGTGAACTTCAATGGAGGAGGAAGGGAGATCCGCGCTGCTGGACGTGCCCGATTCCAGAATAGTCAGTTCTATGGCAAAGAAGGGCTAAGCTGGACATACATTAAGGATACAGGGAGGAGATTTGGCTATCTGCCAGAAGGTTATGTATTCGATGTTGCCGGATCAATGGTATTCCCCGAGGAGGATTACTCTCCTTGGAGGTTGATGTCTGTTCTAAATAGTGACCTATATCACTGTCTCTTCCTTTCATTGACTCCAGAAAGACAGTGGAACCAAGGTGATGTTGGCCGAATTCCTTGGATCAGCGACCTAGATGATGAAGAGGAGCTAATAGATATTTCCAAGGAGCAGTATCAGCTAATGATTTCCCAGCGAGTATATGATCCTACTAGTCCTTTCTATATCGGCCCGGCCCTATTACCAGATCAATCAAATGTCGAATTCTTCTATAACCATCCTGTTTTAGATAAAATCGAAGAAATTTCAAAGACCGATTTTAGTGGGTCGAATCCGGCAGTATCGGTTACTGAAGCAGTTCAAAAAGCGCAACAACGGAAAAGTCGAAAGAGTAGTCAGCTTGAACAACTTGCTACCCAAGTAGACGAAATAATCTATGATGAGCTGGAGATACAGGATAAGGTGAGGCAGAAAATCATCTCTGAAATAGCTCTTCGCACAGGAGAGGATCCAGAAAATCGTGAAATCTCTTCAGCTCTGGTGGAATCCGTTGGAGATACTCAACATCAAATAAAGCTTCTACTTCATCATTTTGCAGTTGAATCTATCCAACAGAAAAGCGATGGGATTGTGCCAATTTCTTCTGAAAGAGGTCATCCGAATATCTTTGATGCAGTTAAAGAAAGAATCGAAAACGCATATGAAGGACACGCTGAAGATCGATTAGCGGAAATTGACGACTTACTTGGGAGCAGATCAGCAGACGAGGAGGCATATCCGAACATTCGCCACTGGGTCAGTAATGACCTATTTGAGTTCCATACCGACACGATGGAAAATACACCGATCATCTGGAAAATGACCACTTCTGGTCTGACGTCAGATAGAGAAGAAGATGGATTCGCCTGCTTTATTGATTATAAGCAACTTGATGCAGCCCTATTTGATCGTCTAAGCAATCAGTATCTTGAACCACGAAAAGCAGAACTCAGGGAACAACGTTCTGCTGCAAATCAACGTCAAAATAATGAATCACTTTCCAGTACTGAGCGAGCAGAAGCTACTGAAGAGTTCGAGTTTTGTACGAATGCTCTTGAGCAGATAGCAGTATTTGAAGAAGTGATTCAAGAACTTGCGATGGCCAATACTCGAGACTGGGATCAAAGCAAACAAAATATAGCCTCTAATTTAGAGTCTAAAGTAAAGGATTTCCGTGAAAAGACCGAAAAGCGTCTCCGTCTTCTTGAAAAGTTGGCCCAGAAAGATGACGTAAGCCTAGCTGATATATTTACGAAAACATTCTATCCTACTGCACAGCAGGAGAGAGAAGAGTGGACAGGATCACTAAAGGAACTCGAAGAAGCCTGTAGGGCCTACAGCAGGGACGCGTCAGAGCCTGTTGAAGCACACTATTATGATTATCTCTCATATTTTGATGAGGTAATTGGGTCAACCCACTTTGCAAGCAACGGTATTTTATTTATGACATATTACTTCGAAGATGGCACTAAATATCTGGAAGATGGGACACCGAAAGAGGATTTATCCGAAGAAGGCCAGATCCTTGCGGAACTAGCAGTTGGCCTTGAAGACTATATCAATCTTGCAGAAGAAATTAATGAGGATTGCGAACGGCTTACGAAGTCAATCCCTTCGAATTGGGAAGATCGAGCATTATCTGAGATCTTGACACAGGGTTATCAACCCAAATATAAGCATGGTGTAGAAATAAATATAATACCTCTGTCAGACAAAAATATTGTACCGGATATTGTTGAGGACAAGGTGATTTGAGATGACTATAATCGGGTATCAAAATATCTATCACAATCCTGAACTTATGGACTTACAAAAGATGCTATCCGACTTTTTCCCAACAGACGATCAAGGTATCCCATGACCCAAGGAGAGATCTGTCAGCTTTTGTCAGAACTGAGTGGGAGCGCAACTCAGGAAAAAATAGCTGAGCTAGCCCAAGAAAAATATCCTGATCGCACACTCGCTGCTTATGTTGGGGAATTTCTACACATAATGAAAGAAAAGGGGCTAGTGGAGATCGTCAACGGGTATTGGAAGATTACTGATATGGATTCAGTACCGAAAATTGAACACCGAATCGACGAACTTGATGCCGTTATTAGTGAAGAGACTCTAAGAAATGACTGCGGGATTACTATTTCAAACCTTGTTGGTTCACTTCGATTAGAGAGGGAGCTAGATTTAGGGGCCCTCAATTCAGATCTGGAAAATACAGACTATCATCCGGAGACATATCCAAGTATGATCTATCGTCCCGATATAGATAGCAGTATGAGCGTACTAACTCCTTCGAGTGGGCGATTAGCTATTGTGGGGGCTAAAAACAAAGAAGAGTTATTAAAAGGGGTCGATGATTTTCTCGGAAAATTAGCTATGCTTGGTATTGATGTCGATAAAAATACAAATGATTTACTCGTTCAGAATATTGTCGGTGACTTTGATATAGGACGAGAAATAGATCTTTCAGCCCTGTCTATTGCACTTGGCCTTGAGAATATTGAGTATGAGCCTGAACAGTTTCCGGGAATCATATATCGAGGGGGTGGAAATTCCACGGTTCTTCTCTTTAACTCCGGGAAATGCGTTATCACTGGCTCAAAATCTTATTTGGAGCTTGTTCAGGCCAGAGATGATATAATTAGGATCCTCTCAAAACATGGCCTTGAAACGGATCTTGAAGAGTACAACGTAATCTCTTCGGAGGAGAATGGTTCCGATAGTAGTAAAGAATAACATCGATGCAAGCTACCCAAACTCTCCCTGACGCTGCAAAAGACACAATCCGCCGCAAATTCGACCGCGCAGAGTCGAACGACCCGATCGTTCTCTGGTGGGACGACGGTAACTACCTCGAAGACATCCTCCAGCAGGCCTGTGCCGAACTCGGCGTCCCGCTGAAGACTGCCGAAAAAACACCGCTGGAACTCCGTGCTGACCCAGTCGACGGTGAGCAGGTCTGGTACGTTCCACACGTCAAAGAGCCAGCCGACAGAGAAGGTGACTACGACTGGTTTCGGGACGTCCAGCACACGGGGAGCGAGGTGGAGATGAGCATCGAGGATCTCACCGTCCACGTCTTCGGGAGCGAACAGCTCCAAGCGTGGGAACTGAAGAACGCCACCCAATCCGACAACCCTCAGCAGCGCCGGGAGATCGCGCGAATCCTCCACGACCAACTCACCGGCGGCCAGCTCCCGACGCTCGAACAACTCCGTACCCAGATCGTCACCGGGGGCTATACCGATCCGGTGGCGTTCGTGCTGGAGAACGGCTGGGCAGATATCGACGACGATCCCCAGACCGTCGACCAGATGAAGGACTTGCTGACCAGCGAGGGCGTCGACGCGGTCGCCGACGAGAGCGAGCCTACGACCATCGAAACCCAGACGCGTCGGTGGGCGGTCGCGGAGTGGTTGATTCACGCTGGCGCCGACGCCGACCGCTTCCCCAGCAAGTTCCGGGCCGAAACCGCCGGCGCTCACGACCTGCCGGAACTCAAGTCACTGCTGAACAACACGACCTCGCCCGATCTGATCGCCGACCGCTACCTCGGGGAGGCGGTGTGGCCCGACGTAGTCGATACCATCGACGATCCGTGGGAACTGTCGAGTTGTATCGTAGACGCTGCACTCGAACGCCGTCTCTGGGATGAGTGGCACGCGTCCTTCGACGTCGGTGACTACGAGGAGTGTCTCGATCGTGCCGAGGAACGGTACGAAGCCCTCCTCGGGAGCGAGGACATCCACGGGAACTACCGAGGCGCATACGGCCCGGATAGCCCGTGGACGCAAACGTGGGAGCAGGCCGCCGAGGTGGCCCGTCTCGCACATCAGCTCGACACGTGGGACGAGAACGTGAACGACGACGTCGTCTCCCTGTACGCGGACGAGGATGACGGTACGTGGCAGATCGACAACGCCATCCTTAATCTCGTCGTCTCCGGCGAACCGGAGACTGACCTTCCCGGCAACCACCCGGCGACCAAAACGCTGGACGACCTCCGCACCCAGCTCCAGTCGGAGTACGTCGACTACCTCGAAGACCTCGGCGACCTCGTCACTGAGACCATCGAGGCTGGCGCTCCATTCGTCGACGAGGATCACGCCTACCAGTTCTTCACCAAGGAATCCGACGGCCTCGAGAGCGGGCAGACGGTCGCGCTGTTCGTCATCGACGCCCTTCGACTCGACCTTGCCCGTCGCCTCGCGGACGAACTCCGCGAGTACGTGGCGACCATCCCGGCCGACGCGCCCGAGTTCGCCGTCGAAGAGAGTGTCTGGCTCGGGACACTACCCTCGGAGACCGAGTTCGGGAAGGCCGCCCTCACGCCCGGTGAAGTCCAGATGTTCGACATCTCGCTCGTCGATGGCGACCTATTGCCGCTCCGCAACAACCGTGAAGTCAACACAAACCGACGCAACTCGCTGCTGGATGGTGACGGCTGGACGGTCACGCGCGAGGAAGACGAGGGCTGGCAGTCGACGCGTGTGGCCTACTTCAAGAATGACCTCGACAATATGGGTGAGAAGGAACTCAGCGATCTCGAAGAGATGCTTGCCCAGCGTGTCGACTCTCTCGCGGAATTCATTGGCACGAAGGTCGAACAGGGCGAGTGGGATCAGGCCTACGTCCTGACCGACCACGGGTTCGTCCTCCTGCCTCACGACGTAACCCCGGGGAAAATCTCACGACCGACGGAGTCGACAGACTCCGGTCGTCGGTGGGTTGCCGGCGAGAACGTCGACGAGGACTCGCCCGGTGTGCTGCTCGACGCCAGCACTCGGTTGGGATATCTCGACGCCAACGTCAGCGCCTTCGCGAGCCCGCTCAGGCGGTTCAGCAAGCAGGGTGTCGGCGACGCCCGCTTCTACCACGGCGGTCTCCTTCCACAGGAGTTCGTACTCGACTTCATCAGCATCACGCAAGGGTGAATTCAGCTCATGACTCTGAAATCCGATGTTCACGACGATGTGAAGTCTGCTTGCAGAGACTACATATCCTCGATAAAACAAGGTGAAGACGAGATACCTACCGACACAGTCTTCAAACTGACCGGGTCTGGAGTGAGATTCAGAGAAACTACAGAAATTAACCGCCCTTCACTTGCGCTGAGGCGAAATCCGGGAGAACACTATTCTGGTGAATTTGAGTCTATTGCTGAACATATTGCTGATGAGCTCCCGTTTGAGATGGTTCCAGAAGTCGATATAGACGGGGAAGGGAATCAATTCGTCGTCAATGAGGAGTTATCGGGGAAAATAGAGGATAGTCTAAGGGGCTTCGCCGGACTTGTCTTGGATTACGCTAGCAGCTTTGATTTCGATGATGCAGCCTTTGAGGCTGCTTACGATCGCCAGTTTGAACCAGATTATGCAGATCGAGAGAAGTATGAAATTCTTGTCCCGCTACGAGGCGGTAGAGCAGGATCGGATATAACTCTCGGGACAGGGCTTCAATTCGATAGCCAATTCGATGGCCCATATAATTTTTCTAACATAGAAATAACGGATGTCTCTGATGCTGAGTGGAACGGAATAGCGACATTCGATGCTCCTTTTGATGCGCCAACCAACACTCAACTCCCGGAACCCACTCAAGACTACTCTTACTCGAATGTACTGCGAGTAACTATCAAAAGAAGGCGCAAGAACGTCCGAGAATATATTCTGAATAATCGAGGAGGGGATCCTAGTAAACTCGATGCTGAATCCGTCTCCGTACTAACGGTGGACAACCTTTCATCCAAGATTCACGATCATCTGATGAGGGAATTAGTGGATACTCTCGAAAGAACCCTTCACCACTACAAACCACGCTGTGACCCCGGGTTTGGAACGGGATATATACTGTCTCCGAGTTGGCTGGCATACCGTGGGATTGCTGTAGATATTGTTGATGAAGTAAATGTCGAGCGGGAGGCGGGGCACGGAGAAATAGTACTCGATGACGGTCAAAAAGGGTTCAGCGCGTTTTGGGACAGATATTCCTCTTACTTTACTGGTCAGGATTCTCACTACGACAAGCCCCTTGTGAGATTTGAAGAGATGTTCCATAAGCGGAGAGACGAAGATGCAATCCTTGATTGTTTGATCGCTTTAGAAGGTACGCTTCTAAGAGGGACACAAGGATCTTCCTACACATTCCGGATCGGGCTACGTGGGAGTTTCCTACTTGACGGGTCGAATCGATTATCGTGGAACCGTGAGAAAATTAGGGATTTTCTTTCGGGGCTCTATGCCGTTCGAGGAGAGATTGTACATCAAGATAGATCGCTCGCGGATGCAATTGACGAGGTCAATAACAGTGAACTCGACAATTATAGCGCCTCCGCTCTTGCTGAAGAGGCTCGTGTGGTTTTTGCCAAAATTCTACTTCGATATATCGACCATGACATCGACCACGGGTTATCGATTAATGAGGTGAATCAAGATTTGGATCAGGCCGCACTTGACGCATCTTACTCACCGGGGCCATGATACCAAACCACGGCGACGGATGTGATTTAGCACCCACCATGGGAGTAGGATCACCTATGACAAATAACATTCAAGATGTCGTGTTACATTTTAATCGAGGAATCACTCGATGACGGACACGACATTCTCTTCCGGCCAACAAGTGATTCTCAACGGCACGTCCGCGGAGGTCATCCAGACGCGGACAGTTGGTGACATCGAGTATCTTCGAGCATACATCGACGGCGAGGGCGTCAAGACGGTCTGTCTGGACGACGTCGATATCCAGCCACACCAAACCGGGCTGGAGACCCTCTCCGGGCAGCAACTCGATGATCTTCATCCGGATCACGAGGCCGTATCTGCCCAGTGGTTCGACCTCCACACGCAGGCGACGAAGCTGAAGCTCGCCCACGAGCAGGGACAGTTGCTGAGCATTTCCAACTCGCTCGTCCGGCTGGAACCCTACCAGCTGGCGTGCGTCAATTGGGTGATGCAGAAACTCCGACAGCGTGCGCTCATCGGGGACGACGTCGGTCTCGGGAAGACCATCGAGGCGGGGCTCATCCTCAAAGAATTGAGTGCCCGAAACCGGGCCGACCGCGTCCTCTTCGTCGTCCCTGCCCACCTCCAGAAGAAGTGGATCCGGGATATGGATCGCTTCTTCGACGTGGATCTCACCGTCGCTGACCGGGCGTGGGTCGAAGGCGAGCGTCGGCGTCTCGGAGAGGAGGCCAATATCTGGAATCAAGACCAGCAGCAACTCGTCACCAGTATGGCCTTCCTGCGGCAAGAGGAGTTCCGGTCGGCGCTCCGAGACGCGTTCTGGGATGTCGTCGTGGTCGACGAGGCCCACAAGGCCGCGAAGCGGGGCGACTCCCCGAGCAAGACGGCGAACATGGTCGAGACTGTTGCGGGCAACTCCGACTCACTCCTCCTCCTCAGTGCGACGCCTCACGACGGGAAGGGAGAGGCATTCCGGTCGCTCGTCGAGTACATCGACCCCTTCCTCGTCGCCGAGAACCGCGAGCTCTCGCAGGAGACAGTCGACCGTGTGATGATCCGACGCGGCAAGACGGACATCTACGACGACGACGGCGAGCGCATCTTCCCCGACCGGGAGGTCAACTCTGTCTCCGTCTCGATGACCCACGACGAACGGCAGTTCTACCGCGCCGTCACGGACTACGTCAAGAACGTCTACAATCGCTCTGAGAAGCTGAACGAGCCCGCGGTCGGGTTCGCGATGGCGCTCATGCAGAAGCGGCTGGTCAGCAGCGTCGGCGCGATTCACGCCACGCTCCGCCGGCGGCTGAACGATTTGCTCGATGAACAGACGGCGACGGACGAACTCTCCGAGGAGGCCGAGGCCTACCTCGACGGCGAGGATCTGGACGAGGACGACAAGCAGCGAGCGGAAGACGAGATTGCCGGGCTGACCGTCGCCAGCAACGATGAACAACTCCAAGAGGAGATCGACACGCTCCGCGATCTCGTCTCACTCGCCGAAGACCTGCCCGTCGACTCGAAGGCCCAGAAGGTACGGCGGTTCATCAGCCAACTCCTCGAAGAGCAACCAGACGAGAAGCTCCTGCTGTTCACCGAGTACCGGGATACGCTCGACTACCTCCTCGACTTCGTACAGGACGAGCCGTGGGCCGAAGAGATTCTGGTCATCCACGGTGACGTCGACAAAGAGGAGCGGGCCCGCATCGAAGACGAGTTCAATCACGGCCAGTCGCGACTGCTGTTCGCGACCGACGCGGCGAGCGAGGGGATCGACCTCCAGCATAGCTGCCACATTATGGCGAACTACGAGTTGCCGTGGAATCCCAACCGGCTCGAACAGCGCATCGGCCGGATCCACCGCTACGGGCAGGACAGGGAGGTCAAGGTCTGGAACTTCCTCTTTGATGACACTCGTGAGAGTGAAATCTTCGAGATGCTCCAGACCAAAGTCGAAGAGATTCGCTCGAAGCTCGGCAACACGGCGGACGTGCTCGGAATCCTCGACGACATCGACGTGGACTCGCTCATTATGGAGTCCATCCAGAACGACGAGCCGCCGAGCGCAACCAAGGAGGAACTCGAGGACCTGATCGAGGAGCGCCAGCGCACGCTCGAAGAGTGGTACGAACGGAGTCTCGTCGACACCAGCACGTTCGACGCGGAGAGCCGCCGGCAGATACAGGAGGTCGTCGACGAGTCCGAAGACGTCTACGGGAGTGCCGGTGACATTCGGGAGTTCTTCGAGCAGGCAGTCGAGGCCTTCGGCGGCGAGTTCGAGAAGCGCGGCACCAATCTCTATCAGGCCGAATTACCCGAGGACATCCGACCCCCGGATGAGGATGCGACCTTCGGCCCGTTCACGTTCGACCGCGAATTTGCGATGGAGCACGAGGAAATCACGTTCGTAGCGCCCGACACGGACGTCCTCCAGCGACTCATGGCACGCGTGCTGGAGTTCGATCGGGGAGATGTCGGCCTCAAACTCCTCCCGTTCGTCGACACGCCGGGAGTTACCTACAATTATCGCGTAGCGTTCGAGGATGGCACCGGAGAGGCAATCCGGGAGGAGACAATCCCCGTCTTCGTCGACGCGGAGCAACGGGATGCCCAACAAGGGCTCGGTGAGCGCGTCGTCGAGGGCGAGACGGTGTCTGCGAAACCAGGGGTGGATGACATCCGGACAGTAGTGGACGCCGAAGACGAACTTCGTGAAGCCGCCGACCGCTATGTGAGTGCTCGGGTGAACGAGATCAAGTCCGACCTCAGTTCCAAACGCCACGAAGAGACTGCCCGGGAACTCGAAAACCTCAACGAGTACGCACAGTCCGAACGCGAGCGCATCGAGTCCTTTATCGAGGAGTACGAACGCAAGTCCGAGGCCGGCTCGGATATGGACATCGCGATCCGGGGCCAGCGTGAGCGTCTCGAAAAACTCGAAGAGCGAATCGAGACGCGTCGCCAAGAGCTGAAACGTCGGGAGCAGGTCATCTCGCTGGCGCCCGAGGTCGAGAACTACTGTTTGACACTACCACTCTGACAACTAAATCATAGACGCACCTATCGAATAGTAGGATTCTCTCCCTGATCGCTCCTATTTGATTCTCGTTCGATTTTAACCAGATCCGAGAGAGATTCCATCGAGAGTGGATCGATGGCTACGACAGTACCTTTACCAGAATAAAAGAGACTCGGTTCAATCTCTCGATCGGGATACAGCTGTCGGACGACATGATAGTAGACGCTTAGCTGTTTGCGATACTCGGTTTCGGCGTCCCGGGTACGGTCGGTCTTGTAGTCGACGATCTCGACACGATCGCCAGTCACGTGAAGCAAGTCGATCACGCCGGAGATAGTCACTTCCTGCTCGCCGACCGACACCGGCAGGTACGCGTCCTCTTCGACGTGCAGCTCTCCCTCCAGCTCATCGATGAAGTCTCGAACTCGCCGTTCGTCATCACTCGCAGGCTCGACAGCCTCGCCGTCGGCATACTGTTCGGCGAACTCGTGAACTCGATTCCCGAACTCGATCCCACGACCGTCGTCGCGATCCTCGAACACGCGATCGTCCATCAGTGCGTGTGGTGACTGGCCAGCCGGCACGTCGGGCTCCGGGATCGACACCTGCAATCGCGTCTGTTCGGTCCGATCGATCCTGGACTCTTCAAGGTCCGGCTCGACGGATTCGGGTTCCAGCGGCAAATTCTCGAACAGCGGACTCGGCTCCGCGCCCGCCGAAAAGAGCAGGTGATCCTGCGCTCGCGTCATCGCGACGTAGAGCAGACGGCGCTCCTCGTCGTAGTCACGACCCAGACACGCCGACAGCACGCGATACCGCCAGTTGTCGTAGAGGTGGGGCTGACCGTGGGCTGTCGAAGACAGTTTCGTCTGGCGCAGGCCGATCGGATCCTCGAAGCGAATCCGATCGTCGCCGCCGCCCGCTGGCGGGAAACTGTACCGGTTGATATTCGCGACGATCACGATCGGGTGTTCCAGCCCCTTGGCCGCGTGGATCGTCTGGACGGTGATCGAGTCCCCGCCCGGGTTGTCGTCGATCTCGTGGGTCGCCTCAGCGTCCAGACTCCGCTCGATGAAGCGGATCATCCCGCCGAGATTCCGCGTCGTCCCGTCCGAGACATCCTGCAGGAGGGCGACGAGCGAACTCGCGTAGGCGTCCTCAAATCCGTAGCGCTCGAAGACCTGCCGGGCGATCGCACCGATCGACTCCATCGCCGCGAGTCGGTCGCGAAACGCGTCCATCGCGTCGGGATACGTGTGCTCGTCGAGAATCTGCTCGACCTCTGCGAGCGTGTAGCCCGCCCGTTCGAGGACGACCGCCCAGCCACGTCGCGAGTCCTCGTCGGCGAGAATCCGGAGCCATGCAAGCAGCAGGATCGCCTGATCGGTCTCGAAGAGCTTCACGCCGCCCTCGTAGGCGACCGGGACGCCGAACTCGTCGGCCGTGGTCTGTAACTCCCGCCCGAAGCGTCGCGTTCGGGTGAGGACCGCGATGTCGTCGTAGCGTGGCGTGCGAAGGTCGCCGTTCTCGTCAACCGCGTAGTCGTCGTTGCCGACGATCGTCTCGATCCGATCGAGGATCGCCTCGTGTTCGCTCGCACTCGTGAACGCCGCGATCGTCGAGTGGTCCCGATCGGTCGCCGCCTCGAGGCCGTCGATATCCTCGACGGTTCGGTCGACCGACTCGCTACCCGTCGCGGGCACCGTCAGGGCGTGCCGCGAGAGGTCCAGAATCGACTGCGTCGAGCGGTAGTTCCGCCGCAATGGGATCGTGGTTACCTCCTCGATGGGGAAGGCGACGCGTTCGTGCTCGCCGTTGAGTTCGCGTTTGTACGCCCGGAGTCGTCGTTCGAACGAGCGAATGTTCTCGACGGCGGCGTACTGAAACCCGTAGATCGACTGTTTCCAGTCGCCAACGACACAGAGGTTGTCGGTCCCGGCGAGCAAGAGTGTGAGCTTGAACTGGATCTCGCTGGTGTCCTGGAACTCGTCGACCATCACCTGCTCGAAGGCGATCGACTCCCGGAGCGCGTGATCCTCACACAATTGGACGAAAGCGAATAGCTGGAGGAAGCTGAAGTTGAGGTAGTTCCGCCGGACCGCGAACTGGATATACTCGACGTACACGTCGTGGATGAACTCCGTCAGCGCCTCGCGGTCCTCCACGAACGCTTCCTCCGCCCACCGGTCGTCGATCGAGGGATAGCCCTCTCGCAACTCGTCCTCGCTGGGGGCGTCCGGGAGGAAGCAGCGATCGCGCTCGAACCCGCTCAGGGAGGTGCGAAGGTTCGACTGTGTGGCTCCGTTCGCTCCCTCGTTTGGTGCGTTCGCCTCGGCAAACAACTCCTCGAAGGCCCCGAAATCGCCGTCCAGAGCGGCCGCACCATCGCGATACCACCCGTCAACAGTGGGGAAGACGCCCTTCGCGGCGAGTTCCCTGATCAACTCGAGCAGGGCGGTCGGATCGTTGAGCACCCGGAACACGGCCTCGTGTTCGGGATGGGCGTCGACGAACTGCGAGAGGAAGGTCCGAAAGCGATCGGCCTCGATGACCTCGTTTTCGAGCAGCTGCGTCGATTGGGTGATCTGGTCGTCGATGCCGAGGTACGAGGGCGCGTCGGCCCCGTATTCGAGGAGCAGGTCGTGACAGAAGCTGTGGAACGTGCTGATCGGTGCGTCCCGGAGCGCAGACATCGAGTAGTCACACCGCGCGACGACGCGCTCTTTCATCTCGGTGGCGGCGTTGTTCGTGAACGTGACCAGCAGCACGTCGTCAGGCTCGTACCCCTCACTCAGTAGGTTCGCATACCGACGCGTGATCGCGAACGTCTTGCCCGTCCCCGCGCCGGCGTCGACGACGTGAATCCCCTCGATCGCCTCAATCAATTCGCGCTGCCGGGCGTTCGGCGTGGGCTCAGTCATCGAAACCACCGCCCTCTGTCAGCAGCAGGTCACGATGGGTCACGCGATCCAGGTTAGGATCGCCGACCGGGAACGACGACTCTCGATACTCGTTGATCAGGGCGATCTGCTCGTCGAGGAACGCCTCGAACGCCTCGACATCGTCCCGGAAATAGTTCTCGCCACGCAGGTCGAGCAAAGTTTTGAGCGCGCTCTCGATTCCCGACGTGACATACTTGTACTCGCCGACTCGGTCGCGAGCGTACCTGACGAATGCATCCGCAAACTCGGTATCGAGGAGTATCTCCTTCTCGTCGACGTCGGGAAACGTGTGCGAACCGAGGAACTGGGCATACGCGTCATATCCCAACTTTTCGAGTGTTTTCCGTCGATCGTTGCTCTCCGCGACGCCCTCACAGAGTGCGTCGAACGCCGTCTGTGAGCCGACCCACTCGTCGAACGCCACGGGATAGTAGGTCACGCGGACGAGCGCGTCCTCGACATCGGCGGTTCCAGTAATGGCATCGTCGACCAGGTCAAGGAAGTGATAGAACACGAAATCGATCGGCTCGTCGGGACGAACCCGACGGTGATGGGCGAGATAGAGCATGGCCTGAAAGTCGGGTTTGTCGTGAATCTCCTCGATCGACGAGCGATCCACGACCTGTGACGCGGATTTCGCCGACCCGCTTTTGTAATCGAGAAGTTGCGTCGGGGAGTGAATGAGATCCACCTTGCCTCTCCCGCCGAGTTCCGGATTTTCGAACCACTGCTCGGTGATCGGTGAATCGATCGGGTGATCGAAATAGTTGGCGACGAGATTCCCAAAGGGCAACACCTCGTACTCGCTGTAGTCACGCTCGACCGGTGGATTCTCGTCGATGAATCGCTCGATCAGGTCAAGCCCCACGTCGAATTCCGTTTCGAGGACGTCACGATCCACCTGATCGACGAACGGCCGGAGTTCGTCGAGAAAGAGATCGACGAGTTCAGCTCGATCCGCATCGGCGACTACGTCCGGGTGGTTGACGTAGAACTCGGCGAAGTCGTGATAGCAATTCCCTTTCCGGAAGTAGTCCCGATCGGGTTGCTCGACCACCTGATCGAAGAAGTAATCGCGCGGACAGTTGACGAACGTGGACAGACTCGACTGGCTGATCGTCTCGATCGACTCGGGCGCTGCGCTGACGGGGTCGTGCTCGAACCCGGTCGAGCCATCTCCTCGCCGATACGTGTGCGGGATCGTCTCGAAATCGTCGAACGTCTCGATGTCGTCGTCCAGAAGGTCGTGGAAGTACAGACACGGCCGGACGGGTTCGCCGGCGCTGGTCTCCTGAACGAGATAATACTGTTCGCGACCGTTCTGGAGGAGGAGCTGGAACTGCCGGAGGTGCTCACGGTCTTTCCGTTCGGTGTCGATCCACGGCCGATCGATGACCTGGTGGGTCCAGTCTGCATCCAGTCCGAGATAGAAGACGGCGGGCCGGTCGACGTAGGTCGAGGTGTTCGCGTCGGCGAGCAGGACGCCGCTGTCCTCGCGGTCGATCGGTACGTCGAACGCACTGAAGTAGAATTCGAGATCGTCGAGTCGGCCGTCCGTGACCGTCTTGTCCACCAACCCGAGCACGTCGAGTTCGTCCCGAACGACGTTCAGTGACCGGTCCGACAGCTCCTCGAACTCCCGGATCGCTTCGCCGAACGTCCACTCGGGGACGTTCGCACAGAACGCCTGCATCGGTTCGGCCGCCGCACTTTCGAGTTCACCCAGGAGTTTGTCCTCGTCGTCGACGGGGAGGTCGATTCCGAGCCCGCGAGCGATCGGTCGCACGTCCCCGACGCGGGCTCTCGAATCGGCGTGCGCTAACCTGAGTAGTTCGAGGAACGTCCGCAGTCCCTCGTCGTCCGCGAAGCCTGGCCCGCCGTGGAAGGGGATGTCCCGCGCTTCGAGTGCCGATTCTATCAACGCGGGGAAGGGTCCGCCGCGGTCCATGACGATCGCCACGTCGTCGGCGTTGTCGCTGGTCACGTTGTCCACGATCGCCTCGACGATCGCTGTCCGGGACGCGAAGCTGTGGAACGCCGGCAGGTCGAAGGCCTCGCTCGTGAGCGGGTCGATCACGTCGTACTCGGCGGGCAGGATCGACCGGTCCAGCGCGCTGAACTGGGATTCGCCGATGACGGCGACCTCACGGTCGTCGTCGATCCGGTACTCCTCAAGATCGCGATGCGCACTCTCGACGGACGCGATGACCTCGAGTACCTCCCGCGTTTTCGGTGTATCGTAGCGTTCGAACTCGAGGATCGCCTGTCGATCACCTGTCTCCTCCCAACAACCGAGGATCAACTCGACCAGATGAGCGGCCTGTTTCCAGGGCAGTGCCGTCGACTCGATCACGTCGAGAAAGAGCTGTCGTTGGTCCTGCGGTCGGAACTCGTCGGCCGCGAGCATCTGTGGCGTGGCCGCGAACCGACCAAGTCGTGGGTGGTCCAGCCGTCGATTGAGCGCAAGACTGAGCGGCGCGTCGACCGTCAACACGAGATCGTAGCCCGCCACCGCCTCGAAGAGATCGTCGATAGAACGAGCCCGTTGAACTGGCATACTCTGAGTCCTCCCTGACGTAACAAAAAAGGGGCGTCCTGTGCCACTACCACACGTGCATCGAGAGGGCCATGTCGGGGCTGCCTTGCTCGCCTACGCGCCGGTCGGGTTCATCGTCTTCGTCGTGGGCTTCGAGGGGGCCGCAATGGCCGGAGCAGTCGGGGCCGGTCTCCTCGCCATGGTTCCGGATTACGACCAGCGTGTCCCCGGTATCTCTCACCGCGGAATTACCCACACGGTCTGGTTCGCTGCTCTCGTCGGGATCGGGCTCGGTCTCATCGGGCTCGCGATCGGCTCGAATGACGGCATTCTGGCGGCGATCGATCTCGGCGTGTTCGGATTACTGGTCGGGACGGTCACGATCCTCTCACACATCGCCGCAGACGCTCTCACGCCGATGGGTGTCGAACCATTTGCGCCCGTTCGTAACGACCACTACTCCTACGATGTCGCCCGAGCGGCGAATCCGATCGCGAACTATGGACTGTTGGTACTGGGTATCATCGCGACGGGGATCGCACTAGCAGTGGTGAACGTCCTTTCGAATATCTGAGAGCCTTGTTCTGATCCAATGGGATCACAAGCTCTCCTGACTGGGAATCAGGTTCGTTCAGCTACTCGGGCCGAGAGTCCGTTACACCCGGATCTTGCCAGTCTTCAGCGTCGTGTTCATCCCACGGGATCAGATATACCCCTTTCTCTGCTCGGTCTTGACAGTCCAAGTCATCCATCAAATTGTTCCAGCGTGCTTCTATTGTCTCGCCAGGTTGGTCTTCGAGGGATTCGTCAAGCCGGTCGATCAGTAGTTCCTTGTGGCGGGCCCAGCGTTCGCCGCCATGTTCACCGAAGACGTTTTCGCGCCCTTCGCCCCGAAGAAGGCGAACGAGCGTCGTCACCCGTAACGCACGGTCATCACAAATATCGAACTTCCCCTCAAGTTGATCGCACATTCGGCCGGCCCAGTCTGATGCACCCATGCCACAATCATCTCAATTTACCCGTATATATTCTCCCCTGGACTACTTTCCGGCAGTCGTCGAAGTTTGCTAAGTTCAGCGCAAGTCGGTAATCGTGTTGCACGAAAGAACCGGTCTGTTCCATTCAGTCGTGTTTAGATGATGCTTCAAAAGTTCACTGTCGCCGCTCACATCTCTGGGATGTCGGGAACTACAATTTTCAAGTCCAGAGCACTGTCTTGATCTCGTCAATCGCCTTAGTGCGACCCCATCTTTGTCCTTGATGATGCGAGCTCTCTCGGAGTACCGCGCTCATTTGAAATATCCAATCTACCGTTCTGAAATGTCCGAATGATGAATGACACTGATAAGTCATGAAAACACCCTTCGACCATTCAAAATCGCCCGACTGAAGCCGTATCCTTCCATCGCATGGTTGAACTCCACCCGAGCTACCGATCCGTTTCACTGCCCAAAATCACAAAACCGGCGATATGAATCGTCTACCTATTGAAATCGTCGGCCACAGAACCTGCAAAATCTGGATGGGCCCGCTCGGATTGTGAACCACGCCCTGACGTGCTCGCTTCGCTGTGCGCGTCAGGTCTCATTCAAATCCTCGCTCTTTTAGTAGCGGGCGCTCGCGAGTTTGCTCGCGCCACGCACATGGGCCCGCTCGGATTGTGAACCGGAGGAAGACATTCCTGCTCGGACCTCCGGTCCTGCGCGGGCTGTGACTCCCAGGGTTCAAATCCTCCCTTTTGTATGCTTCGCTCGTCACGTCCGTTCCTCGCAGAAGCATGGGCCCACTCGGATTTGAACCAAGGACGAAGCGGTTATGAGCCGCTCTCTCTAACCAGACTGAGATACGGGCCCTCATTCCCGATTTTCCATTCCGCGAACTAAACTGTACCGTCTCCGATTGCCGCGACGTCACTCCAACGACCCGCCGTCGCCCAACCGCCACACGCCTCGACACCGCCCGTCACCCGCCGCCGCGATGTCGAACCCCAGCGACTCGTAAAACGGCCGCACATCGGTATCGAACTGGGCGACGAGTCGATCCCGCTCCTGCATCGCTCGCTCGACGAGCACACTTCCGATCCCCTGATCCCGACGTCGCCGGCGCACGGCCACGTTCACGATTTCCTCGCCGTCGAGTACCACCGCACCGACGACTGGCGAACCGTCCTGATCCTCGTCCGGTACAGCGACGAAGACATCCCCACGCTCGATGGCTGTCTGTACCTGGTCGTGGTCGGTCGCCAGGTCGGCCCCGTCGAGGACGTTCAAGACGCCGACGAGATCGCCATCCTGGGCGGTACGAACCGGCATCAGCCACCCTTGATCAGCCGGACGATGCGGACGTGTTCGGCGTCGACCGCTTCGTCCTCGGGCACTGGCCGGTCGTCGACGAGCACCGACACCTCGTGTGGACTCACCTCGAAGTCCGCGAGCAACTCGCCGTAGGTCGTCCCCGGCTCGATGTCGAACTCGCGCGTGATCTCGTCGACCAGCTCCACCGTGACTTCCATGTTCGTGGGTTCGGCCGGACGGACATGAGCGCTTCGGGGTTCGTTACTGTCTCTGAGCCGGACGGCCCGCTCACACGTAGCGAGCCTCCGCTTCGTTCGGTCTCGCATCACGCGACCTCCCAGCCACGGTTCGCTCAGCTCTCCGTTCGCATTTGTCGAGGTTTCACTCACGACGGTCGGTCGACCTCGCATGCTTTATCCCACCCGGGACCCACCCATCGTCTATGAGCGAGGCCGAGTCAGCCCGGGCGGGTCGACAGGAAGTCTGGATCGAGAAGTACCGCCCACAAACCCTCGAAGACATCGCGGGCCACGAGGCCATCGTCGAGCGACTGGGCAGCTACGTCTCACGCAACGACCTCAGCCACATGCTGTTCGCCGGGCCGGCCGGCGTCGGCAAGACGACCGCTGCGACCGCCATCGCCCGCGAACTCTACGGCGAGGACTGGGAAGAGAACTTCCTCGAACTCAACGCCTCTGACGAGCGCGGCATCGACGTCGTCCGCGACCGCGTCAAGAGCTTCGCACGCACTTCTTTTGGCGGCTACGACTACCGAATTATATTTCTCGATGAGGCCGACGCACTCACCGCAGACGCCCAGTCAGCGCTTCGCCGGACGATGGAGCAGTTCTCGAACAACGTCCGCTTTATCCTCTCGTGTAACTACTCCAGTCAGATCATCGACCCGATCCAGTCTCGATGTGCCGTCTTCCGCTTTTCGCCGCTCGCCGACGAGGCCGTCGAGGCCCAGATCCGCCAGATCGCCCAAGAGGAAGTCATCGACGTTACCGAGGACGGGATCGAGGCGCTGGTCTACGTCGCCGGCGGCGACATGCGAAAAGCGATCAACGGGCTCCAGGCCGCCTCGATGTCCGGGGATACAGTCAACGAGGAAGCGGTCTTCGAGATCACGTCGACGGCCCGGCCAGAGGACATCCGCGAGATGGTCGACCTCGCGCTCGACGGCGACTTCACCGCCGCCCGGTCGCGGCTCGACACCCTGTTGACCGAGGAAGGGATCGCCGGCGGCGACATCATCGACCAGCTGCACCGCACTGTCTGGGAGTTCGACCTCTCGGATGCGGCGGCCGTCCGCGTCCTCGACCGTGTCGGTGAAGCCGACTATCGGATCACCGAGGGCGCGAGCGAACGGATCCAACTCGAAGCCTTGCTCGCCTCACTCGCGCTCGACGGCCGTGACTGACAGAAATATAAAAAATTGGTGCGGAAAAATTGCGGTGAGAAGCGGCGACAGACGGTGGTTTTACACCGGATTGACCCTTCCGATAGTTTTTTCATAATTGGAGCTGACATGTACAGTCGATGTCCGCCTTCGACATCAGGTCCCCCTCCGTCTCCGACGACGGTCTCGGTATTGTCCTCCATCCCGGGCCGTACAAACGGCTCGTGTATCACGTGCTGGGCTTTCCGCTCGGCATCCTCTCGTTTCTCGGCGTCGTGATCGGTGTCTCGCTCGGGCTCACTCTCTCGGTTCTGTTCGTCGGCATCGCGATCCTCGCCGGGACGGTCGTCCTCCTGCGTGTCTTCGCGATAGTCGAGGCACGCCTGGCCGCGACATTCCTCGACGAGACGATCCAGTCCCCTCGGAAGCTGGATACCTCCCCTTCGGAGCCCATTTCTCACGTTCGGAATGCGTGCACAGATGAGCAGACCTGGCGCGCGTGTGCCTTTGCGCTGGTTCGGCTGCCAGTCGGCGTGATCCAGTTCACCGTGGTCGTGACGCTCACAGCCCTTTCGCTCGCGCTGGTGACCGCACCGTTGCACTACGATGGCGTTCAACTCTTCCAGTTCGGGCCCTGGTGGCACCTGGGATCGCTTTCGGAGGCACTGCTTGCCGTTCCGGTCGGCGTGTTGCTCTGGGCGTTCTCGCTGCACGTCTTCGATCTGCTCGGCACGGCCATGGAGCGATTCACACGCACCTTGTTGACGCCTGTCGAGTAGCCAGACCGACGCTTGCGTGTGTCTCAGACGTCTTCGATCACCGCGTCCCCGAAACCGCCAGGTACGAAACAATGACGCGGCTGGAGCGCCCGTTTTCGGCCCACGGACACCTTTAGCTGCCCGAACAGCCCCTTCGGAACTGATTTAGGGCCGGACGGGCCACAATACAGTCAACGAATGAGTGATCTCGAGGAGGAATACCGGCTCGAATACTTCGAGGAGCACGGGTTCCATCGCAAGGAGTGTATGGAGTGTGGGGATCACTTCTGGACGCTCGACGGGGCGCGGGAAACCTGCGGTGAACCGCCCTGTGACGAGTACAGCTTTATCGACGATCCCGGATTCGACGAGGCATTCGAACTCGGCGAGATGCGCGAACAGTTTCTCTCCTTTTTCGAGGAGCACGATCACGAGCGCATCGACCCCTATCCCGTCGCGGCCAACCGCTGGCGGGAGGACGTCCTCCTGACCCAGGCGTCGATCTACGACTTTCAGCCACACGTCACTAGCGGCGCGTCGCCGCCGCCGGCGAACCCACTCGCCGTGAGCCAGCCCTGCATTCGGATGCAGGACATCGACAACGTCGGCGTCACCGGCCGACACACCATGGCCTTCGAGATGATGGGCCATCACGCGTTCAACGCTGACGAGGGGACCGACTACGCCTACGAGGGCGAGGTCTACTGGAAGGACGAGTGCGTCGAGTACTGCATGGACTTACTCGCCGAAGTCGGTGCCGACCGCGAGGCTGTGACGCTGATAGAGGACCCCTGGGTCGGCGGCGGCAACGCCGGACCCGCCTTCGAGGTGATCTACGAGGGCGCGGAACTCGCGACGCTCGTGTTCATGCAGTTCGAGCGCGACCCGGACGGCGATTTCGAGATGAAGGACGGCAACACCTACAGCCGGATGGATCGCCGGGTCATCGACACCGGCTACGGGCTCGAACGCTGGACCTGGATGTCCCAGGGCACGCCGACGGTCTACGAGGCCGTTTACCCCGACATGATCGACTTCCTGACGGACAATGCGGGGATCGATCATACTGCCGACGAGGAGGAGATCGTCCACAAAGCGGCGAAGCTCTCCGGTCGGATGGATATCGACGAGGCCGAGGACGTCGAGGCTGCCCGCGACGACATCGCCGCGGAGATCGGCGTCGCGACCGACCGCCTCCGCGAACTCGTCGAACCCCTCGAATCCATCTACGCGATCGCCGACCACAGCCGGACACTCGCGTACATGCTCGGCGACGGGATCGTACCGAGTAACGTCGGCACGGGCTATCTCGCGCGGATGGTATTGCGGCGGACGAAACGCCTGGTCGACGAGGTCGGCGTCGACGCCCCGTTGGACGAACTCGTCGACATGCAGGCCGAACGGCTTGGGTACGACAACCGCGATACGATCCGGGACATCGTCCGCACGGAGGTCGAGAAGTATCGCGAGACGCTCGACCGCGGCCATCGACGCGTCGAGCAGTTGGCCGAGGAGTACGCCGACTCCGGCGACCCGATTCCCGCCGACGAACTTGTCGAACTCTATGACAGCCACGGGATGCAGCCCGAGACAGTCGAACAGATCGCCGCCGATCGTGGCGTCGCTGTCGAGACGCCCGAGGACTTCTATTCACTGGTTGCCGAGCGCCACGAGGACGCCGAACGCGCCGGGTCGACCGAGGAAAGCGACACGGACGAGCGTCTCGCCGACCTCCCCGAGACCGAGAAACTCTACTACGACGACCAGACTCGCACCGAGTTCGAGGCGGTCGTTCTCGACGTCTTCGAGCGTGCGGACGGGTACGACGTGGTGCTCGATCAGACGATGTTCTACCCGGAAGGCGGGGGCCAGCCCCCGGACCAGGGGACGCTCTCGACGGACGACGAGACGGTCGAGGTGACCGACGTCCAGATCCAGGACGGTGTCATCTTACACCGGACAGATGCCGACCCGGGGACGGGCGACTTCGTTCGCGGTCAGGTCGATGGACGGCGGCGACGACGGCTGATGGCCCATCACACGGCCACCCACATCGTCGTTCACGCCGCCCGGCAGGTTCTCGGCGACCACATCCGCCAGGCCGGCGCACAGAAGGGAACTGACTCGGCACGCATCGACGTCCGTCACTACGAACCGGTCTCTCGCGCGGCGGTCAAGGAGATCGAGCGGGTCGCCAACGATATCGTCACCGACAACGCCCAGGTCACCCAGGAGTGGCCAGATCGCCACGAGGCCGAAGCCGAGTACGGGTTCGATCTCTACCAGGGCGGGATCCCGGCCGGCGAGCAGATCCGCCTGATCCACGTCGAGGACGACGTCCAGGCCTGTGGCGGGACCCACGTCTCGCGAACGGGCGAAGTCGGGGCGATCAAAATCCGCTCGACGGAACGCATCCAGGACGGCGTCGTCAGGCTGACGTTCGCCGCCGGCGAGGCCGCCATCGAAGCGACCCAGGCGACCGAGGACGCCCTCTACGAGGCGGCCGAAGCGTTCGACGTGGATCCGCAGGACGTCCCGGAGACGGCCGAACGCTTCTTCGCGGAGTGGAAAGAACGCGGCAAGGAGATCGAAGCGCTCCGGGCTGAACTCGCCGAGGTTCGCGCATCGGGCGCAAGCGAGGGCGAGGAAGTCGATCTCGACGGGACGACGGCGGTCGTCCAGCGCGTCGACGGCGAGATGGACGAGTTACGGGCGACGGCCAACGCGATCGCCGATTCGGGGTCGGTGGCGGTCGTCGGTTCGGCGGCCGACGGCGCGCAGTTCGTCGTGGCCGCACCCGAGGGTAGCGGTGTCGACGCTGGTTCGGTCGTGAGTGAACTCGCCGATCGCGTCGGCGGCGGTGGCGGCGGTCCCTCGGACTTCGCCCAGGGTGGAGGGCCGGACGCCGACGCCCTCGATGCGGCACTCGACGCTGCGCCGGACGTCCTGCGGCAGGTCATGCGTCCTTCGGACCGCTGATGACGTGTGACTGGTGTTGACAGAGGGCTTGTTCACGCTGAGTAAATTGTCTCACCCCTTTACAAGTAACCGGCAACAAATACCGACTGGGTCGGCACGCCGGCCCTCTCCCCCACGAGATTGTCAGAGGCACCCCGAACTCCTCCCCCCGGAGTTCAGATACGCAGACGGTGTCTACCCCCCCCCCTGATTTCTATTTGGTGGTGTACTGGTCGGTTACACGTATTGCGTTTCGAGATATCCGAGGATCTCGCGCACCAGTCGTGGTTCGAACGTCCAGTAGCCCCGATACTCGTTGGGCCCGATCTCCTCGGCGACGAGCGCGGCCATCCGGTTTTCGTCGCCGTTGCCGTCGTGGACAACGAACCACGAATCCTGGAGTTCGGGAGTGGATCCGGCGTGGACCGACAACCTGTCGGCGAAGGCGGGTGGCTCCCAGCCGCCGACTCCGTACACGTGGACGTCAACCCCCGAGTCGGCTAACGTCCGGTATGCGTCCGCTGTCCCGCGCTCGTCACGCAATCGAGAGAGCTGCTGGAACGATGAATGAAGTATGCCGCCATCCGTTTCGAGCGCCAGTGACTCGATATGTCTGGAGATGTGGATCAACAGAAACTTCTGCTTGTCAGAGACGGTGAAGGTCACGTCCGAGAGGTGGGCAACGACTTCCGGCGTTTCGACCTCCTCGAGCGGGACTGTCCCGGTCACGTATAGATCCGAGTTGACCAGCAACAGCGTCTCGCTGATCTCGTCCATCTGTGAGATTGCCAGCGATCCGGTCTGCTTGTCGCGCAACAATACAACGTCGCTCGGTGCGTCCGGATCTTGATTCTCGGTGACGGCGACGTTATCGTTGTCGAACATCCCGTCCAGCATCCGGTAGAGCGGATCAACCGATTCACGGTTGAGGACGGTCACCGACTTCTCCCGGTCTTCGACGGCGTCGATGAACGCTGAGATCCCCATTAGCCTTGGATTGGGCACGAAGAGATTTAGCTTCGGTGGTCCGCACAACGTTTCCGTATTGATCCGGCAGTCATTTCTCCGCCCGTCTACACCACTCGGATATGCCCAGCGTCGACGCGGATGGTGTTTCCCTCCGGTACGAGACCAATGGGTCCGGGCCGGCTGTCGTCTTCGTCAACGACGTCGGCTTTGGCGCGTGGCTCTGGAGTTACCAGCACGCTGCCGTCGCCGGCCCCTACGAGGCGACCGTCTGGGATCTCCGTGGCACCGGCGAGTCCGACGCGCCCGAGGGGCCGTATGCCCTGTCCACGCTCGTCTCGGATCTCGCGGCCGTCGTCTCGGCGACCGGATCCCGGCGTGTCCATCTGGTCGGGGCCGGACTCGGGGGTGTCATCGCGCTAGAATACGCCCGCCGTCACGACCGGGTCGCAAGCCTCGCCGTCCTCGGGACTGCACCGGGGGACGCCGTCGATGAAGATGCCCTCTCGGCCATGGCTGCCCCGACGGACGACCCTGCGGCGCTGGCGGCGTCACTCGACACTGCCTTCGCGCCGGGCGTCCCCGAGGCCCATCCGGACGTCATCGAGCAGATTGCCGAGTGGCGGGGGACCGACGACGCCGAACCGGCACGCTGGCGAGACCAGCAGGCTGCGTGGCTCGGGGCTGCGCTCGACGATCTCTACGAGATCACGACGCCGACGCTAGTGATGAGCGGTACTGACGACGCCGTGGTCGATCCCGAGGCGACGGCTCGCCTCGCCGAGGCACTCCCGCGTGGTGAGCATCGCCGCGTCGAAGGCGGGCACCTCTGTTTCCTTAGCGAGAGCGCGACTGTCTCCGACGAACTGCTCGCGTGGCTCGACGAACACGCTGACTGAGAACACGCGATCGCGATCGGTCGATGTCGGAACGGGGACTCACTGCCGAGCGGGGACTGTGCGGGCGGACGAACCGGCAGTCACTCGATGCCTTCGACGTTTAGGTCGTCTTCGACCGTCTCGAGCCACTCCCCGTCCGCCAGCTCCGTCATCTGCTCGCGAAAGTCGTCCTCACAGAGGCCGACCGTGACGCCGTCTTTCTCGACCGCGACGTCCGCGTCGCGGTCGCAGTAGTGACACTGCATACTGGGTCCTTGGGGCCCAGAGACATTCAAGGCACCGTTCTCGTCAGACGGACGGCAGACGCCCGGTGTTGTCCCGGGGCGATCCGTCTCGACCGTCTGGACACTGTCAGACTGTCGACAACGCGGCATCGAGCGCCGTACAGAACCGCTCGGACGTGGCACGTCCCAGCCCCGCGATACCGAGAGTCTCCCCGTGGGCGTCGCTCCCTCCGGTTGCAAGGAGATCGTGGGCCTCGATCGCGTCGTCGATCGGCGTTCGATCGACCGCCCTCTCGTAGGGATATTCCCGTTCGATCGCGTCGAGACTCCCAGCGTGCGCCAGCGCGGCGTCCGGATCGTCGTACCGGAGCGGGTGGGCGAGACCGACCAGCGCCGCGGCGTCGTCGAGTAGTTCCCGTCCGCGCTCGACGGTGGGGAGGTCCCTGGCGACGTAACAGGGTTGGTCCGTGCCGATGAGCTGATCGAAGGCGTCCTGGACTGTATAGTGGCCGTGACTGTCGGCGACTGCCTGCGCGATGTGCGGCCGGCCGACACCCGGGTGCACGTCGAGGCCGAGGTCGATCCCGAGACGGCCCTCGACACAGTCGACGATCTCCCGGGCACGCTCGATCCGGTCGCGCTGCAGGCGCTCGGTTTCCGCACGAAGCGCCGGCGTCGGATCGACGCCGTATCCGAGCAGATCCAGTTGCTGGTCGCCGGCGGTCACCCGGAGTTCGACCCCGGCGATCACCGTCACGCCATCGCGCTCGACGACCGGCGCATCGAAGGGGGGGAGGCGATCGTGATCCGTCACGGCGACGGCCCGCAGGTCGGCCGCCCGGGCCGCGTCGCTGACGGCGTCCGGCGGCAGGGTTCCGTCGGATCTGGTCGTGTGGACGTGCAGGTCAGCGACAATCATCGATGGTGGGTGGCTCCCTCGTCGCTCGTTCGGAACACGTCCTGCCGTCTGGCATATCAAAACGTTGGTCCCCGTCGTACCTATCGTTTGGGTTCACGTTGACCGCCGGCCACATCTCACACCGGTTGTCGGTGGGCCGGAAGCTGCTGTTCCACCAGCGGCGACCCGGTCCCGAAAGCGGGATCGGATGCTTCGCGAACAACCGGCTGCTCTCACGCTGTCGAGGGGGATCCTGTTTTCCTATATGAATGTTGGGGGGACGTGGTTGCCGGTCACACAGGCTCCGTTCATATATCCACCAACGGGCGGATGATAACATATGGCAACGGAAACAAGTCATACCGTGACGCGAGGCGTCCAGCCGACGAACGTGGTCAAAGGCGGTCTTGCCGGGATTGCCGGGGCACTCGTGATGGGTGCGTTGATGATCGTGATGAACGAGGCCGTGATCGCCGTGGCGATCCCATCGCTGTACACGCTGGCTCCCCCACCGAGCGTTCCGCTTGGGATGGCAGTCCACGTGTTCCACGGCGCGATGCTGGGGCTTGCCTTCGCCGTCACCGTCGGCATGCTGGGAATGGACTCGAACGGCCAAGTCGTCGGCCTCGGGATCGCCTGGGGCGTGTTGACGTGGGTCGGCCTCGCCGCGCTCCTCATGCCCGTCTGGCTCAGTGCCGTCGGGTCGCCCGCCTCGCCGTCGTTCCCCAACTTCGCGATGCCGTCGTTGCTCTGGCACGGTGTCTACGGGCTCGTGCTGGGCGTGGGCTACGCGGTGGCTGCGGACGGCAACTGAACGCGGCTCGAACCCCGACGACGCGCTATTTTTGATAAATCTTCCACTGGGGAGTATCTGTGTCGACCTCCACCATCGCTTCGACCTTCTCGCGACTGATCGAATCGATGAGCGCGGTGGCGTCCTGGACCCAGTTTGCGAACGCACCAGTAAGTCGCCGGGTCACCACATCCGCATCGTTGGGCGTGTAGACGTAGATCTGCCCCCCTTCTTCGAGGAGGCGTCGGTGCTTGTCGATGACGCCCAACTCGACGAGGTGGTCGAGATGCCGGGCGACGACACTTCGGTCGTACCCGACGTCTTCGGCCAGGTCCGGCACGGTCAACTCGCCACCCTCCATGACGCAGAGGCAGATATCCAGTTCCGTCTCGGACATGTCAAAGACTGTCCGCAGCAATTCATCGAGAGAGGGCTCCTCGACGCTCACCTGTTCTTCCTCGACCGGTTGCATCGGGCCATCACAGCAACTGATCTCCCCGTCGCCGAACCCGAGGTTCCCGCAGGTCTCACATTCGAACAGCGTGGCATCTGACGGCGGACTCATTTGGCTGTGGTATGGGATGTGATTACAAAAGTTACAGGTCGATGGATGGGGTTGTGGGGTATTGATCGTTCGTCCGCTGGCAGCTGGACGGAAGCGCTACGATCGGTGCAACCGCTGGTCGAGAGCAATCGCGACAAGGAGAAGCGTGGGTGTCCGCCCCGCCCTGTCCTCACCCGCCGACACCGGACGCCCGGCGTGCCCTACGGGGATGACGCCCGATCATCCGACCGCAGGTTTGTGATCTCGATTTCGTCTTCGAGGACAGGCGTCACGAAATCCGAGTCCGCAACGACGAGATGGTCGCCAGTTGATCGAGCAGTGGCGGCGATGAGCAAGTCCCGAACCGGCCGTGGATTGCCGTTGTCGTAGTGCCGGTTTTGCAACCTGAGCGCTTCGAGGGCGATTGATTCGGTGAGGTCGATCGCGGTCACACCACCAAAATCCTGGCGGAGCGCGTACACATCGGCATCTCCCTGGCCGAGATACCCTTCGATCACTTCGAAAACGCAAATTGTTGAAGTGACGTACGGCTCGCCTTCAGATTCGACGAACTCCACGACATCGTCATCGCCGGCCAGCATATCGGCGATCACTGAGGAATCCAGAAACGTCATCGATCGAGCCCGAAACTCTCCCGCGACCGATCGATCGACTCCCGGACTGCCTCGGCGTCCTTGTCACTCCAGGCCCCCACGCGAATCGGTTCGTCCTCACCGGCCAGTCGTGTGAGAAACTCGTCCCAGGTTTCGTCGCTCCGCTTGAGGCGACTGAGACGGTCTTTCGTCTCTGAATTGATCGGGATTGACGTCCTGCTCATGTGAATTTATTTTGAATGCAGAAAGGTAATGGTTTCGCCGGTCACAATCGTCCCACGTTCTCGCCGTTGTGCCTCAGTCGTGTGCGTCCCGCGGTAGTGATCTGCAACTGTGTCGAGGTCACCTTGTCCTATTGACTCGGCAAGCCTGACAAAACCGCATCGACTGAGGGAGGATCTTCGGCCCCGTCACGCCGGAAGAAGAGTAAATGCGGCAGCTATTGAAAAGAACGCAGTTTTCTGATGCTTCTTAACTTTCTCTTCTTCACAGTGGTCTCTTGTGTGCCCTAATAGATAATTTAATAGAATTGAACTGGCCGCAAATACGGCAGCAATGACTCCAATAAACCCAGTTGCTATACCTGTACTTGGCACAGGAGAACATCTGCCCTATTATTTTGCTCTTTTGCCGTCTATAAATCCGATTCGGGGCTGAGAACCGGACAATTAGAAGAGATGCTTGGTAAGTGATGACTCAATTATAGGGCGGTAGAAAGTCAGTGGGACTTAGATTCTCGTTGTGTTGGGCCTCTTGATGAATAATATACATACCAGCATCGAATCCTCTTGGATGGAGTCTCATAATCCCCATCAGTAAAGGCATCAAGTAGGGTGTGACGGGATTTTTCGCCACCCCTCGATTCCATGCAAGCATGAATGTGAGGTCACGTGAAGTATACCTCGATTCTGGACGCTTATATGAGAGAACACCTACAGACGTAGATCTAATAAGGGAAAATACCGTTAGAAGAATACCCAATATTGTGAGAAGACACGACAATTGATATCCAAGAAAGAGTGTGGCTACAGAAAGTGCAATTCCAATCTCCGTCTGCCAAGAAGCCATCGCGTCCTCTCGTGATTGTTTGATTTCTCTTTTGAGTTCAGTTGTTGGCTTATTTAGTGAGGGTATTTTCCCCGAATCAATCATAATATTGCGTATTTTTTCTCTGAAATCCTTGATATCTTGTGATAGGCCGGTCTTCTCGAAAAAGTTCTCAATATATCGGTCAATAATCATTCTATCATCGATCCCTTTTCGACCGGACGAGATATGAATATATGGGGAAACCGTGACTAATAATTAACTAACTAATTTATTTCATATATTTATATATTAAAATAATTAAAGTATAAACCGTAAATACCACAGGTTGAATTTGGAAGCAAAACTGTCCCCGACAGCTACCGTGAGGACCACCCCGACCACATCTGTCCCGACGACGACGCTCGATTGAAAACGGTCACGTTCACCGACGACGTACCGGAGTGGCTGCTCGATCAGGCCGAACGCGCCGAACGTGAAACGTCGACCGGCAGGTTGGGCTCTCCGGCGGCGAGAAAGATGCGATCGACTTCTCGGAGAGGAACGCTTCGAACCCTTACGCCTAGACGGTGAAGGCCATGACTTGTGACGAGGGCGTTGACGACTGGATTAGTTGAGCGTACGCGCGAGTGAAGCGAGCGCGTTTCACTGCGAGCGAGCCGTCGGCTCGCGAGCAGGACGTTTTTCGCCCACGTTTTTACAAGGAGTGGTGCGCCGCAGGCGCACCCGACGCCGTAAAAAGGTGGTATGGGACCGCTCGGATTTGAACCGAGGTCAACGGCACCCAAGGCCGCAAGGATACCAAGCTACCCCACGGTCCCGTATGAACCTCTTACGACGACGCGAGGTAAAGCGTTTCGTTCGAAATATTGCCAGAGTCGAGACCACTGGAGACAGCGTGAAAGCCTCACCCACATCAGCTGCCCGACCAGGAGACACGAGTGGGCTGAAGGGGGTGACCCTCCTGACTCGAATGGTCCGGGGCTTTCACGTTGTTTCCACCGACAGTCACCCCGTTCAATCCCTCTCCCGATCTCACTGGCCGGAAAGCACATACACCCACGGCAAGATGTACAGGTATGGTAACAGGTATCGAAGTCACGGCGCTGTTGATCGTCCTCGGCGTCGTCTTCGGCGCGTACTGGATCGTCAAGGCGATCAAACCGTTCGTCTGGAACGCGGTGATCGGCCTCGTCGTGTTCTTCGTCGCCGAGATGGCCTTCGGACTGGAGGTGGCGATCTCACCGCTGGTACTCTTGATCGTCGCCATCGGGGGCTTGCCCGGCGCGATCGTCGTGATCTTGCTCTCGGTGCTGGAGGTCGCGTTCGTCCCCGCCGTGATCATCGCGGCATTCTGACCTGCTCATCTCGAGCGCTCGTAACAGGTAGCGGACTGAGTTGTCTGTGGATCCCATCAATCCATCGTCACGTGTTGACAACCCGCTTCCATTCGGATTCCGGGCGAGCCGTCGGTCCCGTTCTCGACCCATAGCTCGATGCCCGCGCGATTCGGGTCATCGCAGGGCAACTCGGCTTGCTCAAAGCCGGGCCAGTCACGTTCGAACCGGGTTCCATCGACGGACACGATGACTGTCTCGGGATCGGTCGATGGCGAAAACGGGACGTTCTCGTCGGCTTCGTTGCTATCCGAGAGACGGTACTCCTTCTCGAAGAGGATGTCCTTGCTCTCACTTCGGATCGTCACGCTGACGTCGTGGCTCTTCTCGCGTTCACCCAGATAGACAGTCACCCAGTGAGCCGGGTCCGAGGATGACGCCTGTGTGAGACAGCCACTGAGGATCGCCAGCGCTGCACTCGCACTACCGAGAAACGTTCGCCGAGTACTGGAGGGCATCGGGGGAACTTTCAGGAGTGATTTCCCTTACTGGTTACTATGAATACTATATAGATATCCATACACACTGGCGTCGTTGCCTCCCGATTCCGTTGTAATCCACCATTCCCCTTTTGACATCCTCCATCGACGTTACAGTCCCCAGAAAAGGGCGATGCCGAGCGTCGTGACGACGGCGAAGATCGCTTGCAGGGGCGCACCGGCCTTGACGTAGTCCATGAACTCGTAGCCGCCGGGCCCGTAGACGAAGAGGTTCGTCTGGTAGCCGATGGGTGTCATGAACGCCGTCGAGGCGGCGAAGGTCACCGAGAGCACGAACGAGAAGGGATTGGCTCCGAGCGCGACGGCCGCCTCGACGGCGACGGGGATCATCAACACCACGCTCGCGTTGTTCGAAATGATGTTTGTCAGCAGTGCCGTCACGACGTACATCAACCCGAGGACGACGATGGGCGGCAGCGAGGGGGCAACGGCGACGATCCCGTCGGCGAGCAGCGCCGCGCCGCCGGTCACCTCCAGGGCGATCCCGAGGGGAATGACGCCCGCGAGCAAGAAGATGACGTCCCACTCGACGGCATCGTACATCTCGGCGGGTTTCAGACAGCCGGTGAGTACCATCCCGAGCGCGCCAGCCAGCGCCGCCACGGCGATGTTGATCGGGGTCAGTGCCGCCAGGCCGACGACGGCGGCGACGATCCCGATGGCGACGGGGATCTTCGACTCGCGGTAGTCGGGTCGGTCGACCTCCTGGGCGACGATGAAGTTGCGGTTGTTGTTGAGGCGGTCGATGCTGTCGGTCGCCCCCTGGACGAGCAGGGTGTCGCCGACCCGGAGTCGCGTTCGATCCATCCGGTCGCGGATGACGGCCCCGCCGCGGCGCAGGGCGAGCACGGTCGTGTCGTAGCGTTGCCGGAAGTTCGCGCTCGCGAGCGTTTCGCCGACCAGGAACGATCCGGGGGCGACGACGACCTCGACCAGGTTGTGGCCTTCCTCGGGGGCCTCCAATTCGGTGTCAGTGACGGCCACGTCGCCCAGCAGGTCGAACCCGTCGACGTCCATGAGCTCCACGAGGGTGTCCCGATCGGTCCGGAGCGCGAAGACGTCGCCGGCCTGGATCACCTTCTGGCCCAGTGGCTCCAGAAAGACCGCGTCCTCCCGGATCAACTGGACGACGTCGACATCGAAGTCCGTGCCCTCGAGGGCCTCACCGACGCGCTGGCCGACGACCGGCGAATCATCGCGGACGACGACCTCGGTCAGGTATTCGGCCATGTCGTACTCGCTGGTGAGGTCCTCGGCGGGTTTGATCCGGGCTGGGACGAGTTGTCGCCCGATCGTCATGAGATACACCAGCCCGACGGCCATCATGATCACGCCGAGGTGGGTAAACTCGAACATCGAGAAGGCGTGAAGCTCCGGAATGCCGAGATCGCGGCCCAGCCGGGCCGAGAGGTCGCTGGCGAGGATGTTCGTCGAGGTCCCGATCAGCGTGAGCGTCCCGCCGAACATCGAGGCATACGACAGCGGCAGGAGGAGCTTCGAGGGCGAGGTCTTGCCTTTCTCGGCGAGATCAGTCACCATCGGCAGGAGGATGGCGACCGCGGCGGTGTTGTTGATGAACCCCGAGATCGGGCTGACGATCCCGACGGTCGCGCCCAACTGGCGGGTTTCGTCCTCGCCGGTGAACGCCCCGACTTTCCGGCCGAGGATCTGGATCACGCCGGTCCGTCGGACGCCGGCGCTGAGGATGAACATCGCCAGCACGGTGATCGTCGCGACGCTGGCGAATCCTGAGAGCCCGCGCTCGACGGCCGTCACCTCGCTGCCCGGCGCGCGCAGGACGTACACGGCCGACTCGAGGACGCCCCACTCGACGAGCATCGTCGAGACGGGTTCGACGACCAGCAGTGCGATCATGATCCCGATGGCGGTGACGTCGACCGGGACGGCCTCCGTGGCGAACAACACGAGTGCAGCGAGGATGATCGCGAAGACGATCACCATCCCGGGATCTAGCCCACCTAGCACGTCCGTCACACAGTCGTCGGTGGACAAAAATCCATCTGCCGACGACCTCAGTTCTGATCCCACACCGGGTTGGCGTCCGCAATCGCCGGGATGTCGAGACAGCGACGTCAGATCCTGTTCGCAATCAGGAACTTTATGTCGTCGTGGCGAGGCGACACACGCATGGCAGTCCCCGACACCGCAGAGACGGTCCAGGCGGTCATCGACGAGATCCGCTCGGCCGTCATCGCCGACCCGACGGTCCTCGAAGAGATCACGGCCGGGATCCTGGCTCGTGGACACATCCTCTTAGAAGACGTGCCCGGGACCGGCAAGACACTGACAGCGCGGTCGTTCGCGACGGCGCTGGGCCTTGAGTTCTCCCGGATCCAGTTCACGCCGGATCTGATGCCGTCCGACATCACTGGGTCGTACATCTTCCAGGAGGGCACAGAAGAGTTCCACTTCACTCCGGGCCCCGTGTTCGGCAACGTCGTCCTCGCCGACGAGATCAACCGCGCGCCACCGAAGACACAGTCGGCGCTGCTGGAGGCGATGGCGGAGGGCCAGGTGACGGTCGACGGCGAAACCCACGCCCTCCCGGAGCCGTTCGTCGTCATCGCGACCCAGAACCCCGTCGAACAGGAGGGGACCTTCGAACTCCCCGAGGCCCAGCGCGACCGCTTCATGATCAAGACCTCGCTTGGCTACCCTGACGCCGACGGGACCCGCGAGTTGATCGACCGCCGCGCGGATCGGGATCACCCGGATCCGACGGTCGAGCGCGTCGCGGACCGAACGGACGTCCTTGACTTCCAGCAGGAACCAGAGACGATCACCGTCGAGGATCCGGTGCGGGATTACATCGCCGACCTCTGCCGGGCGACCCGGACGGACGGACGTGTCGAGGTCGGCGTCTCCCCGCGGGGTGTCCAGCGACTGTTCGAAGCCGCTCGCGCCCGGGCCGTCATCGACGGCCGGGAGTTCGTCGTCCCCGACGACGTTCGCCGGATCGCGCCGCCCGTCCTCGCCCATCGCCTCGTCCTGACGCCGGAGGCGAGCGTCGAAGGCGTTTCCCGACGCTCCATCGTCGAGTCGGTCCTCGATCGCGTCTCGGTGCCGGCGATGGAGGAGCCCCCCGCCGAACAGTAGCCAGCTTCCGAGGGCCCGTTCATCAGGCGAACAGTAGCCAGCTTCCGAGCAGGATCGCCCCGAGCGCGAGAACCACGGCCAGCATCGCCGGGGCCGAGAGGACGGGTGCGAACAGCGTCGCGACGACGAACCCGAGGACCCCGATGCCGAACCCGGCGGCGGCGACTGCCACACTCCAGCCCACGCGAACGAACTGCGGGAGGGGACTGGCCCCGTCACGACCGATTTCCCAGCCGAGGTGCCGGCCGTAGTGGCCGACGTCGGTCACGAACGCGGCCATGGCGAACAGCGCGAGTGCCGACACGCCGTCGAGTACGGAGCCGACGCCGAGGCCGGCCTGGAGTTCGACGCCTGCGCCGGTCACGATCGCGCCGACGGCCAGCGCGATCGAAACAGTGTGAGTCGCGCCGGCGGTGAGCGTTGCGCCGGTCCCATCGTCGGCGAGTTCGATACCGCTGGCCCACGTGAAACTACCCCCGATGCCCAGCACGACGGCCGTCCCGAACAGGACGACGATCACGTCCTCGATCCCGGTACCGAGGCCGAACGCGACGAGCACGAAACCACCGATACCGACCAGGGCGCCGGACAGCATCGGGACGGCGGCGTTGTACGGCTCGCTCGCCCGCATCCACAGTTCGCGGACCACCGCGGCGAAGACAGCCAGGCCAGCCCCGGCAGCGATCGTGACTGCGAGGGGGACGCGCACGACGGCGGACCCGGCGAGGAGGTCGACGACTGTCTCTATCTCCTGGACGTATCGACCGACAGACATCGCGCCGGCAAGGACCACAGTGGCGATCCCGAGTCCGACCACGAACCCTCGTCTGACGGTCCGATACGTGCCGATGTTCTCCGGGCGGGTGATAGCGGCGGGTGGGAGTGCGAACACCGCAGCGCCGACGGCGACTGCGGCGAGGACGAGCGAGACGCGAAGCCCGAGACTGCCTGTCCCGCCGATCCACACCAGCCCGGATAACGCCGCGCCGACGCCACCGACCGCCTCGACCGCGAGTAGCCCGATCGCCCAGCCGAACGCGGCGAGCGAGCCGTACATCGCGGCGACGCCACCTCGCTCGATCGTTCTTTCCGTCCGCCCGGCGATCGCGAGTAGGCCGAGCCCGATCCCGATCACCGTCGTCACCGCTGCCAGGATCCCGGCCGTCGTCCCGACCCGAGCGAGTCGAAGGCCGATCAGTCCGACGCCGATACCGGCGATGCCAGCACACAGGCCGGTGGCGAGCCAGACCCGCCAGTACGAACCCGTGAGTCTGGCCGTCCCGACGACGAGTCCGAGGCCGACGAACATGCCGGACACGGCGATCGGGTCATGGATGCCGAGCGAGAGGACGCCGGCGACCCCGGCGATCACGACGGCCGTGCTGATCGTGTCCGGAACGCGCTTGTCTCGTGTCGTCATCGTGTCGTCACCGTCCCGATCGTGTTGCGGAGCACGATGCCGAGCGGTCGCGTGCGGTCCCAGTCGACGACCCGGGCCCCGGCCGACCTGGCACGGGCGAGTCGGGTCCGACGAACGAGCGCCTCGAAACGACCTTCGGTGCTGTCGTCGGCTATCGGGTCCGGGGAGACGACGCGAACGGTGTACCCCTGGGTCCGTAACCGTTCGATTAACTCGACCGGCCTGTCGTCGACGAACGACGAGAACAGGTAGAGTTGGGCTTCGCCGGGCAGCGTGGTTTCGATCTTCGTGAACGGATCTTTTGACATGCCAAAGTGCCAGAATGGAACGTTCGTGAGACGCTTGCTCGATCGCGCCGCTTCGAGCAACGTCGTGGCGGCCTCCCGGGTCCCCGGGTCAGTCCCCGGCGGGACCGAGGAGTGGTTGTCATCGCCGACGGCGACGACGCCGGTCGGATGACCGGCCTCGACGAGCGTCTCGAAGGTTCGCTCCGCAGCGTCTGCGGATAACTCGGCGGCGGCGAGCCGATCCTGAGAGGCCCCGCGGAACTGATTGTGTCGGACGTCGACGAGACAGACGATCCGGGTCGCCCGCTCGGCACGATACTCGACGGTCGTCAGATCCCGCGTCCGGGCGTAGCGACGCCAGTCGATCGAGCCGATGGCGTCGCCCGGTTCGTAGTCTCGCACAGAATAAAACTCGACGCCACTCCCGCCGTCGTCAGTCGGGACCGTGCCGGCGAAATCGTTTGCGCCACCGCGAAGCGGGACGGTTTCGATGGGTGGCAGACAGCTGAGCGCCTCCGCGCCGGTCGCCGCAACGTTCCAGGTCTCGACGACAGTTCCAGTGAGATCCCGCGTCCGGACATCCACCGCCTCGAACGTATGCTCGCCGCGATGGAGCTCCATGTCGTACTCGATCGTCACGGTCTCGCCGGCGTCGAGACTCACGCAGGCCCGTGGCGTTCCATCGACGACAGGGAGTTCCGCTGGCACGCCATCGACGAGCCGAAGGTCGACGATCGGCTCCGAGCCGACGTTCTCGACGGTCGTCCGGACGGCAACGACGTCACCCGGATCACCGGTGAGCGGCTCCTCGCGTGTCGCCGTCCCGTCGCTATCGCAACCGTCGCCATTGCGGACCATCTCACGGTGGGCGCGAATTTCCGCGTCTTCCCGGGTGCCGATGACGCTCGCGGCGGCATACCAAAGCGGGACCGTCGCGGCGACGATCAGGAATGGACTCCCGGCGACGAATCCGATGCCGGCGACCAGAAACGTCGTGACAATCGCGCCGTCTGACCGATTGATCCGGTCGACCGTGCGATCGGTCATCGCGGACCCTCCTGAACCGACGCCATTGCGGGCGATTCGTCCGTCTCCGCCGTGCCAGCGGTCTGTGCTGCGTCCGCTGGCGTCTCCGTCCCGATCGTTTCGATCGCGGCGAGTGTCCGTCGGACCCGATGCGTGTAGGCTGCCCCTGGATCGACCATCCGGCGCAGTTGTTCGGCAAGGGGCTGGGACACCGCCGGCGAGAGAAACGCGGCCGCAACCCGGTCGTCAGTCCACTCGCCCGTCTGGATCGCGTCTCTGGCGGCCGCCCTGCCAAGTCCCCCTCGCGCAACCAACGTCCGGACCGCCCCGTCGAGCAAGCGCTGGCGGACCTCTCTCGTACGGTCGTCACGCTGACAGCGATACCGGTCGGTCGCGCTCGCTTCGATCGGGTCGTCGGCCTGTATGTCCCGGATCGATCGAATACTCCCCCGTTCCGGTGGGTCACCGTCGACGAGGGGATCGACGGTTCCGTAATTCAAACGCCGCCGCAGCCCCCATCCAGCCGACACGAGGACGAGGATCCCGCCGACCACCGGTAGCAACACCGCAAGCAGGTGTAACACGCTGAAGATGGATCCGGACAGCGAGACGTAGCCACCGATGAGTAGCGTCAGGACAGCCGCCGTCCCGCCAGCGAGGACGACCGCGACGCCAGCGCGCTCGGGGTCGCCAATCCGCGCCCGGAGGTGACTGACGCCTCCGGCCAGCGCCCTGAGCGCACTCATTCGTCACTCACCTCGTCTGAGTCGCCGTCCGCACGGGGTTGGTCGTCGCCCTGCTCTGTCTCGAAGGCGATCAACTCCTCAGCGAGCGCCCGGGCGCTGGTGACGCGCTCCGGTGAGGGCTCCCGACCACCGTACTCGACCGCACGGACAATCCCCAGGAGTCGCCGGACGCTGTCGACCGGGAACCCGGTCCTGATGGCCCGACGTGCGACCGTCCCGGGCGTTACCGTCTCGCGCCTTCGTATGTCGAGCCGATCCAGGAAACTGTGCCACGCTGCGCGGATCTCCTCTCTTGGGGTGAGCGAGGGGGGTGGCTCGTCCGTGCCTGCCGTCGCTTCGTCTGCATCGTCGTCGACTGTGTTGGTCTCGTCGTCACTGAGCCATTCGACGATCCGACTGCTCGGCGACCGCTCGGTTCCCGTACGATCCGGCGAGCCACTGACGACTCTTCGAAGCGACCCAAACGACGACAGTGTCGCCGTGATCCCGCCCAGGGACGCTGCCGTGAACGTCGCCCCGACGGCAGGGAACTGCCACCCCTCGCCGAAACCGGACAGCGACGGGCGTGAAATCGCCGGGACGGAGGGACGCCAGTTGCCCAACAAGCCCCACAGACGGCCAGCGGAACCGGAGAGTCCTGCGAGTACAGTGCCAAATCCGACAAAGACTTTGACGAACCCCTTGGCCCGACGCCGCTTGCGGAGTGCGACGAGTTTGAGATACGACAGGACGCCGCCGATGATGAGCCCGGGAACCACAACGACAACGGCTGCAAGCCGGAAATAGAGGTTGCCGACCGTTGCCGTTGCCGATGCCGCACCGACTGTCGCCGTCACGGTGGCTGAATCTTCGATCGGCAGCCAGACCGTCGTCCGACCGCTTCTGTCGGTCGTTCCGGCTACGGAACCGCCGATCTGGACGGTTGCGTTTTCGATAGGCTCGCCGTCGGCCGAAACGACCACCGGAGCGGGGAACCCGGGGAACAACACGGGTGTGGCAAAATCGACCGTTGGTTCCGTGACCGAGACGGTTCGTTCAGCCCTGACTGCACGCCGCACGACACTGATTTCGACCGGACCCGGCGAGTCGGGTAACGGGACCGCCGCGTCCCCGTCGTCATCGGTCCACGTGACCACTTCATCGTCGACACGTACTGGCGCGCCGACGAGTGGCTCCGTCGCGACAGCGGCGGTGATCGAGAGATTGCGAGCCGGCGCTGCCGCCGACCGCTTGTGGATCGTCGCATCCGTTTCGATGTCGACAGTACGGTTCACGTCTTTGCCCTCGACGGAAATTGTCATCGACTCCTCGAAGGGCACCTCGACCTCGACCTTTCCGTGCCGGCTGGTTTCGCCAACAACCTCACCGTCGACGGTGACGTTGTCCGTCCGCGTGGATCCGCTACTTTCGGTCTTGACGGTCATCTGGGTTCCCGGAACAGGTGAGTCGAGAATATCGATTTGTTCCTCGTCGTCCGCCTCGCTATCTGCCTGCTCCGTCGAGGTGGACTGGTTCGTCGACTCGGTTGGGATGTCCGATCGCTCGTCGCCCGAATCCCATTCCCCTGGGACAACATCTTCGCCTTGCGATCCAGGCGGGTCGAGTCGTGGATCTGCGGCCGGAAGCGCGCTGGCGACCACGATCAGGCAGACGACGGTACCCAGCGCGAACACCGCACGACGCGTGTCCGTCATACACTACCCTCCAGTTCTGCATCGGCAGCCAACTCCTGTAGTCGCCGAATCCGCTCCGCAACTGGTGGGTGTGTGCGTCTGTCGGTTCCGGCGCTGCGCTGGTCCCCCTTCGGGACGCCCGACGGCGTTTCTCCGTCGAGCCACGTCCGCAGCCGGTCGCGTCGATCTCCCGCCGGCGGTCGATCGGGCGTCGGAATCGATCGAGCCACCCGGTCGGCGATCAGCGGCGACGGAATGACCGAGAGTGCCTGCATCGTGGTCGTTCGGAGATCCGTCTCCGGCGTAGTCCGGCCCGACGCCGACAGCGTCGAGAGCGCGGTTGCCAGCGCCAGTGGCCGACCGGTGATGTGCGCTGCCGCGGCATCGGCGGCGAACTCCCGGGCGTGTGAAAGCGTTCGCGTCGCCCAGTCGGCGACGGTCGGGAACACCCACAGGAGTGGCGCGACGAAGACGTAGGTCAGCGTGACCAGCGGGAGAAACCAATAGAGGGCGATCTTTCCCCGGAACGAGACGTCCCCGGGCGACTGGATCGCCCGGCGTGCGAGCCGTGCCGATCGATACGCGCGATCGGCGATCTCCAGAAACAGCGTCGTGACCGTCATCAGTGTCACGTCCCGGTTGGCGACGTGTGCCACCTCGTGGGCGAGCACAGCCGTGAGTTCGTCGGCGTCGAGTTGCTCGATCAGCCCGGTCGATACCACGATCGTCGCGTCGGTGAACCGACCCACGGTATAGCAACTGGGCTCCTCGGCGTCGAGGACTCGCACGCTGGGTTCGGGCACGTCGGCCGTCATCGCCAGCCGGCGGACGATCCGTGCGACAACGTGATCGCCGTCGTCGCGTCCGGTCCGTGTCTGTTCGAGGACGCGGCGGTAGCCGTAGTACAACTGTGCGCCGAGAAAGCCAGCCACGAGGACGGCCACCGTCGACCACGAGACCGGGAGCTGGAGGAGGTCGAAGCTCACGGTTCCGTGACGCGCGTAGACGACCGCGCCCGCGACGACCCCGGGCAGCAGGACGCCGTACGCCCACAGGATCGCCACCACGAACAGGACGTTCATCCCGACGAGGACCGCGAGGACGGCACCGATCCGGACTCGGTTGTGCATGGAGGGGATTGTTTGAGTCTTGCTCTGTCGGTCGCAAAAGCTTTTATGTCTGAACTTTTGATCGACATCCGGCCCCGCTCTCATCGGACACGCCGCCCCCTCAGAGTTCCTCGTCAGCGAACTCGACTTCCGCGACGATGTCGAACGGATTTCTCCCCTTCCGAATGCCATCGAGCAACAGGAACGCCCGATCGGGCGAGAGGAAGTGTCGCGTCACGGCCCGACCCAGTGGCGTCGGTTCCAGTCCGTCGATGAACTCGTACTCCAGCAGCTTGCCGATGGCGTGCTTGGTCGGCACCTCGCCGAGCATCCGGTCGTTGAGGCGCTTGGCGGCACTCCCGCCGACGACGACGTTCGCCAGCGTCTCCTCGACGGCCGTCACCTCGCTGCCCGCCACCCCAGGACGTACACTGGCGTGGCGAGCAGTCCCCAGTCGACGAGCATCGTCGAGATGGGCTCGACGACCAGCAGCGCGAGCATGATCCCGATGGCCGTGACGTCCACGGGGACGGCCTCGGTGGCAAACAACACGAGTGCCCTCAGAATGATCGCGAAGACGAGGATCATCCCGGGATCCCACTTCGCACGTCCATCACCCGGTCGGCCGGCGGGAAAATGACTGCGACAGTTCCTCCGCTGACAACTCCACCACGGCGATGATGCGTATGGGGTCTGGCGCGCCAGGCTTCCACGGCTGGCCCACAAAGTGCGCCCCATCGCTACCAGCAGACCCTGGCCACCACAACACGTTTGTCGTCGGCTGGCCAAGACGATGGCAATGGGAGAACGGTTCGACCACGGGGACGGTCCGGCCGAGCCGAGAGACGCCGAGCAGATAGATTCTGCCCGTCTCCGTGAGGTGCTGGCCGACCATCCCGTCCGGCTGGCTGTCCTGTTCGGTTCGCAGGTGACCGGGCAGGCTGATCCGGCCAGTGACGTCGACGTCGTCGTCGAGTTCGAATCGACGGTCGACGAACGCGGGGATGCGTTGCTCTCGTTGCTCGCGGATCTCTCGGTTGCGCTGGATCGCAACGACCTCGACGTGTCCCTCGTCGAGGATATCGACCCACGCGTCGGTCGTGCAGCGTTGACCCACGGGACGGTCCTCATCGGCACCGCCGGCCGAATCGAGCGGCTACGGGAACGGTTCGCCGAACGCGTCGCGGACCGACGATCCGAGCAGACGTTGCGCGAGCGGTTCGACCAGACGATCGAAACCCTCGACCGGATCGTCGAGACGGGAGGGTGAGACGTGTCGAACCCTCACGACCCCGAGCGAGTGGAGACGATCGTCGAGAAGGCCGAATACGTCGAGACGTGTCTGGAGATCCTGGCGGCGAACCAGTCGGTTACCCGGGAGTCGTTCCGTGAGAACCCCGAAACGCGCGACGTGGTTGAACGTCGCTTCGAAAAGGCGAGCCAGGCCTGCATCGACGTCGCGCGGATGCTGGTCCGTGACCTCGACGGGAACGCGCCCGGATCCAACGCCGCCACGATGCGGCGACTCGGCGGACTCGACGTCCTGACCGACGACACGGCCGAGTCGATGGCGGAGGCCGCCATGTTCCGGAACATCCTGGCTCACGAATACGGCGACGTACTCGATCAGGACATCGTCTACGACGCGCTTCAGGACCTGGGACGATATCGGGACTTTCTCGTGGAAGTCTACGGGTATCTGGACGAGCTCGGCGCTCTCTGAGACAGTGCCATATCCGCTACAACTCCTCGTCGGCGAACTCGACCTCGGCGACGATGTCGAACGGATCCCTTCCCTTGCGAATCCCGTCGAGCAACAGGAACGCCCGGTCGGGCGAGAGGAAGTGCCGTGTGACGGCCCGGCCCAGCGGCGTCGGTTCCAGTCCGTCGATGAACTCGTACTCCAGCAACTTGCCGATGGCGTGCTTGGTCGGCACTTCCCCGAGCATCCGGTCGTTGAGGCGCTTGGCAGCACTCCCGCCGACCACGATGTTCGCCAGCGTCTCCTCGACGGCCGCGCTCTCGTCGTAGCGATTCGTGACCGGTTCCATCTCGCCTTTCAGCAGCTTGAACGCGACCTCGTCCTCGGTCATCTCCTGGCTGTTGTGATAGACGCCATCGGGTTCGACCAGCAGATACACCGTCCCCTTGTCGTGGTAATCGGGCCGGCCAGCCCGCCCGAGCATCTGTGAGAACTCCTGGACCGTGAGCCACTCGATGCCCATCGCCAGCGAATCGAAGATGACCTGGGAGGCCGGGAAGTCCACGCCCGCTGCCAGCGCTGCCGTGGTCACGACCGCCGCCAGTTCCTGGTCGGCGAACAGCGACTCGACTTCACCGCGGCGCTTGTTGTCCAGGCCGGCGTGGTAGGGGGCTGAGGAGTACTCGAGCCGGCGGGAGATCTCGTGACACCGCCGCCGGGAGTTGGTGAAGATGATCGTCTGGCCGCGATACCCCTTCGAGGATTTCGTGTCGAAGGCCCGTTTGGCGAGCTTGTTCTCGATGTCGACCTTCTCGTAGTCGTCGGCGAAGGTGACGTGACGCTCGATCGGGACCGGGCGCTCCTCGAACTCGATGAGCTTGGCCGATAGCGAGTCCGCGAGCGACCCCGGGTTGCCCACGGTCGCCGAAAGGTAGATCCACTGGGTGTCGCCCGACTGAGAACTCGAAGCTGACCCGCCCCGTCCGCCGGAGCGATTCGAGCGGGCTGCCGTCTTCCCACCCGATTCGCAGTAGTATTTCAGCCGCGAGATGAGCCCGTCCAGCCGGTGGCCCCGCTCGCCCTCGCCGAGGGTGTGGACCTCGTCGATGACGACGGTCCCGATGTCCCCGAGGTCGTGACCGACCCGCAGCGCGTGGTCGATCCCTTCGTAGGTCCCGACGATGATGTCGGCGCTGGGATCGAACCCACCGCCGTCTCCGCGGATTCGGCTCGATCCGACCCGGAGGCTCACGTCGGCGATATCGCCGTACTCAGCCTGGAAGTCCTGGTATTTCTGGTTGGCCAGTGCCACCAGCGGGACCAGAAACAGCATCTTGCCTTTCCCGTTGAGTACCCGATCGATACCGGCCATCTCGCCGATCAGCGTTTTCCCGGTTGCGGTCGCCGAGACCACGAGCTGGTCCTGCCCGTCGGTGACGCCGTTCTCGACGGCGAGGCTCTGGACGGGCAGGAGTTCGTCGAACTGCCCCTCCAGTTTCTGCTGCATTCCCGGGTGCAACGAAAGGGAGTCCGTCGGCACCAGATCGATGTCCTCGACCGTGGCGCTGATCTCGTCGAACTTCGTGAGTTCCGGGTCGAGTTCGCCCGAGAGGAGATTGACGATGCGTTCGAGGTCCTGGACATCCAATAAGAGTTCTTCCAGCCGATCACGGGCCGTCCCGGTCACGTCGCCGTGGTAGGCGAGTTCGCGTTCGAGTTCCGTGATCGCACACGACGGGCAGATGTCCTCGCCGTCGGCGTCGATCGCCGTCTCGCTCGTGATCGGCGAGTATTTGCCAGCCGACGCGCAAAAGCGGCAGGTCCGGACGACCTTCGCCTCCAGTTGATAGGCGTCGAGTAGCTCGCGGACGACGCGGCGACCGCGGGCGGAGGTCTGCTCGGAGACGCGAATCCGCCCCGCTCGGCGGGCGAGTTCCACGAACTGGTCGGGGCTGCGGAGGTCCTCCTGGCTGCCCCGCTTGATCCGGAGTCGGGCCGGGCGTGGACCTGCTTCGGTCTCTTTGACCTCCAGGCGACCGTCGAGGACGCGCTCGCCGTCGCGCTGGACGACCACCTGAAAGTCCTCGCCGTCCTCGTGGAGGAACAGCGTATCGACCTGCGTAACCTGCTGGGACACACCCTACGTAGGGCAACGGCGGTACTTGAGTCGCTCGGAGACGAGTTTTGCCACCACAATAGGTCAAGACGTTCCGTCAACGACGTGGGTTTGTGAGAAGAGTCCTGGGTGCACTTCGAATTCGGTTTGCTCAACCCGTCTCATTCGGAGTCGTATGATTGACTGTATTGGTAGTAGGCGACAGTAAAAATACCGAAGACGAAGATGGCACCAACTACGAATCCGAGCCATACGGCGTATCTATTTACGGAGGACATGGAACCACCGACCGCACCACCCACGATCATCATCGCATAAATCACGACGAGACCGAGGATAATCCTGGTGACGAAGTTCTCCTCGACAGGAGTTTTTGACATACTATCAATATCTGATAATGAATGAAAAATTTTCCGTTGAGAGTTCGGGAGTCTGCCGGACTCACTGATACCGGCCGCGTCCCTCGATCTCGCGGAGACGATCCAGCACCGCCCCGCCTTCGTCTGCCGTCTCGCGATAGGCGTCCTCGGCGGCCGATCGCAGTGCCTCGGGGTCGTCAGCGGTTCCAGCCAGCGACTGGGCGAAGACGTGGAGGTCCATCGCGTGATCCTCGGCGTGGCCGGTGTAGTAGCCCAGGCCGAAGTCGATGAGGTGAGTGCGATCTTCTGAAACTCTGACATTTCGCGTCGTCGGATCGCCGTGGACGAACCCCGCGTCGTGGATCGTCGCCAGGTGTCGCCCGACGTCCCGGACCCGATCGAGTGTCAGGGCCTCACGGAGATCCCGCTCGCCCACGCGCTCGAAGACCAGGACGCCTTCCTGCGGGTCGACGTCGTGGACGACCGGCGTCGGGACGCCGACGCGGCGCGCTTCGCTCGTGAGTCGGGCTTCTTCGCGCGTTCGCTCGGTCCGGAGGCGCTCGTCGAGCGTCGGATGGCGGTAGGTCCGTGGCTGGCGCTCCTTCCTGACCCGGCCGTCCTCGACGGTGACGGTCGCTTCGGCCCCCTGGACGGCATCGTCGGCTCCCGCTCCGTCCCGGGCACCGACCGTCCCGTCGTCGCTCGACCCGCCCCACGAACCGACGGCCTCGTCGGATCGCCAGGTCACGTCAACCTCGTCGGGCCGGAAGTCCGGCCGGACGCGTGAGTCCTCGATCGGAATCGTGTCGCCCGCGTCGTACATCTTCGCGCCGAGGACGGCGATCATCCCCGCGTTGTCCCGGAGAAATCTGGGTTCGGGCGCGTAAAAATCAGCCCCGCGCTGGTCGCACATCTTGCCGAGCATCTCTCTGAGGCGCTCGTTCTGCCCGACACCCCCGCCGAGGACGAGTTCGTCGGCGTCGGTCAGGGAGAGGGCCCGCTCCGCGACTTCCGTCAGCATCGCGAAGATGTTCTCCTGGAGCGAGTAGCAGACGTCCTCTACTGCCTCCCCATCGTCAATCGCTTGCTTGGCGGCGCTCATGATTCCCGAAAAGGAGAAGTCCATCCCCTTGACGACGTAGGGCAGGTCGATGTACTCGCCGTCTTTTGCCCGCTTTTCGACCTTCGGCCCGCCGGGATGGGACCACCCGAGGTGGCGGGTGAACTTGTCGATGGCGTTGCCGACGCCGGTGTCCATCGTCTCCCCGAGGACGCGATACCGCCCGTTTCGATACCCCAGAATGTGGGCGTTCGCGCCGGAGGCGTTCAGACACACCGGCGCGGAAAAGCCCGAGCGATGACGGCCGATCTCCAGATGCGCAACCATGTGATTGACGCCGACCAGCGGGACGTCCAGCCGCTGTGCCAGTGCCCTGGCGGCCGTGGCGACGATCCGCAGACAGGGCCCCAGTCCCGGACCGCGTGAGAAAGCGACGGCGTCGACCGGCGATTCGTCGGGGTCTTCGCCCGCGTCGGCAGCCTGCTCGCGGGCGATGTCGAGTGCCCGTTCGACGACCTGCGGGATCGCCTCGCGCATGTGCTCGGCGGCTTCCCGCGGGTGAATCCCGCCGCTGTCGGGTTCGTAGGCGTCAGTCTCGATAACGACGGATTCACCGCTGTCCGTCCGTTCGTAGACGGCGGCACTCGCCGCCCACGCCGTGCCTTCGATGCCGAGAATCCGCATGCGCCGTGTGGGCGCTTACTCCCACTCGGTGTAGCTACACCGGCCGCAGTGCGTGCGGTCACCGTGCTGGGCAAGGAACGCGTCGCCACACCGCGGGCACAGTTCACGGTCGGTGGTTCCGTCGTCGTTGTAGAGCTCGTGACGCGCCATTTCAGGCCTCCTCTGCCTCGGACTCGCCGTCCTCAGCCACGATCTTGTTGCGTTCGAGCATGTGGTCCTGTTCGACCTCACGCGCGAACTCCGGGTCGTCGTACACCTTCGCGTAGCCGACGGTCTTGCGCATGCCGAAGGTCGTATCGAGTTCGTGCACGACGACTTCCGCGGCGTCCTTGTTGAGCATTGCAGCCAGCGAGTCCCGGATAGAGAGCCGCGACGGCGTCGCCTCCTCGTGGACGACCTCGAATCGGACGTCGGTCCGATGCAACATCGGATTGTCCTCCTCTTCGATGATTTCGATGTCCATGGTTCGTTGTTCATATGTCCCCTACAAGCGTGTATAAGGATTTCGAAGAGTCCGGTTCCTCGTTGGCCGTCCCGCCGTTCCGTGCCGGGCCGACCGTTCCCTGGTCGATCGCTCACGTCCCGGCGGCGAGTTCGGCGAGCAGGTGCGAGAGGTGCACGCGGTCGTCGGTGCCCGCCGCGAGGTCGCGGTCGATCTCCCCGGCCAGGTCGTGGAGCCGGGCCAATCGATCCCCGGCGTATCGTGAGCGACCCACTCTGAGGATCGCTTCGAGCACTTCGACGCCGCTGTGACCCTCGTCGACCAGCAGGTCGTCGAGCGTCGACCGTGCGTCGGTCACGTCCCCTTCCTCGGCGGCGGACAGCATCGCCGCCACCTGCTCGTCGGTCCGGACCTCGCCGAGGGACTCGTAGGCCGCGTTCATCGTGATCTCGCCCGCTTGCTCGTAGGTCGTCTGGGCACCGAGGATCGCCTTCCGGAGGTCACCGCCGGCGTAGCCCGCGACGTATTCCAGCCCCTCGTCGTCGTAGTCGGCGTCTTCGGCCTCGACGATCCGGCGGAGGACGGCCTCGGTCTCGTCGTGGGTCGGCGCGCGGACCGTCACGGGGAAACACCGCGAACGGATCGGTGGGATCAGCGTCGAGGATTGGCGGGTGGCGATGGCGAACTGCGTCGCCTCGTAGTACTGCTCCATGACCCGGCGCAGCGCCTGCTGGAAGTCCTCGCGCATCCGCTCGGCGTTGTCCAGCAGGATCGTCTTGTACGATCCCGAGACCGGCGTGTAACTCGCAGCCTCCTTGAGAACGTGATTGATGAGGTCGGCCTTCGAGGATTCCCGGCGGCGTTTGGGCGTAATAAACCGCTCGAATCGGGGGTCTTCGGCGAGTTCCTTCTTCGTCAGGTCGAAGAAGTCCGCGACGTTGATCACCACGAGGTCGGCCTCAACGTCGGCGTGGGCCTCGCGGGCGAACGCCCGGACTGCGGCGGTCTTGCCGGCACCCGCCGGACCGTGGACCAGCAGATTCATCGGATCGTCGAGTGCACCCCGGAGCTGGTCGCGTACCTCCGGCTGTGGCAACTCCTCGATCGTCGGCGCGTGTCGCTCGGTCCACAGCGGCCCGTCCATTGGCTCGTCGTAGGCAACCCCCGGACAAGTATTCCGCGATCGATCCGGGTGGTCACGTCCGGTCCCGCCGGCTCCTCGCCGCTCACTCGTATCGCAGGGCTTCGATCGGATCGACGCGAGCGGCCCGCCAGGCCGGGTACAGCCCGGCGATCACGCCGATACCGATCCCCATCGCGATGGCGATGGCGACCCACTCGACGGGGATCGTGAACCCGACCTCGGCGTAGGTCGCACCCGCGTACCCGACGCCGAGTCCGAGCGGGATACCGATCACGGCCCCGAGCGAACCCAGCAGGACGGACTCGACGAGGAACAGCCCGACGATCTCCCGGTTGGTCGCGCCCATCGACTTCATGATCCCGATCTCCTTCGTGCGCTCGGTCACGCTGACGAGCATGATGTTGGCGATGCCGAACGCGCCGACCACGAGCGCGAGCACGCCGATCCCGGTGATGAGTCGCGTGATGTCCTGAAGCACGGCCTGGATGCCGCCGACGACGTCCTCGGTCGACTCGACGGTCACCTGGCTACCGTCGCCCGCGAGTTGTCTCGCATCCGACTCCGTCTGAATGTATGTCTCGATCGCGTCGCGGGTCTCCGAGACGCGGCCGGCATCGGCCACGATCGTCACTTGTGAGTACGCCCGCTGCTCGACGCCGAGGGTCGGCGATTCCTGGGTCGTCCGGTAGTGTGGGTCGACCGGAACGTAGAATTCCGGTCCGGGCGGCGAGAGTGCGGTGAACCCACCGCGAGCCCCGGTGGTGATGCCGACGACCGTCAGCGAGGTTGTGCCCTCTCGGAGGAGTTCGACCGTGTCACCGACGGTTACGTTCGGCTCGAACTGCGCGGCGGCGATCTCGTTGAGGACGATCTCGTTCGTGCCGGACTCGAAGACCCGGCCCTCGACGATCGTGCCCGCCAACGCCCCGCGACTCGTCGCCGTCAGGCTTCCGGGCGTGACCGTCTGGTTCGCGTATGTCAACGACGAGACGGGCACCGACCCCCGTGGGATCACGGTCCGCGTGCCGTCGATCGCACGGAGCTGTTCGAGATCGTATGTCGTGACGGCCGGGGTCGTGAGGCCGATCCCGCTCCCGGGTGGCCCGCCACCGGCCAGGAATCCGCCACCGGAGGCGACGTAAATCTCGCTCGCCGATGTCGACTGGAACTCGCTCACGACGTCGGTCTGGACGCTCGCACCGAAACTCGCGAACGCGATCACCGTCGCGATGCCGATGACGATGCCGACGACCGTCAACGCCGACCGGAGCCGATGGCCGGCGATCGCTCGCACTGCCATCCGAACCCCTTCTCGCCAGTCCATTAGTCGTCACCTCCCAGGTGCTCGGTCCGCTCGCGGACGCCGTCTCTGACGTGGACGATCCGGTCGGCGTGTTCGGCGATCCGACGCTCGTGGGTCACCAGCAGAATCGTGTTGCCCCGGTCGTGGGCGTCCGCGAACAGCGACATGATCTCCTCGCCGGTGTCAGTATCGACGTTCCCGGTCGGCTCGTCGGCCAAGAGGAGCGCGGGGTCGGCTGCCAGGGCGCGGGCGATAGCAACTCGCTGGCGTTGGCCGCCGCTGAGTTCCTGTGGCAAGTGATCGAGTCGGTCCCCGAGTCCGACGCGTTCGAGGAGAGTACGGGCGCGTTCGGCCCGCTCGCGTCGGTCCCATTCGGCGAAGACGAGGGGGAGTTCGACGTTCTCGACGGCGGTCAGCCGGGGCATCAGGTTGAACGTCTGGAAGACGAACCCGATCTCGGTCCCACGGAGTCGTGCGCGCCCGCGCTCGGAGAGGCCACCGACATCGGTCCCGTTGACGGTAACCGTCCCCGAGGTCGGCGTGTCGAGCGCGCCGATGAGATTCAACAGCGTACTCTTCCCGGAGCCGCTCGGCCCCACGATGGCGGTGTAGGAGCCGGCCGGGAGCGTCAGATCGATCCCGTCGAGTGCCGTCACCGTTCCGCCGAGGTCGTACTCCTTGCGGACGTCCGCGAGTACCACGACCGGGTCGGGCCCCCTCGCGTTCTCAATCCCCTTCGCGTCCTCCATATACGTCTCCTACGCGCTGTACCTCCATGAACCCTCGATTCGGGCAGGTACGCCGTCTCCCCGTTCACCGACCCCCGACAGCAGGCGCACAGACGTTTTATGGGTCGGAACCGGACGACTGGTTATGGATCGGATCGTCTCGTTGGCCCCGAGTGCCACGTCGACCGTCACCGCCCTCGACGCGGGCGGTCGGCTGGTCGGGGTCACCGCTCACTGCGATGTCCCGGACGTCCCACGGCTCGGTGGCTGGCTGAACCCGGATCTCGATCGGATCGCCGAACTCGATCCTGATCTCGTTCTGACGAACGACCCGCTCCAGGCTGACCTCCGCGATGCGTTGCGCGACGACGGGTTCACGGTCGCCCACGCGGAACCGACCACGCTCGATGCCGTTCTGGAGACCTTCCGGACGATCGGCGACGCGATCGGTTTCCCGGAACGCGGTCGCGTCCTCGAAGAACGCGCCAGCGATCGCCTCGACCGGGTCCGGGACGCGACGCTCGATGGTGACGATCGGCCGGTCGTCTACTGCGAGGAGTGGGGCGATCCGCCGATGGCGGCCGGCAACTGGGTACCCGAAGCCGTCCGCGCCGCGGGCGGTCGCTACCCTTTCCTCGACCCGGGTGAACGCTCTCGGGAGATCGATCGGGCGGCGGTCGAGAATGCTGACCCGGATCGGGTGATCGTCCATCACTGCGGCGCGGCCGAACCGTCGACGCGGCCGCTGGTCGAACGCGAATGGGACCTCGACGCCGAACTCCACGCGATCGACGACTCGTTGCTCAATCAGCCGAGTCCCCGGCTCCTCGACGGGATCGAGCGACTGGCGTCGATCGTCTCCGATGCCACTGTCAGTGATGTGAACGGGGTCGCAAGCGTGGCCAATCGCTGAGATCAATACCGGCTTCCTGCTGCCCTTTTGGGCATCGTCGTGATCGAGCTGACACTCTCGTCCTTGACGCGACCGTTCCGTTCGGGCCGACAGTCCGGCTCTCCCCACGTTGGCGTTGAACTCGCTTGGCGTGGCTCAGTGGCGGTCTGTCTGTTGATTATCTATCAGGGCCTTGCCATTCCCTCTCCCGATGCGGATACCGACGACCGTTTTGTGTTCGATCGAGATGGGACTTCATCGACTTTGGCTCGGTACGATTGCTGTCGTTTGCTTCGCTGACCGCGAGTCGACGAACCTCGGCAACGATATTCCACCGATGCAGGTCACCATCCGACAGCCAGGTCGACATGTCTTGTCGATTTATTTACCTACCAATTGTATTGTCTTGGTGGCGATTTACCGGCATTATGATCCGCTTCTTGATTGTATGTCTGTTCTGGACATCCGTTCTAAATAGAATGATTTATATGCATGGAATTGCGGTATAGTTCTGTTGGTAAAACACAATGGGGCGACACAACATCGAAGACGCGGCGGAGGAATCGAGCGATAACGACCGACTCGGCCAGTTCGATCGGCGGAGCTATCTGAAAGGAGCGGCCGCGACAGTGGCGACAGGACTCGGCGTCGGATCCATCGCGAGTCCCGCCGCTGCGATCACCGAGAACCAGACCGGGACTCACGACGGGTACTTCTACTCGTTCTGGACGAACGACCAGGGCTCGGTCGAAATGACGCTTGAGTCCGGTGGTAGTTACAGTGTCGACTGGTCGGACACGGGTAACTTCGTCTGCGGCAAGGGCTGGCAGACCGGCTCGGACCGGGACATCGAGTATACTGCGAACTACAACCCGCAGGGCAACTCCTACCTGTGTCTCTACGGGTGGACGACGGACCCGCTGGTGGAGTACTATATCATCGAGGACTACGGCAGCTACAAGCCCGGAGACCAGTCCCAGGGGACTCACACCACTGACGGCTCCACGTACGAGATGTACACGTCCGAGCGAGTCGAGAAACCCTCGATCGAAGGGACGGCGACGTTCACGCAGTACTGGTCCATTCGACAGAACTCCCGGACGAGCGGCACCATCACCACCTCGAATCACTTCGACGCCTGGGAGAGCGCGGGCCTGAACATGGGGAGCCACGACTACCAGATCCTGGCCACTGAGGGCTACCAATCCAGCGGCAGTTCCAGCGTCACAGTCGGCAGTTCCGGCGGAGGCGGTGGCGGCGGAGGCGGTGGCGGCGGAGGCGGTGGCGGCGGTTCCGGCAGCCAGCAGCCCTACAACGGAACGCCGCACAGCATCCCCGGCACCATTCCGGCCGAGGAGTACGACCAGGGTGGCTCGGGCGTCGCCTACAGCGACAACACGTCCGAGAACGAGGGCGGTGCGATGCGCACCGGCGAAGGCGTCGACATCTCCTCGAACTCCGCGGGTTCGGGCTACTCGATCGGCTACATCGAGTCCGGCGAGTGGGTCGAGTACACCGTCGACGTCCAGCAATCCGGTGACTACACCCTCGATGCGCTGGTCGCCTCTGACTCGGGCGGCGGTTCCTTCCACCTCGAAGTCAACGGACAGAACGTCTCCGGGAACGTCAGCTTCGGTGCGACCGGCGGCTGGGACTCCTGGGAGACGGTTTCGACCTCCGGGGTCTCACTCGACGCCGGACAGCAGGTGATCCGCGTTTCCATGGACGAGAGCTGGTGGGACCTCAACACCTTTGATCTCTCGCTTGACGGTGGCGGAGGCGGCGGTGGCGGTGGCGGCGGTGGCGGCGGTAATGGTGGCACTGGTGGCGGTGGCGGTACCAGCGGCGATCTCGTTGCGGAGATTGATCCGAACACCACCTCGGCCAGCACCGGCGACCTCGTGCAGTTCAACATCAACGACACCACGGGGTCAGGCAACTACATCTCCTCGCTGGAGTGGGATCTCGGCAACGGCGTCACCGGCAGTGGTTGGTACATCGACGAGCGCTACCAGTCCGTCGGCTCCTACACTGTCACGCTCACCGCAACCGACAACGAGGGCCGGTCCACGACCGACGAGGTGACCGTCACGATCTCGTGAAAGCGACGATTCGAGCTGTATCGTCAACAAGAGGATCCCCTTTCGCGCTCACGGCGAGCGAACGGGGACTGAAATATCAGCATAGATCACCTATTGCCGGTAGTCACCGTTGAAAGTCACCCTTTCGCCGGTGGTAATCTCTCGCTACTGACTTGTATTTCTGCTTGTGTCCCCGAATTCGATATGACTCGAAAATAGAATGATTTATGTGGTTGGACTCGTGCTATATGTCTGTTGGTAAAACACAATGGGGCGACATAACATCGAAGACGCGGCGGACGAATCGAGCGACAACGGCCGAATCGGCCGGTTCGATCGGCGGAGCTATCTGAAAGGAGCGGCCGCGACAGTGGCGACAGGACTCGGCATTGGATCCATCGCGAGTCCGGCCGCGGCCATCACCTCGAACCAGACTGGCAACGACAGCGGGTATTACTACTCCTTCTGGACCAACGCCGAGGGCACAGTCGAGATGACGCTGGGAGACGGCGGCAATTACAGTGTCGACTGGTCGGACACAGGCAACTTCGTCTGTGGCAAAGGTTGGCAGACGGGTGGCCGCCGTGACGTCGATTACACGGCCAACTACAACCCGTCGGGTAACTCTTACCTGTGTCTATACGGGTGGACGACGGACCCGCTGGTGGAGTACTACATCATCGAGGATTACGGCAGCTACAAGCCGGGCGACTCCTATCAGGGGACCCATACTACCAACGGGTCGACCTACGAGATCTACACGTCCGAGCGGGTGAACAAGCCCTCGATCGAGGGCAATGCAACGTTCACGCAGTACTGGTCCGTTCGGCAGAACTCCCGGACGAGCGGGACGATCACGACCGGCAATCATTTCGATGCCTGGGAGAACCACGGGCTGCCCATGGGCAACCACGACTACATGATCCTGGCCACCGAGGGTTACCAGAGCAGCGGCTCCTCGGAGGTCTGGGTCGGTGCCGACGGTAGCGGCGGTAGCGGCGGTGGCGGTGGTGGCGGTGGCGGAGGCGGCGGTTCCGGCGGAGGCGGCGGTGGTTCGAGTGGCTCCTCGAATCCGCCGGCTAGCGGCACCTACAGCATCCAGAACGTCAACAGCGGGAAGGGCATGGACGTCGCCGGGCAGTCGACGTCGGACGGTGCGAACGTCCAGCAGTACAGCTACTGGGGCGGCGAGAACCAGCAGTGGAACGTCGAGGATACGGGCGGCGGGCAGTTCCGGATCCAGAACGTCAACAGCGGGAAAGTGCTCGACGTCGCCAACCAGTCCACCGAGGACGGTGCGAACGTCCATCAGTACTCGGACGGCGGCGGCGACAACCAGCGCTTCTACCTGAACGACCAGGGCGGCGGCCAGTATCATATCCAGCCAGTCCACAGCCAGAAGGCTGTCGAGATTACGAGTTCCTCGACATCGGATGGTGCGAACGTCCAGCAGTACGACTGGCACGGCGGTAACAACCAACTCTGGACGTTCGAGTCGGTCTAGTAGGGCTGTCGGGTAGATTATCGACCACTCATTTTTCGCTGTCGTCCACGCTTCGACAGCTGCTGGTCGAACACCGTTCCGTGAAAATCGTTGCCGGTGGGATTTGAAGCGAGTGAAGACGTTCCGGGATGCTCGCTCACTTCGTTCGCTGTGCTTCCGGGGCTGCGGCTCCCCGGTTCAATTCCCCACGTCAAGTATACGACGAGCGAAGCGAGTCGTTTCACCGGACGCGAACGAAGTGAGCGTCCGGCTTTTGGATACTAAAGTTTTCGAGGAGTGGTTCGCGCCACGCACGAACCCGACGAGAAAAGTTTAGCGGGCCGGATGGGAATTGAACCGGAACCAGAGGTTCCTGCTCGCTACGCTGCGCGGGCTGCCACTGGTAGGGCTCAATTCCCACCGGCTTCGAACAGCATGCGCTCGCGAGATTGCGAGCGCCAGCGTGAACGGGCCGGATGGGAATTGAACCCATGACCGTCTGGTTAAAAGCCAGACGCTCTGCCTGACTGAGCTACCGGCCCTCACTCGCTCATGGGGGAGTTGCCGGCTAAGTCCTTACGGTTGCCGTCGGTCAGGCTCCTCGACCGCGTCGTAGTGATCGGCCAGTGCCGCGGCGATCAGCGACCCGGGCGATTCGTCCTCGAGCGAGGCCCGTCGCCGAAGTTCACAATAGGCGTCGACCGGCAACCGGATCGTAAGCTCGCCGAGTGGATATCCGGCCTGACCGAGGACGACCGCCGGATCCGCCCCGTCAGTGATCTCACTCGCGAGCGTCCGAACCTCCCGGACAGTCAAGCCGTGATCGAGGATGGCAAACGCCAGCAGGAACCGGGACGTGCCACTGACGCGGGCGATGTGTTTGGCCGCCGTGGGGGCGATCTCTCCCTTTGCGACGTGGCGGCGGATCGACCGGGGTAAGTCGTGGACCCGGGACCACTTCCGGATGAACGAAACCGTCGTTTCGCCGCCGGCCCGTTCGGCGGCCGCCTTGTAGGAACCGACGCCCCGGACCAGCGCGGCACAGGCGGCCGCACCCCGGAGCATGTAGACGCTGTCCTCGTCACCGACGGTATTCTCGGCGAACGCGCGGACGGTTGTTGCGGCCGCTTGAATGCTCTCGTCCTCGGTTGGATCGAACTCGACGGCGCGATCCGCATGTTCACCTGTCGCGTCTGGGTCACCCCGGATCACCGGCTGGCCGACCGGCGACTCCCGATCGGTGGGCATTTCCGGCCCCTGCGTCTCGTCACTCATTCATATGCTTGAGTGGGATCGTATAGCTAAAAACGTCTCGCCGCGGGGCAGCCTTCAATCGTCAGAGGCTGTCCGCTCTCGCTCCGCCGAAAGATGCTCCCAGACTTCCGCACACCCACATCCGTCTTCGACGTTGTCCAGATGGTCGGCTTCGCTATCGGTATCACTCATTGCTCGATCCCTCCGCAGGAACGCGATGCCACGTTCGCTTTCCGACTGTCTGCCGTCTACTCATCACCCTTTTGTACCATTCACAACCGTATAAGGCCGCTCTCAGTGGTAATGCCTTCCCGAACTCCCGTTTGGCGGTGATCCTTTCCCGTATCTATGAGGCGCTCCGCGTTCGTCAGTCTCCGTCGTGGTGGCTTCTCGACAGTCGGTGACATGCTCGAACGGAGCCACTCTCGATACGGTTCCGACCGGATTGGGAAGTGCAGTTGTTTCTGTCAGGGCTTCCCTGGCGCTTCTTGGGGGTTGCCACCGATCGGACAAATCGTCCCTGGGATTCGGTGCGTTCCCGTCCGAGTTGGCGCTCCTCTGTTTGAATCGAGGAGGCCGACCCTTCTCTCAGTAGATAATATGCAATATACTCCGGTTTCGATGAGAGCCAACGTGCTATCGCGGTCGGTTTTGCGCCCCACTCGACGGCATCCTGCCCGGCGAAGCGATCCCGAGGATGCCGTTCCAGTACATCAGCCGACAGGGCGATACGCTGCTGGAAGGGACGGTCTTCGACTGGCTAGCTGAGACGGGCTGACTCGACATACTCGACGGCGGCCTCCGGCGTCTCGACGGCTTCGACGCCCTCGATGTCGTGCGTATCCAGCCCCCCGACCGGCTTGCCGGCGTCGAGTGCCAGCGCGATCTCAGAAAGGGTGCCCGTCGACCCGTCGATCGCGATGGCGGCGTCGCCGTTACTCACGACCAGGGCGTTGCGTGCGTTGCCGAGCCCTGTGGCGATCGGCGTCTCGATGTACTCGTTGGCCATCTCGCGGTCCTCGCCGGGGAGAATCCCGATCGGATGGCCACCTGCTTCTTTCGCCCCGCGCGCGGCGGCTTCCATGACCCCACCGAGACCGCCACAGACGACCTCGTGATCGTGCTCGGCCAGCAACCGACCGACTTCACGAGCCTGTTCGTACAGTTCGTCCCCAACCGTGCTCCCGCCGATGACGCTGACGCGCATGGACGGAAACCCGGTTGGCTGGTCCGTAGCGGTATCGGTTTGACCACGCCCGAACATGTTTGCCGGCAGCCCCAAGCGTCGGCCGGTCGAACGGCCGGTATGAGCGACGACCGACTCGCGGACCTCGCGGGATCGACACTCGAACTCGACGACCTCATCGACTACCAGGACGGGGCGATCGTCAGCCGGACGCTGGTCGACCGGGAGGCGGCGACGCTGACGATCTTCGCCTGTGACGAGGACCAGACGATCAGCGAGCACACCGCGCCCCACGAGGCACTCCTGCAGGTGCTGGACGGTACGGCTGAGGTCACGATCGACGGGACTGACTACGAACTGCAAGCGGGCGAGTCGATTGTCTTCCCCGCCGACACGCCCCACGCGGTCGCCGCCGAGGAGCGCTTCAAAATGCTGCTGACGATGATTCGGTAGGCCGCTTCGCCGGCCAGCCACCGAACGACGTCAGGGGGCCCGAAAGACACGGATCGTGTCGCGGTTCGTCCGCTCGACGAGGAGCTGGGCGAGCCCCAGGTCCGAAAACACCGCCTTCCAGTCGCGGTGATAGAGCGGGAAATCGTCGTCGACGTGGCTGACGTCGACGGCGTCGGGTCCCCGATTTGGCCGGTTTCCCTCGTTCTCGGCGGTGATTAGCAGGTCGTCGGTGACTCGCGTCAGTTCCTCGAACACCCACGTGTCGTCGGGATGGACGTGCTGGAGCGTCTCGACGGAGTAGACGACATCGTAGGCGTCGTCGGGAAACTCCGGGAGGTGGTCCTCGATCGCGCCGCTGAGGAAGGTCCCGGTGTCGGCGAGTCGCGGGTACTCCTCGGCCATCACCTCGAAGGATTCGTCGTTGATGTCGATCCCGGCGAGGTCCTTGTAGCCGACGCCGAGTAAGTGGTCCAGGTGGCGACCCGAGCCACACCCGATCTCGAGGATGCTCGCGTCCTCGTTCGCGTAGTACTCGATGACGGTCGCGAGCGTCTCGCTCACCTCGTTCTCTCCGATCTGGGCGTAGTACTCCGGCGAATAGGCTCCGTCGCGTTCGGCCCAACTCCGGCGGTTGTCCTCCGGGTCCATGCGAGTTATGTCGGGGTAGGGAAGTGGGAGAGAAAAGGCCGACGAACCGGCTGTGACGATACTGGCTGTCTCTTCGGGCGTTGGAATTCCCTGCACTCATAATGATACTTCAGAGTACGATCAGTCACGAGATCGACGTGGTGAGAATTACGACGAGCGAGACGCTGATCGTCGGTGAGTGCACGTTCACGCAGGCTCCGCTCGGGTACGACGCGTTCTCGAAACTTCGGGATCATGTCGAGGAACCCCGATGGACGCCCGAAGACGGGGGCGATCGGGTCGAGACGTATGCGCTCTTTTCTCGGAGTGGGTTCACATTGGCAGTCGAAGAAGCCGCCGAGGAACGCGACGATCTCAAACTGTTCAGTGCCGGTGACGTCGTCGAAGCGCTCTCATGAGTGGGTTTTGGGGGTGACTGTGCGGAAGAACTGCACAATCGTCACTGGTTCTTCGCTAACTGAGCGAAGCAACGGTCAGATTATCGATATTGTCACTGGTTTGCGTGCAAGATAGAGGGCGCAAGTTTAGCAATAGGTTGTTCGGTTTGCTGGTTGGAGTGGGTCTTCATTCTCTCGGGGTAGAGGCGTTCACATCAAAGACTTCCATTCGTGGCCGCAGTCATCACATCTCATGTTCGCATTTTTGAACTCGTCACTCCATCCGAGTTCAGTGACGTCTTCAGACCCGCATTCTGGACATTCAGAGTACACAATAACTGAGCCACGTTCTGATCGGAGATATTTTTCGGTTGAAATCAGTGCCCTGAATAGAGCAATTCCTTTGCTAACTGTATACTCTGTATGAGTCACGGCTGTGCCTGACAACTCTGAAACAGATACTGCTGTGTCACTGTCTACGCCAAGACCTTGCGGAAAATATCGATCAACAGAGACACTCGTGTTGGACTCGACTCGCATTGACCAGCTCGTTATGAATCGCGGTGGCGAGATCGTGCATCGCCGTTACTTGGGCTTCAGTGGCAATCCCGAACCGATAGTAGGTCTTTGTCCGGTTCTGAGTCCACAGTTCGGCGAGGCACTCTCCAAACACTTCGTCGTAGAGTCCGACCTCGGCACCCCGCTGGTACAGTCGCCGGTGACTGCTGATGACCTCGGAGGCCGCCATTGCACCATCGTGAATCAGGCGGAACTAAATCGTCCGTTCTATCGCGACGAACGACGACTCGATAACGGCGGGGCTTGAGAGGAAGCAGACTCCGAGCTACAGCGCTTCCTTGTACGCTTCAAGCGCCTCCTCGATGTCTGCCTCGGTGTGCGCCGCCGAGACGAACTGCGATTCGAACTGGTTCGGCGTCAGGAACACGCCCTGATCTTTCATCGCCGGCCAGAACAGCCGCTCCCAGCGCTCGGTCTCGGCCCGATCCACGTCCGCGCCGTTCTTCGGGCAGGCGTCGTAGCTCGGACAGGACTCGCGCTGGCGACAGCCCGACCCGCAGTGGTTCTCGCCGCTGGCCCCGTCGCGGGTGAAGATCACCTTGAACATCGAGTCCGACCCGACGACGGTGTACTCGGGGGCGCGATCCGCGACGATGTCGGTCAGGCCCTCGCGCATTTGCGCTCCCAGCTCGTTGACCTGCTCCCAGACGTCGTTCTCGGCGGCGTACCGCAGCGTCTCCAGCCCGGCAGCCATCGTCACCGGGTGGCCCGAGAAGGTGCCCGACTGGAAGACGTCGCCGGCGGGCGTGAACGACTCTACGATCTCGCTTTTCCCACCGATCGCACCGACCGGGAACCCGCCGCCGACGATCTTCCCGAACGTGGTCACGTCGGGCTCGATGCCGAACTTGCCCTGGGCGCACTGCGGGCCGCCGACGCGGAAGCCCGTGATCACCTCGTCGAAGATCAGGAGGGACCCGTAGTCGTCACAGAGGTCCCGGAGGGTCTCGTGATACCCCTCGACGGGATGGACGATGCCGTGATTGCCGAGGATCGGCTCGGTCAGGACGGCCGCGATCTCGTCGCCGTGGTTCTCGAAGACGCCCTCGACGTACTCGGGATCGTTGAACGGGACGGTGATCGTGTGCTCGGCGAAGCTCTCCGGGATGCCCGGACTCGACGGACTCGTGTGACAGCCCTCGCCCTCGACGAGGGTTGACTCCTGGGCGCCGTGGTAGGAGCCCTGCATGATGACGATCTTGTCCCGTCCCGTATAGCCGCGAGCGAGGCGGACCGCCGAGACGGTCGCCTCGGTCCCCGAATTGACGAAGCGGACCATCTCGACGCTCGGGACGTGTCTGGCGACGAACTCCGCGAGTTCGACCTCGACCTCCGTCGGCGCGCCGTACATCGGGCCCTCGGCGGCGCGCTGCTGGATCGCCGACTGGACCTGTTCGGGCAGGTCGTGGCCCAGCAGGAGCGGGCCATAACCCATCACGAAGTCCAGGTAGCGGTTGCCGTCGGCGTCGATGACGTGACCGCCGTCGCCTTTCTCGACGAAGAAGGGGTACGGCTGGATCGCCCGCACGGAGGAGTTGACGCCGCCCGGGGCGACCGACAGCGCGCGATCGTACAGCTCGCGGGAGCGCTCGTGGTTCATGGCCGGTCGTTGCCGCCGGGGAGAAAAGTAGGTGTGGATTCTGTGGGACGTGGCGACCCCTGGGCCGTCGGTTCAGATTGAACCGTCTGTCTCGTCACTCACCGGCCGGCTGTCGTACTCCCAGATCAACTCGAAGTACCGGCCCAGCCCGGCGACAAAGGAGCCGTTCTCGGTGACGGCGGCCTGTCGCATCGACAGCGGGATGTCCTTTTCCTCGACCAGCATGATCGCCTCGCCGGTCTCGTAGTCCATACTGGGATCGACGATCGTGCCGCGCCAGGGCAGGGACTTCTCGCTGAATCGCAGTTCGATGTCCGGATAGTCCGCCTGGAGCGTCTCGATCACGTCGGCCTGGACGCCACGATTCTCCGCCGAGAGGTGGTCAGGATCGAGCAACAGAACCCGGATCGGGACATTGTTGTCGTAGGCAGTTTCGAACGCGGGACGAACTCCATCGAAGTACGCGAAACTCTTCGTGATGACGGCGATCTCCTCGTCGGCCGACCCGTAGAGTCGGCGGGTTTCGGTCTCGCTTGGCTCGCCGACGTCGACGACGTGAAACAGGTCCTCGGTGGGCGTGACGTCCTCGCTGGCGCGTTCGTAGACGGGGCCGAATTCCGCAACGAAGCGCTCGCGGAAGGAATCGATCTCTTCACGGGCCGACTCGAAGGACTGCCGGCGGTTCTCGACTGCGCGGTCGAGGATCGTCTCCGGATGTTTGGGCTCGTACTCCTTCGGTCGGCCCGGTATCTCCTTGACGTAGCCTTCGTTCGACAGCGTCTCGAGCACGTCGTAGATCCGGGCGCGCGGGATCCCCGTCGCCTCGGCCAGGTTCGGTGCGGTCGTCCGCCCGAGCGTGAGCAACTGCGTCAGCGCCGTCGACTCGTACTCCCGCAGATCCAGGGTCTCCTGGATCTCCCCCTCGGTATCATCTGTCATTGCCCGTTCTTCGAGACGCCTGGCAAATAAGGGTAGGCCATCTCGCCGGGCGCACAGCCGATTGCCGGTGATCCGTCTCAGAAGTCCGACAGCGTCGCCTGGAGGCCGGCGACCATCTCGGACTTCCGACGGAGCGCAGTCAGCGACACCGGCAGTTGCTCGGTCACGCTGGTCACTGCATCGCGGAAACTCCCGGCCTCGCCGTATCGGCCCGAAAGCGCGTCGGGCAGACCCTCCGGATCCTCGAAGGCGTTGCGGACTCCTTCCCGGACCTGCCAGACGCCGACCGGGGCCCAGTAGTCATCGGTCACCTCCCGGAGCACGAGACACTTGGCCTGTCGATCGATGTCGACGAGGTGTTCGAGGACGCCGAGTCGGGATGCGTAATAGGCCCCGGCGGTCTCCTCGACGTAGCTCGTCCGCCCTTCGTAGCCCTCGTGGGCGCTGGCGAGGTAGTGGGTCTCCCCGAGGGGATTCCAGACGCTCTCGGGGGCTTTCATCTCGACGAGCTCGAACTCCCAGTCGCCGGGCGTGAGGATGATCCAGTAGCGGTTGCCCATGTACTCGTTGTACCAGACCTGGGTCTCGTCGATGGTGTTCGCGTTGCGGATTTGGCCATGCAGATACTGCCCGACCGTGTCGTCGACGGCGGTGATCGACCACCGTGTCGGGACGAGTCGCCGGTTGGCTCCTTGCCCCAGCGCGCCCGCCGAGAGGATGGTGTTGACGTCGTAGACGTCGAAGCCCTTCCGGTAGAGATAGGTCATCGCGCCCTCGGCGCGCCAGTCGTCGTCTTCGAGGGTCTTCTCGACGGGACGGGGGACGTGGGGATTCTCGGCGAGTGTGGCTTCGGTCGCCCGTGCCCGCGGGCCCGTGGGCGTGGAGATGTCGTCAGTGGTCAGGTCGAAATCGGGCGTCCCGTCCAGCCCGATCTCGACGTCGACGGGCCGGTCGGCGATGGCGACTTCACGCTGGGTGCCGACGAACCCATCCCAGACGTCATTCACGTCCACCTTCGCCGAGCGCTGGGAGTTGAGCAGGCCCGTCCGACGCTGGAGGACGTCCTCGATCCCCAGGCCGTTGGCGTACCACTGGCCGCTGGTCGCAAAGTCCGTGGGGTCGCCCTCGTCGGCGACCGGCGAGAGCACGCCGGAGGAGACGTTCGGGTAGCCCGACCGCCCGACGAAGATCTCGGGCGCGGTCGAGCCAAAGAGCGCGTCACCCTGCAGGGTTTCTTCGAGCTGGCGCTCGACGTCTTCGAGGTGATCGGTGATCGCGTAGGACTTCTCCTCGGCGAGGCGTCGCTTCTCGGCGGCCTCGTCGCGCTCGAATCCCTCGATGTAGTCCTCAAGCCGCATCCCTTCGGAGTACGACGACGAGCCCTAAGAATCTACGGACCGCGCTCGAACGGAGGGCTCCCCTTTTGGGGGGACACTCTCGCACTGCCCGCTGTCAGCTTCGGGACTCGGGAGTCACGGCTTTCTGTCGGGACGTTCGACTGGCCGTGTCAGGACGCGCTGCTCTCGGATCTAATCAATGTTCCCGGTGAACCGATGAGGGGCGTTCGAATCCGTCGTGTATCCCACGGTCGAAACCGGATGGCGTTTGGAGGGCCGTATCCGTTCGGGGACGGGGCGGCGGACCGCCACAGTCAACGGGAATACACGGAGGACCGGCGATGTCAGAGGCACCGAGTCCTTGGTGGGCCGGTAGTCACCGGGAACCTCGCATCCCTACGTAGAGACCACTCTTACTTATATACAGAACCAGACCTTCCGGTCCGGCAGGTCGGGAAAAGACTTAAATATGGATCAGGTTAGCAACTGTGGGCCGAACAGCATCAGCATGAGGCTTCCGAACATCACCAGCCCGACCGAGACAGTCACGGTCCGAACTGCCCAGCGTTTGTTCACGGGCGTCCGGGCGACGATCGACTCCGTCCCTGTCCGGAGTAAATGACCCCCGTCCAGAGGGAACAGCGGGATCAGATTGAAGACGGCGAGATTGAGATTGACCCATGCGGTCCAGAACAGCAGGTTCGCGACGACGAACACCCCGCCACCGAGACCGGCGAGCGGCCCCGTGACCGTATAGAAGTCGGTGATCGGGCCGAGAAAGCCCGCGAAGTTGAACGTGAGTCCGGGGGCTGCCACGCTCGCCAGGGGGAGTGTGATCAGCAGGATGATCTGCTGACCCAGCGGGATGTCCAGATCACCGTTGCCGCCGAGGATACCGAGATATGTTTCGGCGGGATAGGACTGGATACCGAAGTCGTTGACGACGATCCCGCTGATCCCGGGCTGGATGCCGACGACTCCGAGAAACCCCGTCCCGTCGCGCGGGTTCTCCTCGAGCGTGACACTGTACGTCCGGCGCTCGCCGTCGACGTACGCTTCGATGTCGACCGTCTCGCCAGGGTCGGTCCCCTCGAGTGCGTCGAGCAGCTGTGACTGTCCGATGATCCGCGTTCCGTCGAAGCGCGTTATGACGACTGACTCGCCGGCCGGCCCGCCGTCGTCGGCGAACGGCCCGCCCTCGGCGACGCGGCTGACGTACGCGCCGATCGGCCCGGTCGTCTGATTTCCGTCGGCCGTTTCGAGTGTGGCGACCGTCCGGTTCTCGACGGCATCGACCAGCCCGCTGACCGTGTGGACGGCCGTTCCGTTGACACTCGTGATCGTGTCACCGCGATCGATCCCGAGCGGCCCGTCGAGGACGGCCACGGTGACGAACACCGATCGCTGGATGCGTTTCGTTTCGTCCTCGTGGAGAGACACCGCGACGGTCCGCCCGTCGGCGTCCCCGAGTGCGTCACGTAGCGTCGACTGGTTGGTCACCTCGGTCCCGTTGATCCCCGTGATGACGTCACCTTCCCCGAGGGACGCGTCGGCGGCCGGTGATCCAGGGAGTGCACCGCCGACAGCGACGCCGCCGACGGCCTGGATCGACCCCGCGACCGGGCCAAAGAGCAGGAGGAAGGCGAGTGCCGTGATCACGAAGTTGTTGGTGACTCCCGCCGCGAACATTCGCGTTTGCGCGCCGCGATCGGCTTTCGCCCGGCTTTCCTCGTCGGGTTCGACGAACGCCCCCAGCGGGATGATCGTAAAGAGGGCAACGCCCATCGAGTCGATGTCGATGTCCTCGACCCGGCAGAGCAGGCCGTGGCCCCCCTCGTGGACGATCATCCCGACGAGCAGTCCGAAGATGATCTCCGGCGCGGCCGCAAGCGGGAGGAAGTCGTTGAGGCCGGGGATGACCAGGGCGTTTTTCGGCTCCTGGATCGGATTCGCTTCCGGTTGCTGGAGACTCGAGATCCCCGAGAACAGGACTGTCAGGAACATCCCGGCGAGGATGAATAGCCCGAACCCGACGCCGATGTTCCCGAAGGCCCGCCAGAATCGCTTCGGCCGGGCGAGCCAATCGAGTGCGGCCCGTCCACGCTTGGTATGGAGCGTCGTGATGGGCCCGGAGACTTTCAGGAACGCGGGCAGATACCCCCGGCGATCGAGCGCCGTCGCCCCCAGAGAGTACGCGAGAACGCCCGCGAGAACCAACGTGAGCGTATCGACCATTGTCAGTAGGAATGACCGCTCCTGCAAAGAGGATTGCGTTACCGTACCCATCTCCGCAGCGATTCCGGGCGTGGTGAGCGCGAGACGTGGCCGAGCGTGTCGGTTCGATCGGCGGTTACCGCTCGCGCCGTAACCGTCCGACGACGAACTCCTGGTCGAGTTTCGCGAGGAACGGCCCGAGCTTCGGTCCTTCCGTCAGGTCGAACAACAGTCGATAGCCGGCGGCGAAAAAGTCGCTCACGTCGAGGTCGTACGCCTCGGCGAGTTCGTAGATCTCCGCCTGGATCGCCTCGCCGTCGGCTCCCGTCGCAACGAAGTCGGCGAGGTCGTCGAGGGCGGCCGCCGTCTCGGCGTCGAAGTCCACGTCGGGCATCTCCTCGCGCTTGAGGTCGTAGTTGAACGCGTTGTCCGTCCGCCGCGCCCAGGCGCGGGCACGATCAACTCGCTCGAGCGCTTCCTCGACCGCCCACTCAGGGGCGTCTTCGGGGATGTGGCCCTCGCGGCGGGCGATCTCCTCCCGGAGGGCGGGGTCGTCGGTCATTCCGAGCACCGCGGCGAAGGTGTAGGGGATGCGAATCCGCTCCTCGCGCGGTTCGTCGACCGCGATGGGATAGACGCGCTCGGCGCGTTCGCGATCTTCTTCGTCGGCGTCCTGTCTGCCGAAATAGACCGCTTCGAGCCGATCGAACTCGTCGACGAGCTGGTCGAGGTGGGCGATTGAGAAGTCCCGCTGCTTGCGGGGATCCTTACAGAAGAAGTACCGGAGGACGGCCGGCTCGACGAGTTCGAGCACCTCGGCGGCGGTAACGACGTTCCCCGCGGACGAGGAGAGTGCCTCGCCGTCGAGGGTAAACCATTCGTAGACCATCGGCACCGGGGGCTCGACCTCGAAGACGTTCCGGGCGACGTCGACGCCGGAGGGCCAGGATCCCTCGGCGTGATCCTTCCCGAATGGCTCGAAGTCCACACCGAGGACGTCCCACTGGGCCGGCCATTCGAAGCGCCAGGGGAGTTTGCCCTCCCGGAGACTCACCTCGCCCTCGTGACCACAGCCCTCGATGGTCTCCTCGCCGACCGTCACGTCCCGACACTCGTAGGCGACCGTCCCGTCGGCCGGCTCGACGTCGGTGATCCCGTCGGTCAGGATGCCACAGGACGCACATTCGACCTGAAACGGGACGTACTCGTCGTCGACGCTCGCCTGATAGTCTTTGAGAACTTCGCGCGCGCGATCCTGGTTTCGAAGGACGTGTCGCGTTAGCTTCTCGAACTCGCCGTCTGCGTATAGCTCGGTGTTCGAGACGACGTCGATCGGGACGTCGAGCAGTTCCGCGCTCCGTGCGAGAAGCGTCGTGAAGTGTGCCCCATAGGAGTCACAGCACCCGAAGGGGTCCGGGATCGACGTGTAGGGCTTGCCCAGGTTCCGCCCGAGTGCGCCCGCGTCGACCTCGCCAAGCCCGACGATGTTCCACTCCAGGTCGGCCAACTGTCTGGGAATCTTCCGGAGGCGATCCCTGTCGTCGCTGGTGAACACCTGCCGGACTTCGTGGTCGCGCTCCCGCAACACCTCGGCGACGACGTACCCGCGGACGATCTCGTTCAAGTGACCGATGTGTGGCACGCCCGACGGCGAGACGCCACCCTTGATGACGATCGGTTCCTCGGGGTCGCGCGCCTCGATCGCGTCGGCGACCGCATCGGCCCAGAAAGTCGCCGTCCCGTCCTCGATTGTCGCATAAGGATTGTCTTCGGTCATTCTCTGTCGGCCTCCCCATCCGCTACGTATACAGTGTCTATCATCGTATACGCCTCACTCCACGTCGTTCGGAACGATCTCGGTCCCGTCGTGGGCGTCGTCTTCGACCGCATCGAGCACGCGTTGGGGGTCGCTGCCGTCGAGGACGATCGCCCTGATGCCCGAGCGCTCGATGAGTTTCGCCGCAAGGAGATCGACTGGCGCGTTGGACCCGGCGTTCATCTCGATGTCGGCGATCACGTCGACGAGTTCGCCGACGGTCAGCGTCTCGAACCTCGTGGCGTCGGGGTCGACGGCTGGATCGGCGTCGAAGACGCCCGGGACACTCGTCGCGTACACCAGTAGGTCGGCGTTCACGTACTCGGCGAAGGCGGCGCTGACGGCGTCCGTCGTCTGCCCGGCGACGGTGCCACCCAGGACCGGAATGTCGCCGCGACGGAGTGCTTCCCGGCCTTCCTCGTAGGTCGCTGCCGGTTCGGGCGCGGCCCGTTCGCCGAGTGCTGCGATCAACAGCCGTGCGTTCAATCGCGTCACGGCGATCCCGATGTGATCGAGTTCCATCTCGTTGGCATCGAGTGCCCGTGCTGTCTCGATGTATTCCCGTGCGACGCTGCCCCCGCCGGTGACGACGCCGATATCGTGGCCGGCGGCGTCGAGTTCCCCGAGCACCCCGGCGTAGCCCGCCACGCGATCCGCGTCCAGGTCCGGCGCGAGCACGCTTCCGCCGATCGAGACGACGATTTTCATTGCATCGCCGTAACTCCGATTCACTCTTAAGCGTTATCAAGCACGTCCCACCAGTCACGTCGCGCGAGATGTCCTGGGGCCGGTTGCCGGTCGAAACTACTCTGGTTTCGACGTCAGCGCGGCCGAACACACACGGTATATATCTCTAGATAACTATTGAAAGAAACTTCTATAAAACTCTATAAAACGTCTCATGGGTTCTAAAAAGATTATAAAACGTCTCCTCCGACCCTCAAAACGGCTGAAACGGCTCAAAGTTACCCGAATGTTCGCCCCTTTATATGTAGCTGTAGTCGATACACAAGATCGAAGTGATTCACATGAGCGCCAAAGCAACGCCCTCCCCGGAACGCGAGGAGTCGACTGCCAGTAAGGAACAGCGGCTACGCGCGTTCTTGAAGCGCAAAGCCAGCGACGGCGAGATGTATTTCAAGAGCAAGTTCATCGCCGACGAGGTCAATCTCTCGCCCAAGGAGATCGGTGCACTCATGGTCAAACTGAGCGAGTCGGCCCCGGACCTCGACGTCGAGAAGTGGTCGTATACGAGCGCGACCACCTGGCGCGTCGAAGCAGCCTGACTCACCGCTGTCGGTCCCTGACGCCCGCCCGTTGGTCCCCAATCGCCAGGGCGTCGGTATTTTACGTCACCAACTCTTCAGAGCGACGTAGATGTCACCCGACGAACCGGCCAACAGCCCCCCGAGCGTCGGGGCGTTGACGTCGGTATTTCACGTCTACCGGGTCGAACGTGACGACGACGAGATCCGGTACATCGGCGAGCCACTCATCTCACCGGGAAACCTATCGACTGAAGTCGGCCCGCTGTTCGCCCGGCGGGGATACGATGTCTCGGTGACGCGGCGTCACGGCGACGGCGGACCCGCCCCATATGCCCTGGTCGCCGAGCCCGAATCGGTCGGGATCGACGGCATTCCATGGGGCAACATCGTGATGCTCGTTCTCACTGTCGCCACGACGCTGTACGCGGGCACGTGGTGGTATTACATTGATATCGCCGGTGACCCGCTCAATCTGCTCCGGGCCTGGCCCTTTACCGCCGCTGTGCTCGGTGTGCTTGCGACCCACGAACTCGGCCACTACGTGATGAGTCGCTACCACGGTGTCGACGCGAGCCTCCCGTATTTCATTCCGGTTCCGCCGCCGATCGGGACGATGGGGGCGATCATCCGGATGCGCGGGCAGATCCCGTCCCGGAAGGCGCTGTTCGATATCGGCGTCGCCGGCCCGCTGGCCGGACTCGCCGCGACGATTGCCGTGACGGTGGTCGGTCTCCATCTCGATCCGATCGCCGTCCCGGAGCAGGCGCTCCAGGCGGCCGACGAGGGCGCATCGATCAAGTTCAACGACCCATTGTTGCTCACGCTGCTGGCCGATCTGGTGGGGCAGCCGACGGACTACCCCCGCGGACTGGCCGTCAATCCGGTCGTTTTCGGTGGGTGGGTCGGGATGTTCGTGACCTTCCTCAATCTGATCCCGGTCGGCCAACTCGACGGCGGGCACATCCTCCGGGCCGCGCTTGGCCAGCGCCAGGAGACGGTCGCCGCCGCAGTCCCCGGCGTCCTCTTCGCGATGGCTGGCGGACTGTACTTCCTCACGGAGTACACCCAGTCGACGATCCTGTGGGGGATCTGGGGCGTGATAGCCCTGGTCATGGTCCAGGCCGGGTCGGCGACCCCGCTTCGCGAGGGGTCGATCGGGATGAAGCGCCTCGCACTCGCCGGGCTCACCTTCGTGCTCGGGGCACTGTGTTTCATGCCCGTGCCGATCGAGATCGTCGTCCCGTAACCAGCCGCTGCGTTCTCACCCGGGGCCTGAGGCGAACGCGATACGCTTTTCGGGCAGTGCGAAGTAGCTGCAGGCAGTACCCGTGGTTTCGCTCCCAGAACCGATCGCGTCGTTCGTTCGGTGGCTCCCCAGCGAGTTCTCGACGGCGAGCGTGCTCAAACGCGAACTCAAGGCCCGGCTCGTCCGGCCGTTCGTCCGCCAGGACTACGAGACGATCTCCTACGGTGAACGCGACTGGGATACACTCGTGGTCCTCGACGCCTGTCGGTACGACGTCTTCGCGGCGAACAACCCCTTTACCGTGCCGGCCGAGCGTGTCAACTCGAACGCGAGTCACACCAGTGACTTCCTCTCGGCGAACTTCGCTGGCGACCACCCCGACACGGTCTACGTGACTGCGAGCCCGCAAGTGGCCAATCACGGCGGCGACTTCGCCCACGTCGAACACGTCTGGCGAGACGGCTGGGACGAGGCAACCGACACGGTCCTGCCCGAGACGATGACCGACCGCGCACTCGAAGTCGCCCAGACGCACCCGGAGAAACGGCTTATCGTCCACTACATGCAACCCCATTACCCCTTCATCGGTGAGGCGGGGGCGGATCTTGCCGCGCAGGGATCGTTCCTCGACGGGCGGGCGGATCGGGCCTATCCCTCGGTCTGGGAGCGTCTCGACGCCGGGGCAGCCGACGAGGCCCAGGTCTGGGACGCCTACGAGGAGAACCTTCGGATCGCACTCCCCGAAGTACAGCGACTCGTCGAGGCACTCGACGGCAAGACCGTCGTCACCAGCGACCACGGCAACCTCTTCGGCGAGCGCGTCTCGCCGCTGCCGATCGACATATACGGCCATCCCCCCGGGATCGCTGACGAAGAACTCACTGCCGTCCCCTGGGTCGAACTCCCCTTCGAGCAGCGACGGGAGATCCGCAAGACTGAGACACGATCGGCCACCACCGACGATGGCGATGTCGAAGAACGCTTAGAGTCGCTGGGTTACGTCTGAGCGGTGTCCGTTCGCCTCGCTCACGCTGATTCGCCGTGCGTGTATCCGCGATCGGGAAGCGGTTCGCCGTCGAGCGTGATTTCGCCCTCAGCCGTTACTCGGCCGATCGACGAGATTTCCGTCGGTGACGCCTCACGAGCGGCGTCGAGTTTTTCCTCCGGGATCGTACACACGAGCTCGAAGTCCTCGCCGAAGGAGACGGCCAGCTCCTGGCGTTCGTCCGGATCGGCGACCTCGGAAAGTGCCTCGGCGATCGGGAGCGGCGACTCGACGGCGAAGCCGACGTCGCTCGCCTCGGCAAGCTGGTGGAGCGATCGCGCGAGTCCGTCGCTGGAATCCATCATCGCGCTCGCGTATGCGGCGAGTGCGCGTCCGGCGGCCACCCGGGGCTCGAATCGGAAGAGATCGTTCGCTCGTTCGTACTCGCCCGCCTCGAAGAAGCCGAGGGCGGCCGCACTCCGCCCGAGCGTCCCGGTGACACAGACGATATCGCCGGGGGACGCACCCGAGCGCAATACGGGATCGTCGGCTCGCCCGACCGCCGCTGTCGCCACCGTCAACTCGTCGTGTTCGTCCAGGTCGCCCCCGACGTAGGCCCCGTCGACCGCCGCGCAGACGTCGCGCGCGCCGTCGACGAACGCCGTGATCTCCTCGCCGTCGAACGTCGGCGCGCCGTAGACTGCGACCGCCGCCGTCGGCTCGCCGCCCATGGCGGCGACGTCCGATAGTGACGCGCCGACGGCCCGCCACCCGGCGGTGTAACGGGTCGTCCCCGGCGGGAAGTCCGTCGACTCGTGGAGCATGTCGATCGTGACGACGAGTCCGTCGACGACTGCCGCGTCGTCGCCTGCGGGATCCAGATGCTCGGCAATCAGCCCCAGTGCGCTCCGCTCGTCCATGGACGGCGTTCGGTCCCGTTCGTAATACGCCCGGCGATCGGTCGCGATGGGTGGGTCGCCGCCTGTCCCGGGCTGAACCGGTCCGCCACCCGGTTCCGGTGGGTTCAAATCGCCCCCACTCATGAGTCGCTTCCATGGACGGCGATCGGAAGACGACCCTTGCCGGGTTCGCCGGCGCGCTCGCCGTACTCGGGTTGCTGTTCTGGGCCGTCGGCATCGACGCCTTGGTCGGCCATCTCTCGCGTGCCCGTCTCCCGCTCGTTCTCGCTGTCGTGACGATGACCGTCGTCTGGCTGTCCTGTTGGGGGATGTCCCTGCACACGGTCCTTGGCGCACTCGATTCGCCGGTCCCGGCTCACACGGCGATCCTAGTGTTCTCCTCGGCTGTCTTCTCGAACGCGATCACGCCGTTCGGGCAGGCCGGTGGCGAACCGGTCGCGGCGTTGCTCGTCTCGGAGGCCGCCGACAGCGAGTACGAGACCGGCCTGGCCGCGATCGCGAGCGTCGATACGCTGCACTTCGTGCCCTCGATCGGCCTCGCGACTGTCGGACTGGGGACGTTCGCCGTCGAGTCAGTCAACCTCGACCAGAATCTCTATTTTGCGGCGGCTGCGGTCGGATTGCTCGCGGCAACTTTCCTCGGTGCGGCACTCCTTGGCTGGCAGTATCGCTACGAGATCGAACGCGTCGTCGTCGGGGTGTTGACGCCGGTCATCCGTCGTGTGAGTGGGGTGCTCCCCCGCGTAGAACCGCCCGAAGGGAATGTCATCGAGGATCGTATCGAGGGATTTTTCACGGCGATCGACCGGGTTGCGGGCAGTCGCCGAACGATCTTGCTTGCCTCGCTGTACTCGACGGCGGGGTGGCTCTCGCTGTCGACGGCGCTGTGGCTGTCGTTGGCCTCGCTCGGCCACGTCGTTCCGTTCGTCGCCATGCTGGTCGTCGTCCCGGTCGCCTCGATCGCGGCGATCACGCCACTCCCCGGCGGGCTCGGCGGGATCGAGGCCGCATTTATTGCCCTGATCGTCTCGACGACGGGGCTCGCCGCGTCGGTCGCCGGGGCGGGCGTCGTCATCTACCGGCTCTCGACGTACTGGCTCACGCTGTTCATCGGGGGCACGACAGCAGCGATTCTGGGCGAACGGTATCGATCCTCGTAACGTCGGAACTCCCATTTGGGCGTGTGAACGCGCCCCAGACGTGGTTTCCGGACAACGATGCGCTTAAATGACGCCACGGGGAAGGATACGTCAATGACGACGCTCTACGATGTCCCGGCCGAGGACCTCATCGAGGCCGTGGCCGAACAACTCGCCGAGGATAGTGCGATCGAAGCGCCCGAATGGCTCACCTTCACCACCACCGGCACCGGCCGCGAACTCGCCCCCGAGCAGGAGGACTTCTGGGAGACCCGCGCCGCGAGCCTGCTCCGGAAGGTCGCCGTCGACAGCCCGGTCGGCGTCGGCACGCTCGCGACCGCCTACGGCGGAACCAAACAGGGGACCAACCGCTACCAGGTCCGTCCGAAACACCAGGCCGACGGGAGCCGCAACATCATCCGGACGGCGCTCCAGCAACTCGAAGACGCGGGCTACGTCTCGACCGCCGAGGGCGAGGGCCGACGGATCACTGCCGACGGACAGGCTCTCCTTGACGAGACGGCCGAGGAGGTTATCGAGGACCTCGACCGACCGGAACTCGAACGCTACGCCTAGGGTTCCCTGGGACCCTCACAGCCCGATCGTGACATCGATCGCGGAGTAGCGAAATCGTTTTCCCCCCGACTCGACAAGTATCTACAACCATGAGTGGCGAGCCATCCGACGACGAACTCGAACAGCTTCGCGAGGAGCGAATGGAGCAGCTTCGCGACCAGGCCCAACAGGAGGGTGGCGGCAACCCCCGTGAAGCGGCCCAACAGCGCGCCGATGCCCAGAAGAAGGCCGTCCTGCGCCAGCACCTGACTGACGACGCCCGCAAGAGACTCAACACCCTCAAGATGTCGAAACCGGACGTCGCCGAGCAGGTCGAAAGTCAACTCGTCGCCATCGCACAGAGTGGCCGTATCCAGGGCAAGATCGACGACGAAAAGATGGAAGAACTCCTCCGGGAACTGACGCCTGACTCCAAGAGCTTCGACATCAAGCGCCGGTAGATGCCCCTCGGGCTCTCGTTCAGCGGCGGGAAGGACTCCGCGCTCGCGGCGTTGCTCGCCGACTCCTTCTTCGACGTCACGCTCGTGACTGCCACCTTCGGCGTGACCGACGCCGCCGAGAACGCCCGCGAGGCCGCCGACGCGCTCGGATTTGCCCACGAGACCATCGAACTCGACCGCGCCGTCGCCGAGGGCGCAATCGAGCGGATGGTCGACGATGGCTATCCACGCAACGGCATCCAGCAGGTCCACGAGGCGACCCTGGAGGCGGTCGCCGAGGCCGGCTTCGATGTCGTCGGCGACGGGACGCGGCGGGACGACCGCGCGCCGGCGGTATCGCGATCCGTTGCGCAGAGTCTCGAAGACCGTCACGGCGTCCAGTACGTCGCGCCACTCGCCGGCTACGGTCGAGAGACGATCGACGATCTGGCTGGTGAGTTGCTCCGGATCGAGACTGGGCCGAGCGAGCGACTGGCGAAGGGCGACTACGAGCACGAGCTCAGAGCCGTGCTGGCGGATGTATATGGGGAGAGCGCTATTGACGATATTTTCCCCGAGCACGTCCAGTCGGTCGTGCGTGGACGGCGGGAGTGAGTCGATTCAGTGGATGTCCACACCGCAACCATACTGAGGTAATTGCGCAGTCCGTTTGCGTCCCATTCTCCGTTGGTCTTATTGACCTGTTTCAGGTAGTGGCCAGTATGCTGTTCCCCGAGGAGATTGAGACGGAACGTCTCCGTTTGCGACGGCTCTGTCACGAGACGGTCGACGTCTTCGAATACCATACGTTGTGTTCTGCTCATGAGCCAGCGATCGAGGAAGTGACCGCGTACCTTCCATGGGACCCTCACGAGACTGTCAAGGAAACAGCCGATTATCTCGATGAACTCGAAGCCAAGTGGGACAACGGAACGCGGGCGGAGTACATCATTCGTCCGAAAGAGGGGGAGGCAGGCGCGGGTAAAATCGTGGGTTCGGGGGGCCTCATCGTCGATTGGGAGACACAAACCGGAAAGCCGGCGATCTGGCTCCGCAAGCAGTTCTGGGGCAACGGCTATGCCGGCGAACGAGCGGAGGCGATGCTTGAACTGGCTTTCGAGCGTCTGGATCTCGATCTCGTCGCAATCCCCGTGCAGGACGGCAACGACAGGTCCCGGGCGGCGGTCGAGAAGTACCTCTCCACGTACGGCGGGCAGTACGACGGCCTCATCCGCAACTCGACAGTCCGACCTGACGGGACGATAATCGACCACCACCGATACACAGTTACCCAACAGCAGTATCAGGAGCACCACTCGAAGGCTGATTCGTCTGTATCGCTTGGATCTTCGAACCGAGCCCAGCGGGAGCCCTGAGCGTCCGAGCGCCGGACTGATGATTTGGAACGCTCACTAAACCGAATCCTCATCTGAACACTATTTTTCGGACGCGGCCACGAAGCGGTATACACGCTCGTGCCTGATGCAGGCAGCTGTAATGACATGGATGGCGCGTCACAACATCTATTGCGGTGGGGGTAGAAATGAGAGTAGGATGGCCGCAAACAACGACAAAGTCCAGTTCCGGGGGGAGACCGAGAAGGCGGCCTCGAAAGTCGTCGATCAGATCCGTCTCGGCGGCATCAACGTCAGTGAACTGGCCCGAGAAGGCCTCAAGGAGAAGCTCCGAGAAACGCTGTCGGACGAAGAAAAGATCGAAATCCACCGCCGATACGAGCAGGGCGAAATCTCCGAGGAGGTGGCGGAGATGTTGATCGGGGACGGCATCGCGGAAATCGAGCGGGAGGCGGCCGTCTTCGAGGACGCGATGGAACTAGACACGAGTACGTCTGAAACATTTGCGTCCAGCGGCGACGCAGATAACGAAGATCGCCCTGAATTCGAAGGCCAGCCGATGTTCAAGGGCGATTTCCACGGTGAGTACGAAGGCGATACAGATGGGTGATGACGACCGTATTTAAGCAAATATCAATATTTGACTATATTCTTCGACGCGACCGGAAGGAAGGGTTCAAACGCCCGCTGGCCGAACGCAGGGGTATGTACGACGGTATCAAAGGGTTTCGCGACTTCTATCCCGCGGAGATGGCGGCCCACCGTGAGGTCATCGATACGGTCGAGGACACCGCCGCCCGCTACGGCTTCCGCGAGATCGCGACGCCCGCTTTGGAGGAGACCCGCATGTACGTCGAGAAGAGCGGCGAGGAGATCGTCGAGGACCTCTACAGCTTCGAGGACCAGGGCGGTCGCGACGTGGCGCTGACGCCCGAACTCACGCCCACCGTCGCCCGGATGGTCGTCGAGAAACAGCAGGCGCTCTCGAAACCGATCAAGTGGTACTCCACCCGCCCGTTCTGGCGCTACGAAGAGCCCCAGCAGGGCCGTTTCCGGGAGTTCTACCAGACCAACGTCGACATCTTCGGCAGCGAGGAACCCGAGGCCGACGCCGAAATTCTGGCCTTCGCCGCCGACGCGCTGACGAACCTCGGGCTGGACGCCGACGATTTCGACTTCCGTGTCTCCCACCGTGACATTCTGGGCGGTCTCCTGGAGGCCTTCGACGCCGACGTGGACCAGCGGGCCGCGATCCGGGCCGTCGACAAGAGCGCGAAGATCGAGGAAGCGGAGTACTACGATCTCCTGACGGAGTCCGGGCTCTCCTACGACCAGGCCGAACAGTTCGACGCCCTGCTCGCGACCGACGACCTCGACGAGTTGACCGACTTCGCGGGCACAGATCGCGTCGCCGACGCCGTCGAGAATCTCGAAGCCGTCCTTGCGGCCGCCGAGGACTTCGGCGTCCGGGAGTACACGACGATCTCCCTGGAGACGGCCCGTGGACTCGATTACTACACGGGCGTCGTCTTCGAGTGTTTCGACTCCGTGGGCGAGGTCTCGCGGGCGGTCTTCGGCGGCGGCCGCTACGACGACCTCATCGAGAGCTTCGGCGGCCAGCCGACGCCCGCGGTCGGCGTCGCGCCGGGCGTGATGAACTCGACGCTGCCCCTCTTGCTTCAGCGGGCGGGCGTCTGGCCCGAGGAGGAACTCTCAACGGACTACTACGTCCTGCAGGTCGGCGACACCCGCTCGGTCGCGTCGCGGATCGCTCGCGAGCTCCGGGAACGCGGCCACGTCGTCGAGACCGACGTCTCCGATCGATCCTTCGGCGGACAACTCGACTACGCCGACTCGATCAACGCCGAGACGGCGATCATCGTCGGCGAGCGCGACCTCGAAAACGACGAGATCACGATCAAGGACATGGCCTCGGGCGACCAGGTTCAGGTGCCCGTCGCGGACTTCCCGGGCGACCACGACCGGCCGACGTACGACGATCTCGCCTGAGCTGTTGTCATCTACTGAGGTCCGTTCGCTGACGAACACTTCTTTGGGTGTCGATACCATAGATCGCGTCGATGGCGGTCGAACTCCGTCCGGCGACGGCGCTGCTCGTCCTGGGAGCCGTGCTCCTGGCCGGATCGTTGGGCTCGTTCGTCGTGACCGAGGCCGTCGGCGAGTCCGCTGTCGACCCGACGTACCTCTCGCTGGAAGACACCGATCGACAGCTGTGGTCGTATACGAGCACGGGCTACTCTTTCGATCGGGCAACGCTCGCGCTGAACGCACTCGTCTACGGCGATCCGTCGGCCGTCCGCGGGCAGTTCCTCGGGCGGGACATGGCTGACTGGAACGTCACGGACGAACCGACGGAGCCGATCGCCGCGGATCCGACCGCTGCCGAGGCGACAGATCCGGCGGTCCAGTGGGATCTCACGACCGGCTCGAACCGGTATGTCTACCTGGCCGATGCGGGCGGTGACGGGACGGCCGGCGAGTGGCTCACGGTGGACTACCAGGTCCACGACGGCACCTACCTCGGGAGTCGTCACCACATCCGGGCGTATACGGCTCCCGACGGCGACGGCGAGTGGACGGCGATGCAGGCCCACCACGAACACTGGGACTGGTTCATGGGCAGACACGTCGTCACGAGCGTCGAGAAGTCACAGTCCCATCTCGAACGCGAACTCGTCGCCGGGTCGAGTGCGCCCGAGATCCGGCGGATACCCGTTGGAGGGGACCAGTCTGACTTCGATCGCTGGTTGACGATCGTCGACCTCCGTGAACTGGGTGTGACAGCAGGGTCTCTCCTCCCGGTTGCTCTCCTGTTTGCCGTGTCCGGACGCTTCCAGACCGGAACCCGGCGGCTTCGCGAGCGGCTCCCGACAGATGACGCGCGGATGCTCGTCCTCGCCGCCGGCATCGTGGCGGTGACGCTTTCGGTCCGAGTGCTCGGCATCCAACTCGAGCGCGCGCTCGACGTTGCGCCGAAGACGATCGCCTTTGGACTCTATCCCGTTCTCTTCGTCGGCCTTCCGACCGTGACGTACCTGCTTGCCCGACAGCTCGATCGCCCGCGGGCCTTTGCCGGCGCGTCACTCGGGTTCGTGGCCGCAGTCCTGATCAATTACTCGTATCTGGGGGTTTCACACCTCTCGCTCACGATGCTCGTCTATCGCGGTGCGCTGGCGGTCGCGCTGGGGCTGATCGCCGCCGGGAGTTCACGCGACGAACGCCGTGATCCCGAGCAGGTGAGTCACGTCCGACTCGGCGTCTTACTGTGGCTCGTGGCGACGCTGCTGCCACTGCTGCGTCACACGCCACTGCCGGTCTGATCAATCGGGGCTCCGATACGGTCGCTCCCACGCCGGGGTGAGTTTCGCGTAGACGGCGATGCCGACGAACAGCACGAGGTAATGTGCCCACTGTGGGAGCGTTAGCCAGCGAAACACGGCCGCCGAGGCGACGATCCACGACAGCAACACGGCCGCGTCGACGAACAACTGATCGCGGTTGTGGCCCAGATACGCGAGCAGTCGACGCGATCGCGACTCGATTCTCGGTCGGTCGGTGTCAGTCACTGGCACCCAATACGCACTGCCGGCCCAAAATCCTTCACCTCGATTCGGGCGTCGACTCCGCGTCTACCGCTGCTCCGTCGGGACACTCCCAGGCCTCGTTTTCGATCGTCTCGACCGCCTCGGCGAGCGTCCGCTCGCGGCGATCGAGATGGACGTAGCCCATGCCGGTCCGGGCGGCGAACTCGCGGTCGCTGTCGCGGTCGCCGACGTAGACGTACTCGCCCTCACCCAGTGCGTCGGCGACCGGGTCGAACATCGCCGGATCGGGCTTGAGTCGGTCGAGTGCTTCCCGTGATTGCCCGCGACCGACAGCCACGTCGAACGCCCCGTCGTAGCCCGTGGTTTCGAGGAACGCCTCGACGACTTCCTGGGGGGAGTTACTCACGCAGAACAGCGTTTCGTCGGTCACCCGCTCGATGGCGTCGAGGTCCTCGAAGGGCATGAGTTCGCCGGACTGGATGGCTGTGATCTTCCCCTCAGTGTAGTTGCGGGTTCGTGCCGCCCACAGGCGGTCCGGTTCGACGTCGAACTCGGTAGCGACGGCTTCGAGGTCAGCCAGCGCGTCGGGGTAGAGCTTTCGTCGGTTGGACTCAGTGGGTTCGATGTCGAGTTCGGCCAGGGCGTTGTCGAGTCCGCGGTCGAGCCACGCGAGGTCGGCTGCCGAATCCAGGAGGACGCCGTCGAGGTCGAAACCGACGTTCATCGTTTGGTTGTCCGTTCGTCGAAGCGAAATATTCCTCGGAATCCGAACGTGGCCGAACGAAATGTCTGTCAGAAATTATTTCAACGGGCACGATCTTTGGGGGAGATGAAACAGCTGATGGTCCCCACACGAAGACAATATCTACAGACGATCGCAGGGCTCGGAGTGACTACAATCGGTTCGAACACCGCCTCCGATGGGACAGCGGACACTACTGGGGAGGACTGGGGGCAGCTCGGATACGACAACGGGAACACGGGCCACGCTCGCGGGCATACAGGACCGACCGAACGCGCCGGCGTGGCTTGGCGGGCCGATATCGAGGGGCACTACTACGAGTCGGCCCCGGCGGTCGTCGACGGGACGGTCTACGTCGGCAGCGCCGATGGACAGATGTACGCCCTCGATGCTGCGGACGGCTCCCAGGAATGGACATTCCAGACCGAACTGAACATCTATTCCTCGCCCACAGTCGCGGATGGGGTCGTCTATTTCGGAAGTACTGACGGGAATGTCTACGCTGTCGACGCGACGGACGGCACCGAAGTCTGGACGTTTGAAACCCCATATAGTGTCCGCTGTTCGCCAGTCCTCGCCGATGGGACGCTCTTTATCGGCAGCAAGTACCGGCTGCTGTACGCTATCGACGCCGCCAGCGGTGTCGAGCAGTGGGCGTACGGAACGGGAACGAGAGCTGGACCGTCCGGGTCACCGGCCGTCCGCAACGGGACTGTCTACGTCGCCAGCGATTATCGCCTCTATGCGATCAATGCCGAAGACGGCACACGCCGATGGGAGTTCGAACCAGAGGGCGGAATCCATGCGTCGTCGCCGGCAGTCGCCGACGGGATCGTCTATATCGGTGGCGACAGGGGCGCCGTCTATGCGATCGATGCCGACGATGGCACGGAGCAGTGGACGTTCCAGACGGGCGAGGAGCGAACCTACCGGACGGGCAGATGGATCTGGTCGTCGCCGGCCGTCACGGACGGGACGGTGTACGTCGGTTCGGGGGACAAACACGTCTACGCGATCGATGCGAGCGACGGTCACGAGGAGTGGTCCTACCGGACGGGGAGAACCGTCAATACGGCACCGGCCGTCGCGGACGACACTGTCTACGTCGGGAACGTCGAGTCGACGCTGTATGCCCTTGACGGGACTGACGGGACGGAACGCTGGACTCTCGGGTCGATTGATATTCACTATTCCTCGCCGGTCGTTGCCGATGGCAGCGTCTACATCGGAAGCCCCGATGGACACGTCTACGCGCTCGATGAGGATTCTGGTGGTGGTTCCATCGCCGTCGATGGGGTCGACGTTCCGCTCCCTGCCGCAGGAGGGCTGGCAGCGCTCTCTGGTGCGTTCGGGTACGCTGCCTATCGAAAGGTCTCGGCAGACGACGATCGAACTGATTCGACAGACGACCATTCGGCTGACGACGAGATTGACCAGATCGAAGCCGGTGTCGAAACCTCGAAGGCTCCCACTGTCGACCTTAGTCCGTGAGTGATCGATCGAGACGCGCCTTCCGGATCGCACACGACGGTCGCCCCGGGTATCGCTTCTCGGGCCAACTCGACGTGGCGACGGTTTCGGATACGATCATCGACGTTCTTCGGGAATGCTAGCTCCTCGAAGAACGTCCCGTGGGTTGTCTCAACCGACAGCGACGGCAAACACTGCAAGTACGCCTTCCGGATGCTCGAACACGTCCGGGATGGCGGCTGCTATCGCTGTAGCGCCCGATCCACGTATTCGCCGATCGCCGATTTGAACTGCTCGCGAGTGAATCGATCGCGAGCGAGCGACGGGCGGTCGTCGGTGCTGATCGCGGTGTTGATCCGGTCGACAGCAGACTCCACGGAGTCGAACAACCGGTCGGCCCGGCCGTCGAGAATCTCTCGCTGGCCGCCGCCATCGGGTGCGAACGTGACCATCCCCGCCGAGACGTACTCGGCGACGGACATCCCGAAGTGTTCGTCCGGTTTGAGATTCAGCCCGTAGCGGTGGGTTCGAAGCAGGTTTTCGAGTCGCTCGCGCGGGACGTCACGCTCGAAGACGACGTGTGACCGCTGGTCTGCCGCCGCCGCTACCTTCTCAGCATATTCTCGATAGGAACGCGGTGCGGACCCGACGATGTGAAGGTGGATATCGTGGCCGCGGTTACGGAGCCGGTCGACGACGGTGATCGCATCCAGGACCCGTTTGTCGGGCGCGATCCGCCCGACGACGACGATCCCCTGCTCGCGGTCGTCCCACTCAAGACCGCCGTCTATGGCGTCGACCGGGGGGTGCAGGACGTCGGGTCGAACGCCGTAGATGTCCTCGACAACGTCGGCCGTCCACGCCGAGTTTGCCAGCAGCGTCGCGTCCTGCAGATCATCCCGTTCAGGGCCGGCAAGTCGGCCCCAGAGCGGATTCAGCCGACCGGGGTCGGCGTCCTCGCGTTCCCGCAGATGAAACTGCGGATAGTGGATGTACTGGACGGACGGCCCCGAAAAGGCGAACTCGTTTGCGGTACTCACCGCCAGGTCGAACGCGGCCGCGTGTCGTCGGAAGTGTCGCTCGACGAGCACGCTTCGGACGGCCAATTGTGGCCCGATCTTCGGCGCGAGTCGGCCGAGAGTGCTCGCGAGCAGCCCATTGGCCGGTGGCGTCCGTACTGCGAGCCCGTCGAGGTCCGCGTCGAAGCGATCCGCCAGCACGTCAGGATCGGTCTCACTGAGGGTGAACAGCGTGACCTCGTGGTCAGTAAGCAGTGCTTCACAGGTCGCCAGACACACCGCGTCCGCGCCCCCCTGGAAATCGAGCGTGTTGTGAACCACAGCGACCTGCACCATAGGGGGCGTTCGCCCCGGAGAGGAATATACTGCCGGCTCCGTCCGTCACCGGTAGCCGAGTGCGTCGAGACGTGCCCTGTCGTCCTCGGCACCGTAGACGCGACTCACTGGGAGCGGTTCCGGCGGCGATAGCTTCGGCGAGTACGTCTCCCTCCCGCCGCCCGTCGTCTCGGCCCACGGGACAGTCAGGACTGCCGGGACCGGCAGGTGCATCGGATGGCCGTACAGCCCCCACTCGCCGAAGAGATTGGCGTGATCCGCGGTGATCGCGACGCGACCGGTGACATTCTCGGCGAGAATCGCGACCTCCTCGAGGACGTGTCTGAGATTGGCCTCGTAGGCGTCCCACACCCGATCGCTCGAAATCTCGCCGCGCCGGAGGGCGACCCAGGGGTTCGCGGGGTTGCTGTGGTCGCTGTTTCGAACCATGCCGTCGTCCGCCGAAAGCGGGTCCGGGACGAACGGATGGTGGGGCTGCATGTAGTGGACGACCAGCCGATGGGGGTCACGCTCGCGGGCCATCGTGATCGCCCGGTCGGTGACGGCCCGAGCGGGGACCGTTCCCTGGTCCTCGTCCCAGGCGTACTTCCAGACTTCGTCCAGGGCGGCGAAGGCGTCGGCCTCGACGTAGCGGTCGGTCCAGGTGTTGCCAGTCACCATCATGGTCCGGGCCGTTTCCGGATGCCCTGGAAACGTGTTTTCGAGCCACTCCGAGGACGAACTCCCGACTGATCGCATCGACTCGACATCCTCGATCAGGTCCGTTTCGAGGGCGACCGATCGGAGGACATCGACCCGGCAGGCGTCGAGCACGACGAGCACGTCCCACTCTCGATCGAGGACGTTCGTCCCCCTATCGAGTCGCTTGCCGATCGCCTGCAAGGCCCGGAGGTACGCGGTTCCGAGCCGACCCATGCCCGGTTCTGTCACGGTCGTGGTTCGTTCCAGGCGGACAAAACGGCATCGCCCCGCCTTGGGTGGGCCGCGGAACGATCCCCTCCGCCGGGACGCATTAGTACGTCCCGCCCGGGGTAGGTCCATGGACTGTCTGTTCGTAGGTGCCGGCGCGATCGCCGACGAGTACGCCGCCGGCCTGGCGTCGACGTCGCTCTCCCTTGCCGGGGTCTGTGATCTCGACGCCGAATGCGCGGAAGGGCTCGCTGCGGAGCACGACTGCCCGGCGTTCACTGATCTGGAAACAGCACTGGCATCCGTCGACGCGCCAGTGGTGGTGAACCTGACGACCCACGCGGCCCACGCCGAGGTGACCCGGACGGCGCTTTCGGCGGATCGACACGTCTACTCCCAGAAACCGCTCGCGCTCGACGCCGAGACCGCCGGCGAGCTACTGGAGATGGCCCGTGAGCGCGATCGCGCACTCGGTGTCGCGCCGGAGAACCCTGACGCCCCGTCACAGCGCCGGGCTGCCCGCGTCCTGGCCAGCGGACGGCCGGGTCCCGTGCAACTGGGTTACGCCCACGCCCACGTCGGCCGCGTGACTGACTGGCACGACCGGCCCGACTCGTTTCTTTCGATCGGGCCGCTGTACGACGGTGGCGTCTACCCGCTGACGCTGCTCGTCTCGTGGTTCGGCCCGGTCGAAACAGTCCGCGTCGCCGACGCCCTCGACATCTGGCCCGAGCGCGAGTCGAAACGGCCCTCGACACCCAGCCACATCGAGGCGACGCTCGCCTTCGAATCAGGACCAACCGTCCGGCTGACGGCCAGTTTCTACGCGCCCCACCGGAGTCGAGAGTTCTACGGCCTCGAAGTGCACGGCGACGACGGATCGCTGTATCTCGAGGGCACTGGCGCGATGGAGACCGCCGTCGATGATGTTCAGTTCGGTCGCGTCGGTCGCGAGTACACCGCCGTGCCGCTCCAATCACCCACGTCGTCGGTCGAATACGCCGACGCTGTCGAGCGACTCGCTGACAGCGTCACCGCGGGAACGCCTTCCCGGGAGACTGGTCGACGGGGTGCCCACGTCGTCGCCGTCTGCAACGCCATCGAGGTTGCTGCTGCCAACGGCGAACCGATCGACGTGCCGGCCTATGGGACCACAGCCGATCCACTGCCTGCGACAGCTGTTCGGCCGGAGACTGCGGACGAGCGTTCGACCGGCAGTGACGGGATTCGACTCCCGCCGGTCGGCTTTGGCTGTTCGCGGTACCGTGACGGCGAGTACGTCGACCGCCGGGACTCCATCGCCACGGCGCTGGACGCGGGCTATCGCTTCCTCGACAGCGCTGAACTCTACGGCAACGAACATCGGATCGGCGAGTTGCTCGCGGCCCCGGGCGCGCCGGACCGGGAAGCCGTCTTCGTCCTCGGGAAGGTCTGGCGGACGAACCACTGTCGCGAGCACATGATCGAGGCCGCCGAGGGGAGTCTCGCGGAACTCGGTCTCGACGCCTTCGACAGCTACGGCCTCCACTGGCCCGACGCCTGGGCACACCGCGGGTCGCTCGACCGACTGGCGGAGTTGCCGGTGGAAAAACAGGAGGCCCGCTCCTTCCCCGAAACCGACGACGGCGATATCGAGACGGCCGACATCTCGCTCGAAACGGCCTGGGAGAACCTCGAAGCTGTTTACGACCAGGGACTCGCCCGGACGCTTTCTGTCTCGAACGTCACCCGATCACAACTGGAGACGATCCTCGAAACCGGGCGTGTTCGACCCGAAATCGTCCAGATCGAGCGCCATCCCTACCAGCCACAGAATGAGCTCGTCTCGTTCTGTCAGGAGCGCGGTATCCGGGTGGTCGCCCACTCCCCACTGTCCGCCCCCGGCCTGCTGGACGAGCCGATACTCGCAGAGATTGGCGAAGAACACGGCCTCTCGCCGGCCGAGGTCGTCATCGCCTGGAACGTCTCGGAAACCGTCGTGCCGATCCCGTCGAGCACGACGCCGGCCCACATCGTTTCGAACCTGGCCGCAGCCCGAAAACGCCTTGCGCCCGCGGAGAGCGAGCGGATCGACGCACTTCGCGATCCCGATTTCGAGCGGTAGGGTGGGACAAACCGCTTTCCTGGCTCGCCCGCCGATGCGGTAACGTGGGCCGCGGGCACCACGATTATGTACTCCTTTGCCGATATGTGTGGTATGGCAACAACTACACAGTCAGGCGTGCAACTCAGAACGGAGTCGCTTGGCGGCCTTCACTGGATCGGCATCCTCGCGGCACTGGTCAGTGCCGGGGTCCATCTCTTGCTCGGCGTCAGGATGGCTCCCTCGGGGATGGGAATCAGCTTCATCCTTGCAGGCCTCGGGTTTCTGGGCGCGATCGTCCTCATCCTGATCGACTATCGCCGTCGGGCGGTCTACGCCGTCGGGATCCCGTTCGTCCTCGCCCAGATCGGCCTGTGGCTGCTCATCAACTTCGTCAACGGCTCGAAGTCCTTCCCGGCCGATATCGGGACGCTCGGGGCGGTCGATAAGGTCGCACAGCTTGTGCTGGTCGGCATCCTCGTCGCACTGTTGCGATCCTGATTCTTCCCCGTCAACTCCCAGGAAGGGGGCGATATGGGTCACAACTTTAGGGTGGTCCGGCCCTATTGCCGAGACGACTCCTGTATGAACCCGCCGACGGTGCCCCAGCTGAACGCGAGTGCTCGGTGTCCCGCCACAAAGAGCCCTCGCCTGGAGCCTGGAGGGGCGCATGACTGACCGACCGCCCGAGAAGTCGGCATCTGTCGGGCTAGAAGTGGGGCTGCCCCTCGTCGGTGCGCTCGCAATCGGCGTCGTCCTTCGGGGGCTATATCCGCCCGGCGGGATCGACACCCGGCTGCTGGACCCGGCCGTCGTCGCCGGGCTCTGCCTGGGCGGCCAGCTATGGTATGTCAGCCATCGCCTCGTCCCGGCTCGCACTGCTGGCGAGCCCCTCGCCCGGCTGTTCGGGCTGGCCAATTCGCTCACCCTCCTTCGTGGCGCGCTGTATGCAGTCGTGGCCGGATTCGTCGTCGTGCCCCCTGATACGCCACTCGTCTGGATCCCAGCGCTGGCCTATGGAAGCGGTGTCGTCCTCGACAAATTGGACGGGACCGTTGCTCGTACGCTCGGTCAGGAGACAACACTGGGGGAGCGACTCGATATGACGTTCGATACGTTCGGCTTCGTCGCCGCGCCGGTGGTCGCTGTCGTCTGGGGGCGACTTCCGGTCTGGTATCTCTCGCTCTCGGCTGCCAGGTACGTCTATCGCGCCGGCTTAGCGTGGCGAACGCGCCGTGACCGGCCGGTGTTCGACCCACCTGACAGCAACGTCGGCAAGTACCTGGCCGGCGTCCAGATGGTGTTTCTCACCGCGGCGCTCGCGCCGGCTGTGCCGGGACACCTTGTCTGGACCGCGGCCCCGCTCGTCCTCGCCCCGTCGCTTGCTGTCTTCGCCCGTGATTTCCTGGTTGTGACTGGTCGGCTTTCGGGCCAGGAGCGCTGAAGTGCGTCCAGACCCTCTGTGCTGACGTGCTCTTTCCGACGCATCTCCTGGTGGCCGCCCTGCTTTCACGGGCGTCCCGTCTGTCGATGCCGTGGCTGGTGGTCGGCGCGGCGGCTCCCGACGTCATCGACAAACCACTCGGCATGGTCGGGGTCGTCGAGCTGTATCACTCGGTCGGCCACTCGGTGTTGCTATTCGCCATCGTCGTGCCTGTCGCGGTGTCGAGTGCTGCCGGTCTGGGGGTCGCGGTCGGCTGGGCATCACATCTCGTTGCCGATGGTCTGCACGTCGTCGTCAACGGCCGTCCAGATGCCCTCCTGTCGCTGGGCTGGCCGGTCGTGACGCCGCCCGACCCGCTGGCGATCCCGCCAGGGGCATTTTTCGGATACTATGTCGGATCGGCGTCGTTCTTCCTCGAAGTCGGCCTCTGGGTGCTCGGGGGCGTCGCCGTACTATCGGGATCGCGGGCCGTCTCACGTGTTCGTGGCGACGGGCTGTGACATGGCTCCGGTCACCTCGGCCGGAGAGTCCATGTACGCCCAGCCAGTAGGCACGGCAAGCGTATGGAACAGCTACTTAGCGATCTCATCCAGTGGATCGTGGCGTTCGACACCGCTGCCGTCGATGTCCTCCTCGACCTTCGAAGCCCGCTGCTCACCAAATTCATGAACTCGATAACCGGGCTCGGATCGGTGGCGGCCGGACTGGTCTTTCTCGGCCTGGTCTATCTCGCCGAGTGGCGCGAGGAGTTTCGACTCATGTTCGTCGCCATGGCGCTCAGCGGAGTGATCGTCATTACGCTGATGTTCACCGTTCAGCGCCCCTATCCACCAAACCCAGTCTGTCTGACCGACGGCTCCGGAACGGTCGTCCACTCGTTCCCGTCGGGTCATGCAGCTGCCGCTGCAATCTACGCGACGGTCGCCCATCGATCCGAGACGATCCCGTTTCGAATCACTGCGATCCTGGCGACGGCGCTCGCGTTTTCACGATTTTATCTCGGAACACATTACCTCTCGGACACATTGGTCGGCGTCTTCATCGGGATCGGAACCGTGCTGATCGCCGAGCGACTCATCGAGTCCGGTCGCCTTTCTCCCCTCTTCAGCCGTCTGTCAGCTACCCACGGCTGAAGCCGTGGGCTTCCGCGCTGTTACCGCTGTGAGCCGCCCGCGCGTTCCGGGGGAGAAATCACAGCAGTCCGAACAATGATTACCGACCCGCTCGTACACTACCCAGTGACGACAGCAACCCAGGTCGCGCTCATACAGATCGACGACTACGGTCCCTGGACTGTCACGCCCGAGCCACGGCGTGAGATGGATCTGCAGTACTTGCAGGCGTCGCTGTTCGCTGACTTCGCTGCGTTCGTGGACGGGGCTGGCGGGTACGCCTTCTATGGGCGATTCGACAACATGTACGCCGTCGGCAACGAGATCGATCCGGCGGACTTCGAGCGGTTTCAGCGCCGGGTCCGAAACCGGTATCCAGTCACTGTGAGCATCGGCGTCGGGCTGGCCGAGTCGCCCGTCGAGGCGCTGGGCGAGGCAAGCGAACGCCTCCAGGCGGCGGGCAGCGCCCAGGACGGCAATCGCCGCGAGGCACTCGTCATCGGTGACGACGAACCGGCTGATACCGGAATGGTGACTGTTGGTCACTTCGACGTCGTCGACGTGACCGGATCGCTGACGGATCGTGAGAACGCCATTGACGTGTCGCTTGCAATCAGACGAGCCACGCTCGAACTGGCAACGTATCTCCGGACCGAGTACGACAGTCTCGCCCACTTCGTCGGCGGCGACAACATCATCGCCATCTGTCCCGACATCCCCCCGCAGGCGTTCGACAACGCGATCGAACACGTCCGTGTGGAGACGGACATCGAACTCCAGGTCGGCATCGGCCGCGGCCCGACCGCCCAGGCCGCCGGTGAGCAAGCCAAAGAAGCACTCGAACAGTGTCGAGCGACCGGGGCTCGAATACACGGCGACGGGCAACTCCCGGCGGACGACTGATGACGGGCGAGTCGCTGTACTTCACCGGTCCCGAAGCGCTCGACCTGCGCGAACGATCGGTCGAGGTCTCGGCCGATGAGGTGCTCGTCGAGACGCACGTCTCGGCCATCAGTCCCGGGACAGAACTGCTTATCTATCACGGCGAGGCCCCGCGTGATCTCCCGGCCGACGAAACCCTCGACGCGCTGGATGGCGACCTCTCGTATCCGTTGCGATACGGCTACGCCGCCGTCGGCGAGGTGATCGAGACCGGATCGGCCGTTGATCCGTCCTGGCAGGGTCGAGAGGTCTTCGGCTTCAACCCACACGAAACCCGATTCAGCGCCGAGCCCTCGACCCTCATTCCGGTCCCTGACGGGACTGTTGCCGAGGAGATGGTCATGTATCCGACCGTCGAGACGGCGACGACGCTCGTCCTCGATGGCGGGCCGCGAGTCGGCGAGCGGGTGGTCGTCTTCGGTGCCGGCGCGATCGGGCTGTGTGTGATCGGGTTACTGGCGTCGTTTCCGCTGTCGGAACTGGTTGTCGTCGACCCGCTTTCGGCGCGCCGCGAACGTGCCCGGCAACTGGGTGCCGATACGACCCTGGCACCGGATGACCTGACGGCAAATCGCTGGGACGATGCGGCTGGGCCGGACGGCGCCGACCTGGTGTATGAACTCTCGGGTACCCCGTCGGCACTGGACGACGCCCTCGCGGTTGCGGGCTACGATAGTCGGATCGTCGTCGGCTCCTGGTACGGCACCAAGTCACCGACACTCGACCTCGGCGGGGATTTCCACCGCGACCGCGTCTCGATCGAGTCCAGCCAGGTGAGTACGATCGACCCGGATCGTCGCGGCCGCTGGTCGTTCGATCGCCGCACCGAAGTCACACTCGACAATCTGGCGTCGCTCCCGGTCGAATCCCTGGTCACGCACCGGATCCCGTTCGAAGAGGCCCCCGACGCGTACCGACTCCTCGACGACCAGCCCGAAGACGCCCTACAGGTCCTGCTGACGTACCACTGACAGGGCACAGTCACAGACAAATGACCGAACCATCGAACGAACCCAATCCAATGACATCCCACACCTACGAACTGACGGTCACACGCGAATTCGTCGCACAGCACTTCCTCACCGTCCCCGATCCGGGGCCGGAAGGCGTTCCCCACAGCCACCACTTTACCGTCGAAGTTCGCTTTGGCGGCCCCGAACTCGGCGAGTACGGCTATCTCGTCGATATCGACGACGTCGAGGCCATCCTCGATGATCTCGAAGACCGCTATCGCGATGCGCTTCTCAACGATCTTCCCGAATTCGAGGGGCTGAATCCGAGCGTCGAGCACTTCGCCCGCCTGTTCGGCGACCGCGTGGCAGACGCCCTGGCGAATCCAAACCTGGAACACCTTCAGATCCGGCTCTGGGAAGACGACGTTTCCTGGGCGAGTCACGCACGCGATCTCGAATGAACCACACCGAGACCCGGTATCTCGAAGCCAAGCGGTCGCTCGACGATTGCGCTCGCTCGCCTCGTGTTCGCGATCGGCTGCTGTCGGCACTCGCCTCCGAGCCCCAGATCCTCGATATCGGCTGTGGCACGGGGACGACGGTGCCACGGCTGATCGAGTGGGGCATCGATACCGCCACCTACCGGGGTGTCGACGGCGACGCTGGCGTGATCGAGTTCGCGCGCGCTGTCCGGCCTGCCGAGCTCCGGCGCATCGGCCGCAGCGTCACCCACGAAGAGCGTGGGTTCACTGTCGCGGATCTCTCGGTCGCCTACGAGACCGGCGACGCGCTCGCGGCACTCGAGGCCGCCGAGGCTGTCGATCTGATTGTCGCCCAGGCCTTCGCCGATCTGGTTCCGATTCCCGAGTTGCTGGCCGGGATCGAATCGGCACTGGCCCCGGGTGGCCTCGCGTATCTCCCGATCACCTTCGACGGCGGGACGATATTCCAGCCCGACCATCCCGCAGACGAAGCCGTCGAAGCGGCCTATCACGACGCGATCGACGCCGAGCCCGGCCGGGACGTCCACGCCGGTCGGCACCTGGCCGACGCCTGTCGCCGTGCGGACGGCGATCTGCTCGCGATGGCCGCATCGGACTGGGTCCTTCGTCCTCGCGACGGGTCCTATTCCGCCGATGAAGCCTATTTCCTTGGGTGTATTCTCGACTTCGTCGAGACCGCACTTTCGGACGCGGATGTGACACAGTCTGCGGACTGGATAGCCACCCGCCGGGAACAACTGGCTGCCGGCGAATTGACCTACGTCGCCCACCAGTACGATCTTCTGTATCGGGCCGCGGAGACCTGACTGCCGTCGAAAGGGCGAAGGCCCGCGCCGTCGAATTTGGCCCGTGACCGACGTTTCGAGACGGGCGTTTCGAATCGCCTACGACGGCCGCCCGTTCCACGGGTTCCAGCGCCAGCCCGACGTGGCGACTGTTTCTGACGCGATCCTCGACGCGCTCCGGGAGCTGGATGTCCTCGAAGACGGTGACAACGTCCCGCCCGGCTATGCCGCCGCCGGACGCACGGACGCCGGCGTCTCGGCACTCGCCCAGACCGTCGCCTTTGATTGCCCGGACTGGCTCTCGCCCGCGGCGCTCAATAGCGAACTCCCGGCCGACGTCCGGGCCTGGGCGAGCGCCGACGTGCCCGCCGAGTTTCACGCGACTCACGACGCCGTCGCCCGCGAGTACACGTATCACCTTCACGCCCCGGACGCATCGGTGTCGCGGGCAGGGGATGCCCTCGACGCCCTCGCCGGCGAGCACGATTTTCACAACTTCACGCCCGACGACACCGGGACCGTGCGCGATCTCACTGGCGAGGCACGGAGTGAGGGTGACTTTCTGGTCGTGACTCTCCGCGCCGACGGGTTCCCCCGACAGTTCGTCCGGCGGGCCGTCACCGTCATCGACGCCCTCGCGAGTGGTGTGGCCGAACTCGACCGGATCGAGCAACTGCTCGGGGACGACCCGGTCGAGGGGCCCGCGGGCGTCGCGCCGGCTGCCCCCGAAGCGCTGGTCCTGACTGCTGTCGAGTACCCGGGTCTCTCCTTCGAACGCGACGAGTCAGCACTCGCGAGTGCGCGTGCAATCTTCGAAACGAAAGCGATCGATCACCGGACGAACGCCCGGGTCGCCTCGAGGATCGCCGACGGGATCGATCAGGAAGAGTGACGGACCGGTTTACTCCATCGCGTCGGCGGTGACCAGCGTGTCGCCTTCGAGGTAGTGCTCGATGTGGTGGGCGTCCTCCTCGACGGTGACGATGTTCTCGCGGATGATCTCCGCCGTGGTCGGGTCGCCGAGGTTGTCGAACAGCTCGACGTGCTCCCGGAGGGTCTCGATGATGTCGCCGTACATCTCCAGATCGTTTTCGAGAGAGGTCCGGATGTCGTAGACGTTCTCGTCTTCCGGTTCGACGGGGGACTCGGCCTCCAGCGTCGCGCCGCTGGCGTGGGGCACCCCACCCAGTGCCTGGACGCGCTCGGCGAGTTCGTCGGCGAAGGCCTCGGCGTTCTCGGCCGCGTCGCCAAGGAACAGATGGAGGTCCCGGAACTCCGCGCCCTCGACGTTCCAGTGGTGCTTTCGAAGCTGGTGATAGAGGACGTACGTCGCTGCCAGGTCCGTGTTCAGTGCGTCGACGATCTCCTCGGCGCGATCCGCGTCCATTCGCAGTCCGTCGGATCCTTCGACCTCGCCTGCCGTCTTGAGTACGTGCTCGCTCTGGCTCATACACGACAACGTACTGGTGGGAACTACTTAAAGGTTCCCGAACACGCAATCATATTTTTCTAAATGACGACTTTCCTTTTCTACTCTGTGTATTTTTATTCGGAATATGTATTCCTCCTGTGTCGAACACGCTGTCCCCACGGCGGGTTTTGTGGCTACCCCCCTGAAACGCCGACGGGCAAACTCAGTGCAGAAGACATATATAACTGAAAGATCAGAACGGACTCATGCCTTCCCGACGAACACTGCTCGCTTCTATCGGGGCCGGTGTTCCGCTCGCTTTCGCAGGGTGTCTGCTTGACGACGGCCGCGTCGAAGCCTACGTCCAGTTCAAAAGCATCGGGGGCGTCACCGAGTCGGATGGCCGACGGGAGAACGTCGACATCCTCAGTGTGGATGCGAGCTACGAACCCAATGTCGCCCCACCGGATGTTCATCTTCACGATGCATGGGCCGACCGGTTCCCGGAACCCCGTATGCCGGTCGTTTCTGACGACCTTCACACGGATCTCACCGACCAGTTCGATTCCGTGCGCTACGTGGTTGGGACGACCAGCCCGGAATGGGGTGACGACGAACCGGTCGGCAGTTTCAACGTCGCGACGACGCGGGAGAACTTCAACCGGGTCCAGGTCCATACAGCGATCACAGCCTCTTCAGACGGGACGTACCTCACGATCCACTCTGTCGACGGGCTGTGGGAGTTCGGTTCGACCGAGGCACCGACTCCCGACTGAGGAGGGCCCGCTGCTTGCGATCGGAAGCGCTGGCCCGGCTATTGGGCCAAATGTCCAGAAACACAGCCTGTAACCGGCGGACAGAAACGCGACGCGAACTGTGGACTACCGGTTTTCCTTGTACGCGCTGACGAGGTCCTGCATCGACGCCTGGGCGTCGCCAAACAGCATGCTCGTGTTGTCCTTGGCGAACAGCGGATTGGGAATGCCAGCGAAGCCGGAACTCAGACTGCGCTTGTTGACCACGACGGTCCCGGCATCCCAGACTTCAAGGACGGGCATGCCCGCGATCGGGCTGTCCTCGTCCTCGTTGGCCGAGGGGTTAACCACGTCGTTGGCCCCGGTGACGATCACCAGGTCGGTCTGGGAGAATTTCGGGTTGACCACATCAAGTTCCCGCATCTTGTCGTAGGGCACGTCAGCTTCTGCCAGCAGCGCGTTCATGTGGCCGGGCATCCGGCCCGCGACGGGATGGATGCCGAACTCCACGTCGACGCCGTCCTCCTCTAAGAGTTCGGCGAGTTCCGCGACGGCGTGCTGGGCCTGGGCGACCGCCATGCCGTAGCCCGGCACGACGACGACCCGCTCGGCGACTTCGAGCAGCATTTCGACCTCCTCGGGCGAGGTCTCGGTGATGTTACCCTCGTAGATATCCTCGACGTCTTCGCCGCTGTCGCCGCCCATGGACCCGAAGAGCACGTCCAGTAGCGGGCGGTTCATCGACTCACACATGATGAACGTGAGGATGAGGCCGGCCGCGCCGACCAGGGTCCCCGCGACGATCAGCGCCGTGTTGTTCAGGACGAAGCCGGTCGTCGCCGCCGCGAGTCCGGACATCGAGTTCAGGAGGGCGATCACGACCGGCATGTCCGCGCCGCCGATCGGGTACACCAGGATGATGCCGAACAGCGAGGCACCGGCCACCAGCACCCAGTAGGACGGGAGCCACGCCGACAGCGGCTCGCCGCCCAGCGGCCCCGTCTGGACCACCAGGAACGCCCCCGCCACGACGGCACCGACGAGGAAGAGTCCCTGGAGTACCTGCCCGGCGGTCCCGCTGATGGGCGGGTCGCCGACCAGCCCGTGGAGCTTCCCGGCGGCGACGAGGCTGCCGAACAGCGTCGCCGAGCCGATGATGCCCGCGATCGCCGCCGAGACTGTCAGATCAGCCGTCAGCGTGGCGGTCGTCGCCGGGTCGACCGTATCGATCAGTTCGGCCCCGGCGACCACTGCCGAGGCCCCGCCGCCGAACCCGTTGAACAGCCCGACCAACTGTGGCATCTCCGTGGTCTCGACGCTGACGGCGAGCCAGACGCCGATCGAGCCGCCGATCAGGAGCGCTGCGGCCAGCAACAGCGGCGAGAGGATCTCGAAGTAAAGCACCGTCGCCAGGACGGCCAGAACCATTCCACCCGAGGAGAGCTTGTTCCCCCGTTCGGCCGTCCGCGGGTGGGTCATGTCCCGCAGCCCCTGGATGAACAGGATCGCCGCGGCCAGATATGCAAGCTCGATCGCCGCCGGCGGGAGGCTCCCGAGCACGCCGTCGGCCATCTAGCGTCCACCCCGGTTGAACTCGGCGAGCATGAAGTGGCTCACGAGGTAGCCGCCGACGACGTTGATCGTCGCCATCACGACCGCCAGAAAGCCCAGGACTGTTGCCAGCGTTGTCTCGCCAGACCCGGCGACCAGGACCGAACCCAGCAACGTGATCCCCGAGATGGCGTTCGCGCCGGACATCAGCGGGGTGTGGAGGTTCGTCGGGATCTGGGTGATGATCTCGTAGCCCAGAAAGGCCGCGAGCACGAACAGCGTGAGGTTGGTGACGAGACTCATGGCTCTCCCCTCCTTGTGTGGGCTGTCCCGCCGCGGGGTGACTTACACATCGTTCCCTCCGTCCGTCGGTGCGTCCTGTGTCTCTGCATTCGTGTCGTCACCGTGCTCGTCGTCCGCGTTAGTGGCTCCCTCCTCGCCATCCATCGAATCGTCCCCGTCGGACTCGTCCTCGTGGGGGGCTCTGACCGTCCCGTCGTGGGTGAGCAGCGTCGCGTCGACGATCTCGTCGTCGATGTCGATCGTCAACTCGCCCTCCTCGACCAGAAGCTCGAAGAGATTCCGGAGATTGTTGGCGTACAGCTCACTCGCCGTCCGGGGCAGCGTCGAGGGCAGGTTCGTCGGCCCAAAGACCGTGACCCCTTCGTACTCGACTCGTTCGTCGGGTTGGGTGACATCGCAGTTACCGCCGCCGTCGGCTGCGAGGTCGACGACGACCGAGCCGTGATCCATTGCGGCGACGGCGTCTTCCGTGACGAGTCGGGGGGCCGGTCCACCCGGGACCGCCGCCGTCGTGATGACGACGTCGGCCTCGGCGACGACCTCGGCGAGTTGGGCGCGCTGTTTCCGGTAGAACGCCTCGTCCATCTCCTGGGCGTGGCCCTCCTCGTCGGCGGCGTCGTCGGCGTGAACATCGAGTTCCACGAAGTCGGCCCCGACGCTCTCGATCTCCTCGGCGGCTTCGGGCCGGATATCGTAGGCCCGGACAGACGCCCCGAGTCGGTCGGCGGTGGTGATCGCCTGGAGGCCGGCGACGCCTGCGCCGATCACGAAGACATCGGCGGGCTGGACGGTTCCCGCCGCGGTCATCTGCATCGGCACGAGCTTGTCGAGTTCGCTTGCGGCCTGCACCATCGCTTTGTAGCCCGCGAGGTTGGCCATCGACGACAGCGCGTCCATGCTCTGGGCGCGGCTGATCCGCGGGATGAGTTCGAGGGCGAACGCGCTAACCTGCCGTTCGGCCAGAGTCTCCAGAACCTCGTCCGAGACGTCGTAGGGGCCAAGCAGGCCGATGACGGTCTGGCCCTCGCTGTAGACCCCGGCATCGCTGCCTTCGATAGCGCCGAGTGCTTCCACCTCGAAAATGACTTCGGCACCGTCGAACACCGCGTCCCGGTCGCCGAGGACATCACAGCCCGCGTCGTCGTAGTCTTCGTCCGCGAACCCGGCGGTTTCGCCCGCTCCCGCCTCGATGAGGACCTCGTGGCCGTCTTCGACGAGATCTTCAGCCACTGACGGGACCACTGCGACGCGCGTCTCATTGCCGGACGCGGTCGGGACGCCCACGATCATCGGTATGTGGACGACCCCCGCTGTAGTCGAGTTCTCGATACAACTGCGTTCGTGTGTACGGACCGATACATAGCGTGATGGCGTCCCATAGCGTAGTCGGTAGTGGAGCCACTGGCTTTGCGGTATTATGGCTTTCGCAAAAAATACGCCAACCGAAACAGGGAGTTTCAAATTCCGAACCGGAAACCGCCTGCCTGCGCGACGATCGCTCACTCGATGCGTTTGCCCGCCGCTAAATACTCCTCGAGCAGCGACGGGAACGACCGCCCCCGCAGGTACCGCAGGCCGAAGTCCTCCGCCCAGTTGATGATACCAGTGTCTTCGGTGACGACGCCCGCTTCGAGTTCGCGGGCGAGGATCAGCAAATCGAAGTCCTCCCTGGAGTCGAGCACGCCCTGCCGGAGCGCCCGTCGGTACTCGTCCCGGAGATCCGAGATGACCTGGTCGACCTCGCTCATGTGTTCGTTGTCGGTCGCCGGGTCGTCGCGGGACTGCTCGGCCTTGCGGACGGCCTTTTCGGAGACCCGGAGGCCGCGGTTGACGCGTTCGCTCATCTCGTCGATGAAGCCGTAGACGATTTCGGCCGGAATCATGAGTTCGTACTGGGCCGGGCTCTTCGTGATGACCCAGGTGTTGAGTTTCGCGATCGTCTCATCGCTGACGTCCCGATCTTCGAGCATCGTCGTCAGCTCGTCGTTGATCGACGGCGGCATGTAACACGAGATGTTGTGTTCGAGCTTCGCCTCCGCGACGAGGTCGAGCAGGCGACCGACCGCTTCCTCGATCTCCTCGTCGTCCTCTCGGATCTCCGGGGTGATGAACACCGACGTGTCGAGGACGAATCGCTGTTTCAGCGGACGTTCGGCCATAGTGGGACGTTCACATCCTGCCCCCAAATGTGCTCCGGCGAGGGGTACTGTCCCGACAACTGGCAACGGCGAAGCGATCATGGCCGTCGATCCCAGACAGCGTACCTTTTTGACTCAGGTCCCCGTAGTTCCACTATGCACTGTCCGGACTGTGACACCCGGATGCTCGCGTTCGCCGTCCCGGCCGACTTGCGGGACTATCTCCCGGGAGAGCAACCCGGTGCGGCGATCTGTCCCCGGTGTCTCCAGCTCAGGCCGGCCACCGACCCGCCCGAGGCGGTCCCCGATTTCCGGCAGATAGACGATTCCTTCCCGGCCCAGTCAGCGGCTGCGATCCCGATGGCTCTCGTCGTCGGCCTGCTCTCGTCGCTCGCGATTCACCGCCAGGAGATCTCCGCCCTGCTCGAACGCGTCGAACACGCGGGTGTCGACCCGCTGCTCGTCGTCGACCGGCTATCGGTCGCCGACGGCGTCGAGACCGAGATCGATCTCGAGGGACGACGCAGACAACTCGAACAACTGCTGTGAGGCGCCCGGACACCCAATCAGTTGGGTAGCCTGCATAATTGCCCTCCGGTCCTCCCATGTATTGCGGACAATACGACGCGTCCGCACCGAACCCCCGAGACGCCATTCGACGATCGATCCCCAATCCAACTGGCGTTGTGTCGACGCCGTGTCGGCACGCCCCCCTGGGCCGACACGGTATCCACTTCACGTCGACACGTTCTCGCACCACACCGAACGGACGATCAGACGCCCGTCGAGTACCGCAGAATGCCGGCGACGCCGCCGAAGGCCGTCAGCAACTGCTCGCCCTTCTCGAAGTCAGTCGAGACGAAGACCGTCTCTGTCCCCCGCTGTTCGGCGATCCCGATCAGATGCTCGATAGCGTCCTCGCGCTCGCCGGTCTCGACGGTTTCGCTGCAGGTCGAACAGGTGTGTTCCGGCGTCTCGGCGCTCCGATCGACGAGTTCGTGTTCCTCGTGGTCGTTCGCACACTCGTAGGTGACGGCGTCCTTCCGGAGGTCCTCGCTGATGAGGAGTTGCTCGACCGACCCCATCATGAGGTTCTGGCGGGTCTGGTCGAACCCGTAGGTCGCCAGATCGCCGTCGTGGAGTTCCTTGAAAAAGCGCTCCATGACCTGCTTGTCCTGGAGCATCTCGCGTTCGGCCAGGACCTCCTCGGCGGCGTCGACGAGGTCGTGAAGGCCCGACTCGTCGGTGTAGGCGACGTCGAACTTCCCCAGGACCATGTCCCCGATCTCGTGATGGAGGTAATCGCCGTCTAAGAACTCGTCTTTCGTCGGCGAGGGGCCGCCTACGAGAATCCCGTCGAGGTCGTGTCGCTCGGGAACGAACAGGTCGTTGGCCATGCCGGCGACTTCTTGATAGAAGTTGTCGATCGCCTCCAGCCGCAACCGGGCGAAGCGCTGTGCGGACTGGCCACCTTTGCGCTGTTTGCCCGGCACGAGCGAGGAGGCGGACTTCACCGGATCGACACGCTTGCCCCGGAGCCACCCGACGTTGGCCTCTCGCCGGTCGAGGACGATCAGGCCGAACAGCCCCTTGTCTTCGAGCATACCCTCCAGTGGTTCGAGCAGGAAATCCGAGTCACAGTGGTATCTGAAGGACTGGACGGGCTGGGGTGGGCTCTCCAGGACGCGAGTGATCATGTCCGTCCGGCCACCGCCGGTGTCGACGGCCCCGGAGAACAGCACGAGACCGTTCTCCGGCGGCTTGTTGTCGTAATACCGGAGCCGGTCCTTGATCGACTTCAGGGCGTCTTGGACGTTCGTCCGGGTGTCCTTTGACTTGATGTTGCTGGCTTCACTGTGTTCCTGGGTCACGTGAGCCACGACGTCGCTGATCTGGGTGTCGTCGGGGACGTAGATCGTCACCAGCTGTGTGCCGGACCCGTCAAAGTCTTCGAGTTCCTCGATCACCTTCCGGAACTCGTACTTCTGGCGGTCTGTCTGCCCCTCATGTCCTTCCTGGCTACTCATTGGGAGTCTCTAGTCGGATCACCGGTAAGTATGCTTTGACCGCCTCCGTCAGCCACTTGCGAGCACGTCTCAGCGGGAACCCGGGATGCCCCTCACAGCGGGTACCTGTGTGTCCCCTTTCAGTGGGCATTCGTGCGTGTCGTTTCGGTGTCTGGTGTAAACTGAGGGATCGTCCGCCGGAAGACGGAGCATATCAATTTCGTGGGAGCTACACGGACGCGGGGCTTTATATACTTCCCTCGTGATTATCAAGCCAAGCGAATGACGGGGCACGTCTTCACTGTCGCAGGCGGCAAGGGTGGGGTCGGGAAGACGACGACGGCCGTCAACGTCGGTGTCGCACTCGAGGACGCCGGCTACGACGTCGTCGTCGTCGACGCCGACCTCGGCATGGCGAACCTCGCGGCGATGGTCGACGTCGAGTACGACAGCAGCCTCCACGAGGTCCTCGCCGAGCGCGCCGCTGTCAGCGACACTCTGACCGAAGCACCAGGTGGATTAACGGTCGTTCCCGGCGAGCAGAGCCTTGAGGCCTTCGCCGACGCCGATCCCGCGAAACTCCGGAAGGTCATCAAGACGCTGAGCAACGCCTACGACGTGGTGTTGATCGACACCGGCGCGGGATTGAGCCACGAGGCGACAGTTCCACTGGGGTTGTCCGACAGCGTTCTGCTGGTCACGACGCCCGACACCGTCGCGGTCGGCGACGCGAACAAGACCGCCGGGCTGGCCGAGCGTGTCGACGGCGAGGTCATCGGGTCGATCCTGACGCGAGCGACCGGCCCGGAGGACGTCGAACTCGTCGCCGAGGATCTCGGCGCGGACCTACTCGCCATCGTCCCCGAAGACTCCGAGGCGACGACCGACGAACCGCTGGTACTCAACTCCCCCGATAGCCCCGCCGCGGAGGCCTACCGGCGGCTCGGTGAGATACTTGAGGACATCCTCATCGGCGAACCTGCCAGGTCGATCGACGAACAGGACACCGTCTGGTTCCCGAGCGAGGACGAAGCGGCCGACGAGGAGGAAGCGGACGAGGACGAGGAATCCGGCGGCGTCTTCGGCGTCTTCGGTCGCTGAGGATCGGTTTCACTCTGCTCCGACTGTTCTACCGGCCGCCTACATCGAGTTCGGTGCCTCAACGCCGAGCGCGTCGAGTGCGTTGGCGACCGTGGTCCGCGCCGCGGCCACCAGCGCCAGCCGCGCCGCCCGTGTCTCCGGGTCGGCGTCGAGCACGGGACATTCTCGGTAGAAGGTGTTGAACGCTTCGGCGATGTCGCGGGTGTACGTCGCGACGACGTGTGGCCGGAGCTCCTCGGCCGCCTGCTCGATCACGCCGGGGAACCGCGCGATCGCACGGAGCAAGTCGCGTTCCGCCTCAGTGGTCAGCGTCGCCGCACTCACCGTCTCGGGCACCTCGTAGCCGGCATCTTTCCCCTCGTCGATGATGCCACAGCAGCGGGCGTGGACATACTGGACGTAGGGCGCCGACTGGGCCTCGAAGTCCAGCGCCCGGTCCCACTCGAAGGTGATGCCCTTCGTGGGCTGTTTGGCAACGACATCGTACCGGACGGCCCCGATCCCGACCTGGTGGGCGATCCGCTCGACGTCCGCCCCGTCGAGGTCGTCGCTCCGCTGGCGGTCCTCGAGGCGGTCCTCGACCTCCTCGCGGGCGCGGTCGATCGCCTCGTCGAGCAAGTCGTCCAGATCGACGCCGGTTCCCTCACGGGTACTCATGCCGCCCTCGGGCAGGTTGACCCACGAGTAGAAGACCTGCTGGAGGCGGTCGGTGTCGTGGCCCAGCAGATCCAGCGTCGAAGAGAGCTGATCGGCCTGGAGTTTGTGATCCTCGCCGAGCACCGTCACCGCCCGGTCGAAGTTATCGAACTTCCACTCGTGGTGGGCGAGATCCCGCGTGGTGTACAGCGAGGTCCCGTCCGACCGGAGGAAGACGAGGTTCTTCTCGAAGTCCGGCAGGTCGAGTTGCCAGGCATCCTCCTCGAAGACGGCGGCGTCGAGTTCCTTGAGGCGATCGACGAGGTCGTCGGTCGACCCGTCGCGCATGAACCGCGTCTCCTTGACGAACTCGTCGAACTCGGCGGGCAGCCGTCCGAGGGTCTCGCGCATCCCGCCCAGAACCGTATCGACGACCTCGCTCACGCGCTCGTAGGTCTCCTCGTCGCCCTCCTCTAAGCCCTGGAGGATCGCCCCGATCTCGTCCTCGGCGGCTTCCTGCTCCGACTCGCTGGCTTCCTCAAGGTAATCGTTAGCCGCCCGGTAGTACCGCACCATCTCGTACTCGGGGGACTCACGCTCGGGTTCGGGGAGGTCGCTTTCGTCGAAAGTCTCGTAGGCCCAGGTGAAGACCGCGATCTGGCGGCCGGCGTCGTTGACGTAGTAGTGGCGTTCGACGTCGTTGCCGGCGTATTCCAGCACGCGAGCCAGTGCGTCCCCCACGATGGGGTTGCGCGCCCGGCCGACGTGGACCGGGCCGGTCGGGTTGGCGCTGGTGTGCTCGACGACGACAGAGTCGCCGGTGTCTTCGAGCGTGCCGTAGTCCGCTGCCTGGGCGGCTTCGAGCGTCCCTTCGAAGTAGCGATCGCTCGGCAGGAAGTTGACGTAGGGGCCCTGGGTCTGGACGCTTCCCACGTAGTCGTACTCGGCTGGGTCGATCTCGCTCGCGATGTCGGCGGCGATCTTCGGTGGCGGTGCGCCCGCCACGTCGGCGAGTCGATAGGCAGCGCTGGACGCCAGGACGGCCGGGACGTCTTCCGGGGGGCGTTCGATCCCCAGATCGTCACTCGGCAGGTCGAGCGCCGAGAGCGCCTCGGACAGTGCGACCTCGACCTCGTCGCGGAATGTCAGGAACATACCCACGGTATTCCACCGGCGACCATAGGGATTACGAGATGGCGAGGCGAACGCTTCCGGATCCCGGAGGGTACGGCGTTCATCGGAACGAACGACACTTCGAGTGACCTGTTCGATCGTAGTCTGTGGGTTATATACCGCTGGCCCAGCAATCTCGGGCCATGCAGACGGCAGTCCTCACTGAAGATCTCGAGTTCGAGTTCGAGGAGCGCGAGCGACCGACGCCGGCGAGCGACGAGGTGCTCGTCGAGATGACCGACGTCGGGATCTGCAAGTCCGACGTCCACTACTGGGAGCACGGCAAGATCGGCGAGTACGTCGTCGAGGACCCGCTCCTGCTTGGCCACGAGAGCGCGGGCGTCATTGCCGCGGTCGGCGACGACGTCGAGGGACTCGATATCGGCGACCGCGTCGCACTCGAACCGGGCATCGTCTGTGGCACGTGCGAGCACTGTCGTCGCGGCGAGTACAACCTCTGTCCGAACGTCGACTTCATGGCCACGCCGCCCTTTGACGGCGCGTTCGCGGAGTACGTCGTCTGGCCGGCCAATCTCGCACACGTCCTCCCCGACAGTGTCTCCCAGGTCGAGGGCGCGCTGTGTGAACCCTTCGCGGTCGGTCTCCACGCGACCCGTCGCGGGAGCGTCGGCCATGGCGATACCGTCGCAATCTTGGGCGGCGGGACCGTCGGCTCGGTCACGATGGAGGCCGCCAGGGCCGCAGGCGCGACGGACATCATCGTCGCGGACATCGTCGACAGCAAGCTTGAACGTGCGGAGGAACACGGCGCGGACGCGACGGTCAACGTTCGCGAGGGTGACTTCGCCGCGACGGTCGATGAGTACACCGACGGCCGGGGAGCCGACGTGGTCTTCGAGGCGACGGATTCCGAACCCGATGTCGAAGCGCTGATTGACGCGGCCCGCCGCGGTGGAACGGTCGTCATGATCGGTCTCGCCGACGAGGCGACCGTCGAGGTCGACGCCTTAGAGATCATCACCAACGAACTCGACGTGCTGGGTTCGTTCCGGGACGCCAACCGCTACGGCCCGGCGATCGACCTGCTGGCCGAGGGTGCCGCCGACATCGAGTGGATCGCCGACTTCACCGAGCCGCTTGCCAACGTCAAGGAAGCCTTCGAGCGCGCCCACGATGACGACGATGCGATCAAGGGCATGATCTCGATCGGGGAGTAGTAGGCTGCTGTTGACGAGCAGAACCGGGTTTGCCACCAGTGACGAGCTCGAAAACTGGATCAGCATACTTCTGGTCAGCGACTTCATGCGACCGCAAGTTGAAGTTGCAGAGCGTCCAAAGAGTCAGTATGGGAATCGTTCGAGACCCCGACCACAGTGATGGCACGCCGACGGTCGAGGGAACAGGGATCCGGGTGAAGGATATCGCCTCGGCGTACGAACACAGCGGCTACGATCCGGACGAGATCACGCAACTGTACCCCGATCTCGCGCTCGCAGATGTCCATCGAGCACTGGCGTACTATTACGACCACATCGAGGACTTCCGATCGCCGTCTTCGGAGCAAGCGACCGCATGACTCGGCCGTTGTATTGCGACGAGTGTATGTGGGTGTGACGGTTTCTGAAGCTTGCCTTTCGACGGGGTAGACGGTCGATGACACAGAACAGATCATTTGAATTCACTTCTCGAAAGTCACAAAGTGCGTATATTTCAAGTAGACCAACCCGGTTTGCTCTAGTAGGCGATCGTACTATCGGGTAGAGTACCACGTCGCCTGTTGGAGGAGACAACCATGGACAAAAATGAACCAGAGAAGCGAGCCGACAAGGGGCCAGATGCTGCCTATCGGAAGCGTGTTCGGGACCTGATTTCGAAGCACAAAGACACCCTCGACCTTCTCGAGTGAGAATCCCCGCGATCCGTGTTCTTTTGGTGTTCTGTGAGATAACCAGTGCGTAATGAGCGACGACACTCGCCAGGTCACCGATCCCGACTACCACAGCGAGGGCCACACCGCGGCCCAGACCTGCGGGTGGACTGACAACGCCCTCCGGGGGGAAGGCCGCTGTTATAAGTACGCCTTCTACGGAATTCGCTCGCACCAATGTATCCAGATGACGCCGGTCGTCCGGTGCAACGAGCGGTGTGTCTTCTGCTGGCGCGATCACGCCGGCCACACCTACGAACTCGACGATGTCGAGTGGGACGACCCGGAGGCAGTCGTCGACGCCTCGATCGACCTCCAGCGCAAGCTCCTCTCGGGCTATGGCGGCAACGACGACGTCCCGCGCGAGCGCTTCGAGGAGGCCATGGAACCCCGTCACGTTGCAATTTCCCTCGACGGCGAGCCCACCTTGTACCCCCACCTGCCCGAACTCATCGAGGCCTTTCACGATCGCGGGATCACGACCTTCCTCGTCTCGAACGGAACGGACCCGGAGATGCTCGCGGAGTGTGATCCCACCCAGCTGTACGTCTCCGTCGACGCCGCCGACCGCCGGACGTTCGACGACGTCGTCAAAGCTGTCGAGGACGACGCCTGGGATCGCCTGATCGACACGCTGGACGTCCTCGCCGCGAAGGACGACACCCGGACGGTCCTCCGGACGACGCTGATCGACGGCTACAACATGGCCCGGCCAGCGTGGTACGCCGCGGTGGCCGATCGCGCGGACGTCGACTTCTACGAGTTGAAGGCCTACATGCACGTCGGCCACTCCCGCGGGCGGCTGGATCGGTCGTCGATGCCCGACCACGACGATGTCCTGTCCTTCACCGAGGCTGTCGGCGAGTTCCTGCCCGCCCACGACGTCATCAAGGAGTCGGCGGACTCCCGGGTCGCGATGCTCGCCCGCGAGGAAGACACCTGGGTCGAGAAACTCGCGCCCGACAGCGACTTCTGGGAGGAGGGGACGACGACTGGCTGGACGCCGAAGGGCGGTCGGTCGTGAGATCAATCTAGCGGGAATCTCGACTCAGAAAGGTTACAGACTCCTGAACTACGAAAATCGGCGTCCTCATAGGGAAAAGTTTTCATCAAATAACCGTACAGAAATCGTCATAAATTACCTCGGTAATTTGAGTGGTCAAAGCATTGAAGGTGGATAGAAACAAACTTGAAATAGATATGGATCTTCCTGATCTTCCTTATGATAATATTCATAAATTCTTGAGTACCATTGGTTTCATCCTTATTCTTGCAGCGCTGTTCGTAGAACCCGTTTATCTCGATAGTCCTGAAATCCTATCCGTTGGAGCTGTTGCAATGATACTCGGCCTTCTCGGCTGGGGTATTGAACTGTTAAAACTCCCGTATGTCAAAGAACTGAACCAGAAAGGGAACTTGTCTTACAAGGAAAAGAGAAATGGACGACGATGGAGTAAAATATTGCGGGGGCTCCGTTTCGTTCTCCCAATTACGTTTATAATCATATCTGCAATGATACTCTTATAGTACAAATATCTCAAGAGACCTTGATCTCACGCGGTTCGGTTTATTATCTTAAACATATAAATACTGATGAATAAAACTAGACCTGCCGAATTTTGAATCAAAAGGATCCATCCGGGTTATGTGCCCGATATCTCGCACGGCAGTCCTGACTGCCCTCGGAAAAGGGCGTGCGAATACAGGACTCCTTTCCCGATCCCTCCAAAACCGTCCGTGGGAACGCCCCTGCCGCTCCCGGTGTGTTTATCCGTGATCCCGTCCAATCCGGCGGCGATGGCAGACCTCCCGGACGAGTCGATCGGATACGCCGAACTGGCGACGCTGAAACTGCTGGCGCTGGCCGGCGCGGTCGACGGCGACGCCAAGATCACCGGCTCCGGCCTCGCGTCGAAACTCGACGCCTCCACCCAGACCGCCTCGCGCCGCCTCCAGCGCCTGGAGGACGCCGATCTGGTCGCCCGGGAGATCGTCAGCGACGGCCAGTGGGTCCGGGTCACCGACGACGGCGAGCGCCTCCTCCAGGAGGAGTACGCCGAGTACCAGCGCATCTTCGAGCACGGCATCGGCGTGACGCTCGCCGGCGCGGTCGAGAGCGGCATGGGCGAGGGACGGCACTACGTCTCGCTGTCGGGGTATCATAGACAGTTCGTCGACAAACTCGGCTACGAGCCATATCCTGGCACCTTCAACCTCACGCTGGACGACCGCAGCGCCCGTGCCCGGGCGCGGATGAACGCCCTCGACCCGGTCGTCATCGAGGGCTGGGCGGACGGCGACCGGACCTACGGCCCGGCGTACTGTTATCCGATCACCCTCGAGAGCGACGCCGCGACGTACGAGGGTGCCCATGTCGTCTCGCCCGAGCGGACCCACTACGACGACGCCGAACTGGAGATCATCGCCCCCGACCAACTCAGGACGGAACTCGGCGTCGAGGACGGCGATGTCGTGACGGTCCACGTTCACGAGCGGTGATCGGCCGGCCCTGAGCCACACGAACCGTGAACACTCTTAACGGAGGGGTGCTTTTGCGCGAGTATGAGTTTCGAGGACATGGACGTCGGGACGATCTGGATGGACGGTGAATTCGTCGACTGGGAGGACGCACAGGTGCACGTCCTCACGCACGGACTCCACTACGGGACGGGCGTCTTCGAGGGCGTCCGGAGCTACGACACCGACAACGGCGCGGCGATCTTCCGGTGGGAAGACCACCTCGATCGGCTCTATCAGTCGGCCAAACCCTACGGGATGGAGATCCCCTTCAACCGCGAGGAACTCACCGAGGCCACGCTCGAACTCATCGAGCGCGAGGACCTGCCGTCGTGTTACATCCGCCCGATCGCCTTCTACGGCTACGACATGCTCGGGCTGAACCCCGGTGACGCCCCCGTGAAGGTCGCCATCGCCGTCTGGCCGTGGGGCGCGTACCTGGGTGAAGAGGCACTCGAAGAGGGCGTCGACGTGGCGATTTCCTCCTGGCGGAAGTTCGCGTCCAGCCAGATCCCGACCAACGCAAAGACCACCGGGCCGTACGTCAACAGCGTGCTGGCGAGCTTAGAGGCCGAGGAGAACGGCTACACCGAGGCGATCCTCCTCAACAAGGAGGGGCAGGTCGCCGAGGGGCCGGGGGAGAATCTCTTCCTCGTCCGGGATGGCGAGATTCACACGCCGGGCCTCGCCGAGTCGAACCTCGACGGCATCACGCGCCAGACGGTGATCGACCTCGCCGAGGAGCGGGGCTATACGGTCCACGCTGACGCGACCATCTCGCGTGGCGAACTCTACACCGCCGACGAATTGTTCTTCTCGGGGACGGCGGCGGAGGTCACGCCGATCCGGAGCGTCGACGACACCGAGATCGGCCTGGGCACGAAAGGCCCGGTCACTGACGAGATCCAGCAGGCGTTCTTCGACGTCGTCGAGTCCGGCGAGCGCGAGGAGTGGTTCACGTACGTTTGAATTACGGAGGCAGGACGCGCACGTCAGTCGGCGTCGCGCTCTCCGTCGGGACTCCCGCCAACTTCACTGACGACATCTTCGACGTCGACCTGAATCGATTTTTCGTCGCTCTCGCCGAAGCCGGCACTGAGAATCCGGGTCAGTGCGTCCTCGACGCGCTCGTCGATCTCCGTATAGCGGTCGGGTTCGACTTCGACGACGAACCCCGTCGTGATGTTCGGTGCGGTCGGGAGAAACAGCACGTCCCGTCCGTCTTCGGTGGTTTTGCCGGTCAGAAACGCGGTCATCCGCATCCCGTCCCAGGTCTCGAGCTTGACCGGTGCCTGGAGTTCGTCGGTGCCCGAGAGCGCAGTTTCGGCTGCCATCTTCGAGGCGTTGTAGACGACGCGCAGCCCCGGCAGCTGGTTCATGAGATCGTCGATCGCGTCCTCGACGATCGAGCCGACGGCGGTCCGCATCAGATACCCGACGGCGAACACCAGCAGGATGAACACGACGATCGTCAACCCGACCCGAAGCGGTGCGGGTTCGACCGGCAGTGGAATCCCCTCCAGGCGGTTGTACAGCCACAGGAGGACCATCACGGTGACCAAAAGCGGCGTGATGACGATCAGTCCGCTGGCGAAATCGCGCTTCCACGTCGAGGCCATTGTGGATATCCTGTTACGGGTCCGTAATGAGACTTCCTGTTATGCGCTACTGTTCGTCTCACCGGAATACATACGGCGTCGGGGCGTGTGCGTCGGAGCATGATCCGTGCCCGCGACGTGATGACCGAGGACGTCGAGACGGTCGCCCCTGACGACGAGATCAGCGAAGTCCTCACCCGACTGGCCCGTGCGGACTTCAACGGGTTTCCGGTCGTCGAGGACGGGGCCGTCGTCGGCGTCGTCACCGAGGAGGACCTCGTCGACATGTTCCAGCCCTCGAACCGAGTGCTGTGGATTCCGATCGGCTTTCCGCCGTTCCTGGAGAGTCGGACTTACGGCTTCGACCTCTCGTGGGACGACCTCGATGTCGGGATCGACATGGTCAAAAGCGCCCGCAAGCCGATCAGCACTGTCATGACCGAGGACGTGGTGACTGTCGATCCCGATGCTGATCTGGACGAACTCCTCGGACTGCTGGCCGACACGTCCCGGAACATCAACCGGCTACCCGTTCTCGACGACGGCCAGTTGGTCGGGATCGTCACGCGTCAGGATCTCCTGACGGCCCTTGACGACGAACGAAACGAGCGCTGAAAGGGATCGTCCCGTCGAGCGAGATGGAAACCAGTAGGTGCCCCAGGATCGAACGCCGACTGTGCGCTATCGAAACGCCACCGCGTTTCTTGCTCTCGGCGCGATCTGGGGGAGCGCGTTCGTCGCGATCAAGGCCGGCCTGTCGGCGTTCCCGCCGGTTCTGTTCGCCGCACTCCGCTACGATGTCGCCGGCGTCATCGTGCTAGGCTACGCCGCGGTCGTCACTGACCCGCTGCCCGAGAGCCGTCGCGACCTGGCGGCGATCATCGTCGGGTCGACTCTCCTCATCGCGGGATATCACGCCCTGCTGTTCGTCGGCGAACTCGAAACCACGAGCGCGACCGCAGCGGTCATCGTGAGTCTCTCGCCGGTACTGACGGCCGGGTTCGCCCGGCTTGCCCTCCCGGGGGACCGTCTTTCGGTTGCCGGCGTCGCCGGACTCGCCCTGGGGTTCGCTGGCGTCGTCGTCATCGCCCAGCCTGATCCCGCTCGACTCCTCTCCAGTGACGTCATCGGGCCGCTGCTCGTCTTTGGCGCTGCGTGCGCCTTTGCCCTGGGAAGTGTGCTCACCCGCTGGCTCGACGCTGAACTGTCGATCGAAGCCATGGAAGGGTGGTCGATGGTCGGCGGAGCCGTGCTGATGCACGTCCTCAGTCTCGCGCTCGGGGAGTCACCGGCCGCAGTCGAGTGGACGCCGACTGCCCTGCTTTCGCTCGGCTATCTCTCGCTGGTCGCGAGTGCGCTGGGCTTTCTTCTCTATTTCGCCCTGCTGGATCGACTCGGCCCGGTCGAGATCAACCTCGTCTCCTACGTTGCGCCCGTCTTCGCCGCGCTGACTGGCTTTCTCCTGCTGGGGGAACGCATCGACGTCGCGACGGCTTCCGGGTTCGTCGTCATTCTGGTTGGATTTGTCCTGCTAAAACGGGATGCGATCCGTGAGACGTATGTCGGTTGGCTGGCGGAAGCGCAACCGTAGTGGTCGCTATTCGCGGCCGTAGGTGTGGCCGACGTACAACGTGAAGACGTTGAGCGCGAGCAGCGCGAGGAACGCGGCCAGCGTCGTCCACTCGCGCAGTCCGGACAAAAGGAGGGGAACCTGGACGAACGGGAGGGCGATCGACGCCCAGAACGCGACCCCCTGGACGGGTTCGAGGAGGTGACGCTGGACTGACTGTGCTTCGGTCGGCGGCGTGTGGTCGGCGAGTGAGGGATTCGAGTTTGACATCGGGGACACCGTCGCGTGTTTCACTCATTGAGCGATATCCCCATATAACCCGGCGAGCCTTCGGGTCGTTTCAGCTCGTTTTACTCCCTCTACTGAGGAACTATTGACATTTTATGACGGGCTGAAACTGCCGGAGACGTTTTACAATGCACTCTCGTTCCGTAACATCTGAATGGCGAACAGCCGTCCCACAGCGGAGCGAAGCAGATCAGCCCCGCTGTGAGCGGGGGCAACCAGATCACGCGGAGCCGACAGTGAGCTGGGCACACTCATCGGGCTCCGTCGCCCGGCACGTCCGGTCGCAGGGATGGTCGATCCGTTCGGCCAACCGGTTGAGGCCGGCGTCGGGGAATTCGAACCCGATGCGGTAGGCGGTCTCGACGTCGATATCGAGTGCGAGTTCGCGTTCGAAAAACTGTTCGGTGACGCACCGTCGCCACAGCAGATGGCGGGCGAGCACCTCTCCTTTGCCCGTCAGCGTCGTCCCCTTGTAGTGTTCGTGATCGACGAGATCGCCGTCGCCGAACTTCTCGACCATCTCGGTGACGCTGGCGCGGCTGACGTTCAGACGGTCCGCGAGATCACCGGTGGCGACCTGTTCGCGATCGGCCAGCGAACACCGCAACAGGCCACAGAGGTACTTGCCGCCGGTTCGCGTGACTGACCGCGAGAGCGCCGTGAGCGATACGTCCGTCGGGTCCATTCGATCCTGTGTCATGTGTCTCCCCTCACCGCCACTGCTTGTCCGCTCGATCGCTTTGCTTTCCGTCTCCGAGCACGTAACGTGTTACTACGAAAGACGGATGCATAACGCTTCTGGGGAACGCCACCTGGCGAGAATCGGACACATCATCGAAACGATTCGATCTCACTCCCTGGCACGCCGACGGATCAGACTGCCGCCAGCACGACCGAGGAGATCGTCGTGATGATCTCTTCCCATAGGGAGAAGCCGGCCACGATCTTCAGGACGTTGTCCGCGGCGAAAAAGCCAAACAGCGCCGCCCCGCCGAAGTGCGCCTTCCGGAGATTGACCATGTGGGAAAACCGGTGGAAGAAGTAGGCGTTCAGCAGGCTGATCGGGATGATCGCCAGCATCTCGCCGACCCAGATCGCCGAGGTCGCGCCGTAGTCGGCCGCCAGGCCGATGGTCACGAGCTGGGTTTTGTCGCCGAACTCGCCGGCGGCCATCATCGCGAAGATCGGAAGCCACCCCCCGAGCAGTGCCGGCACCTCGTAGCCGAACACCGACACGTCGAGCGTCCCGACCGACTCCGTGACGCCACCGTCTGTCTTGGTCGTCGAGTCGTTCGGTTCGGGGGCCGATCGGATCATGAGCACCGCGAAGAGGACGAACAGTCCGGCTGTGAATGCCGTGAGATAGATCTCCGGGAGCGCGTTCTGGAGGGCGTTCCCGAAGCCGATCTCCAGGGCCGTCCACCCGGCGAAGGCGGTCCCCGCCGCCGAGACCACGACGAGGGGATGGTACCGCGTCGAGAGCCCGGCGATGATGAACTGGACCTTCTCGCCCGGCAACACCGCTAGTTGCATACCGAAGGCGACGACGAGAATCTCCAGGTACTCTGTCACAGCCCGGGCACCTCCTCGGGGACGGCATCGCTCTCTTCAGCAGGTGTCTCGACGTAAACGGACTCGGCCACGGCCGCCGAGAGGTGCTGAGTCCCCTCCTCGTGTTCGAGGACGTAGACGTCGACGGGGGTGACGTCGGTCACCGTCACCTTTCGCCCGGGAACGATCCCGCTGTCGGCCAGGTACTGCAGCGTCTCCTCGTCGCGATCCCGGACGGTCGCGACGACGATCCGTTCACCTGATTCACACGACGAAAGCGGGCGCGTGTCGGCGTCGGCCGGCGGTTCGAGGTCGACGCCAGGGATCGGCTCGCCGTGTGGATCGACCGGCGGATGCCCCAGCAAGTCGGCGATGCGCTCCTCGAAGGACTCGCTGATGTGGTGTTCCAACCGCTCGGCCTCGTCGTGGACTTCCCCCCACTCGTAATCGAGGTGCTCGACGAGGTAGGCTTCCAGAAGCCGGTGGTGGCGCACTGTTTCGAGCGCGATCCGGCGGCCGTGTTCGGTCAACTCGACGCCGCTGTATTTCTCACGCTCGATCAACTCCTCGTCGGCTAGCTTTTCGAGCATCCGCGTGGCCGTCGGTGCGGTCACGTCTAGGGCGTCGGCGATGGCCGACGTCCCGACGGGCGCGCCCTCCTCGCGCTCGAGCCGATAGATCACCTTGAGATAATCCTCCATGACGTCCGTCTGCATTGGTGGTTTGATTTAGCCGTATCAAACTATTAAGGCTGGCGGAGGAAACTTCTGTGTTCGGCAATAGAAATGGCGTTCAACGCGCTCCCGGGATCCCGTTTCGATCCCGGAACGTCTCGCCCGACAGATCGAAACACATGGCTGGTTTCCGGGTCAGTGCGACGGGATCGGCGTCGGGTGCACGCAGGTCCCACTCGTCGGCGATCCCCTCGCGGAGGTAATATCCGACGCGCTCGTTGCCCGGTTTGACGTATCGCTCGCTGAGGCGGATCGGGTCGCGTTCGAACAGGCCGCCGGGTTCCCGCCCTTCGACGATGGCGACGTACTTGTCCTCGGCACCGACTCGGTCGTAGTAGAGTTCGCCGCCGTCGGCCCGCTTGGCGTGGGCGTTTTCGGGATGGTCGGCGAGGAGATCCCGTTTCTCCGCCGGGGAGCGTCCGGCGGTCGTGACGACCGATTCGGCGGTGAAATACCCGATCAGGTATCGGTGTGGATGCCCCCCGGGCGGCGCGAGTCCGGCGTAGAACCCGACGACATCGCCGGGATCCAGCGCTTCGAGCAGCCGCACGTATCCCTGTCGCTGATCGGCGCTGCCGCGGTGTTCGCCGTAGGTGAGCGCGTCGAAGTTCGGATCCCGATGGAGCGGCCAACCGGCGATCCGTTCGGGGTCGGTGACCCACTCTTCCTCACGGCCCGGAGCCGGCCGGATCTTCGAGAGGAGATCTGCGGCGACGCCGCCGTTCCGAAGCGGCCAGGTCCCGAACGTCTCGGATTCGTCGGTTTCGGGCGTTTTCTCCGGGATCGGGACGTACTCGAAGGTCCCGTCGTCGTACAGCGGGAGGTTCCGCCCGACATTGGATTGATCCGCGCCGACGCCTGCGAGGACGACTGTCATCACTCCCGGTAGGGGATCCCCGGGGAAAAGGCATTGCCGTGGATGGGGCTATCGGGAACTCCTCTTGGCGGGCGGACTCCACCCTGAAAGCGTCGTCCGCTTAGAACTCGTCGAGGAGGTTCGCCATCTCGATGGCACTTTCGGCGGCCTCGCTCCCCTTGTTCCCCTGCTTGACGCCCGCGCGATTGATCGCCTGCTCGGTCGTGTCCGTCGTGAGTACACCGAACGAGATCGGAACGTCGGTGTCGAGAGTCGCCTTCGCGACCCCCTTGGTTGCCTCGTTGGAGACGTACTCGAAGTGCGGAGTTTCGCCGCGGATGACCGCGCCGAGTGCGATCACGGCGTCGTAGTCGCCGCTTTCGGCCATACGTTTGGCCATCAGGGGGATCTCGAACGAGCCGGGAACGCGGGCGACATCGATGTCGTCCTCGCTGGCCCCGTGACGGGTCAGCGTATCGAGCGCGCCGTCGAGAAGTTTGCCGGTGATGAGGTCGTTGAATCGGCTGACGACGATGCCGACGGTCAGTCCACTCGCGTCCAGTTCGCCTTCGAGTTCGGTGACGTCGTAGTCTGTCATGGGTGAAAGAGTGTTGTGTCGGGTGGTAAGTGTGGCGTTGCGCGATCGTCTTCAGTCGGAGTTGAACACGTCGAGTTGATGGTCGAGCTTTTCGGCTTTGGTCGCGAGATAGGCCTCGTTCTCGGGGTTGGGTTCGATCTCCAGGGAGTCGATTTCGACGTCGAACTCGAACCGTTCGAGCGCGGCGGCCTTCCGCGGGTTGTTCGTCAGCAGACGCACGCGATCCAGCCCGATGTCCCTGAGCATCTGGGCGGCCGCGTCGAAGCGTCGCTCGTCGGGTTCGAACCCGAGTTCGACGTTGGCCTCGACGGTGTCGTAGCCGTGCTCCTGTAACTCGTAGGCCTTGAGTTTGTTGAGCAGGCCGATCCCGCGTCCCTCCTGATCGAGGTACAGCAGGACGCCACCCTCGTCGCTGATGCGTTGCATGGTCTCTTCGAGCTGGAACCCGCAGTCACACTTCAGGGAGTGCAAGGCGTCGCCGGTCAGACACTTCGAGTGGATCCGGACCAGCGGCCGGTCGGTCTCGGGATCGACGTCGTCGAGGTTGACCAGCGCGACGTGGGTCTCGCCGCGGTAGTCGTACCCGTACATGTCGAAGGTACCGAACGCCGTCGGCAGCCGGGTGTCGACTTCCCGGGAGACGAGCGTCTCGGTCAGGTGGCGATACTCGAGGACATCGGCAACGGTTACGATCGGCAACTCGTGTTCGTCGGCGAATTCCAGCAGCCGATCCTCCCGGGCCATCGTGCCGTCGTCGTCGACGACCTCGCAGATCACGCCGCCGGGCCGGTAGCCGGCGATTCGGGCGAGGTCGACCGCCGCTTCGGTGTGACCCTCGCGGTCGAGCACGCCGTCGGCTTTGGCCTCCAGGGGGAAGATGTGTCCTGGTTTGTCGAGATCTGCCGGTTCGGTCTCGGGATCGACCAGCGCCTGGACCGTCTCGGCGCGATCGTACGCCGAGATGCCCGTCCCCGTCGAGGCGGCGTCGACCGAGACGGTGAAGCGGGTACTCATCTCCTCGGTGTTCTCGGAGGCGGGGACCATCTGTTCGAGGCCCAGATCGTCCGTGATTTCGGGGCTGACAGGCGCACAGACCAGTCCACGGCCGTGCTTGAGCATGAAATTCATCTGCTCGGGGGTGATCGCCTCCGCGGGCACGTACAGGTCGCCCTCGTCCTCGCGACTCTGCTCGTCGACCAACAGGATCATCTCGCCGTCCTCGATGGCGTCGATCGCCGTCTCGATGTCGTCGAAGCGCGAGCGATCCCGGTCCGATTCGATGACTGTCATTGGTTGAGTGCTTCGAGTTTGCTCATGAGGTCCGTCTCGCCGTCTGCCTCCCCGGCCAACCGCTCGACGTAGCGTGCGATCACGTCGACTTCGAGGTTGACCTCGTCGCCGACGCCGGTCTCCGTGAGGATCGTCTCGTCTTCCGTGTAATCGGTGATCGAGACGCTGAAGGTCCGATCGACGTCGACGACGGTCAGGCTGACGCCGTCGACCGCCACCGACCCCTTCTCGGCGAGGTAGGGCAACAACTTCTCCGGCGGTCGGATCGAGTAGATCCGTGCTTTCTCCTCGCGGCGGAGATCGGTCACGACGCCGGTCCCGTCGATGTGACCCGTCACGAGGTGGCCGTCGAGGCCGTCGTTCAACTGTAGCGCCGATTCGAGGTTGACCGGACTGCCCGGCTGTAGCTCACGAAGGTTGGTCCGCCGGTAGGTCTCGGGCGTCACCTCGACGGTGAACGTCTCGGCCGATTCGTCGATTTCGACGACCGTGAGACACGGACCGTTGACCGCGACGCTGTCGCCGAGTTCGAGGTCGGTCAGTTCCGTCGAGTGGACTGTCAGGACGAGCGCGTTCGCCCGCCGGTCGATGGCCTCGACGGATCCGACGTCCTCGATTATGCCCGTGAACATCGTTCCCCTCGTGTCGCAGGAATACCGGAGTGCGTCCGAATCGACCGGTCCCCTGTGTCCGGCCAGTTCGACGCCCGGATTGTCGCGTTCGCGTCACCTCGATGCATTCCCATAACAGTTGGCCGCGCACCCGTATAAAATAATTGGAATCGGTCTCAATTGTGTATGGGCTGGGTTAGCGTCTCCGTCTGAACCATGTAGCTGTTTGACGGGCACGGATCAACCGGTTCGAATGGGACGGCCCACTTGTAGAAGCACGCAGCCGGATTTGACAAATCCATCAGCTGCTCGCTGTTTCACACTTGGCTTAAAACACCTTTGAATTACATTTATTCCGATACATTTATATCGTTTTTACTTATCAGGCATCAATATGGTTTGGCGTGGGGACACAACGGCGCAAGCGTATGACCGGAACGAAATTAGACGTAGACTGTTTGCACTGATCGCGGCAGTACTACTCGTCTCTTCTGCGATAACCGCACCGATCACGGCTGCGGGGTTTCAGGATACGGATTCGTCCATTATGTCGTCGTCCGGCAACGTCGCAACTGAACCATCATCACCGAATGTAGCCAATCCTGAAATTGCACGATCTGGCAATGGTACCCTCTCCATCGTCTCTTCGATTCGGGGGCCGCGTTCGCTGTTGGCTAATGCCTCGCTACGGCTCGAACGCCTCAACGCAACCCAACAGACGAAACAGATTCATTTACAACGAGCGCAATCACGGCTCGCCGATACAATTGCGGGATACGAAACGCAGGTCCGTCCCGTAAATCACCGTGTATTCACCGACGCGAAACAGTCGATCCACGGATTACGTCAATTCGGCAATGTCAAGCGCCAAAAACGCTCTCCAACGCAGACCCGGATACTGCATGCGGTATCCAAAGAGATCATGGATGCCACGAATCGAACGGCGGCGTTGCGAGTGCTCCAGGCCGAATGGCGACTTGAGCGAGCTGAATCTTCGCTGTCGAAAGGCACCAATCGAAGCCTGCATAACGTATTAGAGCAGGCCCAGGACAGGCTCGTCTTATCAAAATCACTTCGCAAAAAGATCTCCGCAGGGGACTCAACGAAGAATACAAACGTACGAAAGGTCCTGGGATCGCGGGCGAACGCCATCTCTCGCTATCGGACTGCCTGGACCAAAGCGACACGGGTGCTGGAACGATTAGGGCAGAAAGGAGGTGACGTCAATACGACGGACACCGACGGTGATGGACTCACGGATCAGCGCGAAATCGCGTTAGGAACGAACCTGAGTCAGCCAGACAGTGACGCTGATGGGCTATCTGACCTGACGGAGACTGCCGGTGGCTTCCCGATCGACAGCGACGGCGACGGAACGATCGACGCGCTGGACCTGGACAGTGACGATGACGACATTCCGGACGCGGACCGCCGTGAGGGAACGAACGACACAGACGGAGACGGCATCGCGAACTTCAGAGACAGCGACGACGACGGTGACGGGATCCCGACGAAACGCGAGGTCGCTGATGGGTTCGAGTTCGCTCATGACGTCGATTTCGATGGGACAGTCAACTGGCTCGACACTGACAGCGACGGGGATGGAATGCCGGATTCCGTCGAAGGGCTCTCGGATTCTGACGGCGATGGAATGCCGGATTATCTCGATAACGACAAGGACAACGACGGGTTGCCGGACTTCTACGAACGGAACGTCACGCACACGGATCCCGCGAACAACGACAGTGATGCTCCGTCGACGAGCTACGACGAAGCGGGCAACGACGTCATCGACGGAATGGAGGACTTCGACAACGATACGCTCGGGGCGTATCGAGAATACACACTCGGCACTGATCCGTTCGAAGCGGACACGGACGGTGATGGGCTCTTAGACGGGTTCGAGGTCCGGCACAACCTCGATCCGCTCGAACCGGACACCGATGACGACGGGACACCGGACGGTGCGGAGGACCCAGACGGGGATGGTCTGACGAACCGAAACGAAAGTACCCACGGGACAGCGATGGGGCTCGCGGACACTGATGGCGATGGACTCGACGACGGGACCGAGATCGAACTCGGAACGGATCCGCTGAGAGCCGATACCGACGACGACAGACTTCCCGATGCTGAAGAAGGCGAACTCGGCACGGATCCGACTGACCCGGACACTGACGACGACGGAACGATCGACGGCAACGAGACGTACGCGACCGAGAAACGAGATGCAGACAGCGGCGTGGCAGTGACGATGCGTGGGTCCGGCAACCTGTCTTCGACGGTATCAATCAGCCACAAACCGTCCTACTTCGACAATTCGAGCATGGTTGCCGGTCCGACCGTGCGGTTGGTCAATCGGACGGACTTCGAGAACGCGACCGTACAAATCCCGATCAACGAGTCGGTCCCGGAAGACGAGTACGGAAACCTCTCAGTGTTCAAGTGGAATGGGTCAACTGGAGATATATGGTCGCCTGTGGCGACAACCATCGAAAACGGGACTGCAAAAGCGACCGTTGACTCGTTTTCGTACTTCACTGTCTTGGACACCGACGAGTGGATCAGTGCAATGGAGGCCCCAGAGACGTCCGGATCTCCGATTTCGTTCCCTCAGCAAGCGTCTTTCAGCTGTCGGGGGGCCTGTAACGTCACTAACGAGACGACGCTAGTCCTTGGTGGCGAGCCTAGCGCCCGGAAGATCACTATCGAACAGGAGAACGAGAGCATCAAAGTCGTCCCGATGAGCAATGGCCAGGAGATCACGACGTTCTACGACTACGGCAACTCACAGATCAACTCACCGCTGCCCATTGCCGAGAGCGATAAAAGTCAGGTGTTCTTCTGGAGCGGCCCTCAAGGACTGAGCCTCGTTTTCCTGCACGACAAGCCCAGGGACGGAAGTGGTGGTGCTGTCTCTATGGATTTCTCGGGATTACCAACCGACACTGGGTCCTGGGTCGTCAAGGATGACCCTCCTGATTTTGTCTCGCCGACGCGCTTCGATTGGGCCTGGAACTGGAAACGAACCGATGGGGGAGTCTTTCGTGGCGGTCTCACAAATCAGTCAATTACGATCGAACCGCGGTTTAACGACGAGGCGCGCGAGAATCCACTTACGTCCGGTACACTCGACACGTGGCAAGCGTTGACTGGCCAGGCCACGAGTCCCCGGGCAATCGAACTGGACCAAAACGAACCGATCACGATCCACGTGCCGGAGTCACCGGGCACAGACGAAGATGAGAATGCCACGGTTGGAGACACGGGCGAAGCGTCTTGGGAACCCACAGAGGAGGTGGGCAGCAACGTCTCTGTCGTCTACCAGACCGAGCAGACGGACGTCGAACCGTCCGCGACTCTCGTCGCGACTGACCGGACCGGAAACACAGTTAGCGAATCACTGAACATCGGGACTGTTGGGACGGTCAAGGAGACTTTCGACATTTCGAGTCTCGGAAACGACGTTCGGTTCAATGCCTCCGTCTCGGGTGTCAACGCTCGAATACAGGTGGTGACTGACACACACGTCCGCCGAGACTCGGATGGTGACGGGTTGACCGATCGCAATGAAACGAGGCTTTCGAAGGCTTTCGTGGGGCCGGTTCAGTCGTTCAAAACGGATCCACACGACCCTGATACGGATGGTGATGGGATTCCAGACGGCGAAGAGGTCGGCCCTCTTGTAACTAGAACAGAAAATATATCTACGGTCCTGAAGGGTGGTGGACACGTCGGGTATGGGTCTACGAAAGAAGTTGAAGTCCAGTATCGAAAACTCAACAGCGATCCGACGAAAGTCGATACTGATGGAGATGGGCTCACAGACAGGCAGGAGGTCGTGGGGACAAACACGACTGTTGCCCTTGAACCGGACGTGGCCCGGAGGTACCGCCAAGCGGTTCGGAACAACGAGTCGGACGCCGAGCGACACCTGCAAGAGATCACCGTTACATCGTCGCCATTGCGAGTCCATACGGACTCCGACGGCCTCTCCGATATGGAAGAAGTTGCCTACGGACTCTCACCGAACAGCACGGACACTGACAATGACACTATAGATGACGATACTGAGGTTTACAACCAGTGGTACGCTCGCCTCCATGACTTCAGGCCACCACGCATCACGGGCCAGCTCCATTCCGACGGCGATAGGGAGAACTTCCGTCTGGAGTTCACGGTCCGTGATCAGAGTCAGATCGGCAGCGTCCAGGCATTCAAGGCCGGCGAGCAGCGCGCAGAGGGGACCCATTATGGCACCGACTATCATCGCGACACCCTGTCGTGGCACATCGAGAGTGACCTTGCCGGCGAGTTCATCAATCCGGTTACTGGCTGGATAGAGCCGCCGACCGCCCGCGCCAAAGCGACGGACATCCACGGAAACGAGGGGCCAAAGAAGAAGTTCCTCGGACCGAACAACTTCGGGAAGGGCGCTGCCGGGTTCGCGAACGCCGATATCCCCATCGTTTCGGAAGGAGGAGCCGCAGTCTTCTCGGTCGCCTCCGGGCTTGCTCAGGGCGTCAACGTCTTCAAGAACGACGCCATCACGACGGCGGCCGTCATCGGGAATCCCAGCGAATGGGGACCAGCCGCCCAGAAGACCGCCCAGGGGCTCAACCAGCTCTCGCAAATGGCGACGTCGTCGGAGAAGCGCGAGCGGGCGATGGCCGCCATGGTGAAACACTACGGGGAACGTCGCCAGCAGCTCAACCCCTTTGACGAGGGGAGAAAATACCACGACAGCTTCGCCGTAGGGTACAGCGGCGGCTATGCAGCCTCGTTCCTCGTGCCAGTCGCTGCGGAAGCAAAGGCCGCCCAGGCGGCCGCCAGGATGCCCTACATGGCTGCCTTGCTACGGTCGGTCAACACGATGAAACGCTCCATCAAGGGCGTCACCATCGGCAGCGCGATGTGGACCGGCGGGAAGATCGCCAGACGGATGCCGGACGTCGATTTCAATGTCGGACGGCGAGTTTCGGATGTCGAACTGGATGGCCGCGCCAAGCAGATCGTCGGCCAGACGGCCGACACACTACGGAACACGCCACTCCCGAGACAGCGGCGGATCGCGAAGCTGACGCGGAACACCGGGGATGGCGACGTGATGGAGTGGCTGACCCGGAACGTGGAGGCTTCCGACTCCGACCGGTATCAGCGCGGCCTGGTCTACCTGCGTCGGACGGGTGCGGAAGGCAAGCAATTGCTGTCGCGACTGCGGCCCGACGCCCGGTCGGCGTTACTTCGACTGCGTGAGAAGGCTGGGCTTCAACGGCAGTTGACGAAAGCCTGGGCTCGTGGCGATATTGATGCCAGTGACATCGGTAAGGCGACCCGGCGCTACGACGAAATGGACGCGGGAGAGCAGGTGTTCGTTCGGCAGTTCATTCAGCAGAACGGTGACGGCGGCGTCAATGTACTCTCGCTCGACGTTTGTAATAGTCCATGTCGGGATCCGATCGATTGGGGCTTCGAGTTGGCTCGGGAGCGTGACGGCCTGAGTAACAGAGACACGAAAAAGCTCCTCCAGGCCCTCGAAGACGGCAACGAGGTAACTATCGGGCCAGGTACTGACCGCGGTGATGCTCTCGAAACCATTGATGACTTGGCCGACGCCGACAACGTCGACGGGATCGACGAGACTATCGGCGATATCGCTGGTACCGAGACTGGCTACAAGCAGATCGTCGGCGAGACGCAGGTCGCAGACAGTGCCAGGCTACGAGGTGCCGATGAAGTCACGCTCCAGCGAGATATATCTACTAGTGAGGTACCCGACAGCGCTCCGCTCAGCAGCACTGAAGTCGATATCGACGTTGACGGCGAGATCACTATCGATGGCGAGACGCTCGATTCCCCGGCTGTTGAGTCGAAATATTTCGACCCAGACAAGCGTCCGCTGGGTCAGATGGTGGATACTGACTTTGAGGATCTACAAAAGAAACTGACCACACAAGCCCTTGCTGGCGAAGACGAGATTGTCGTCGTGACAACGAGACAGTACAGGAATGCGTACAGTGACAGATTCAATGCGCTTCCCGACGCAGTCCGACAACATCCGGATGTTGATTCGGACGTGACGATCAAGGTAACGAGCTACCAAGATTTCCGATCAAACTAGCCGGAACGGACGAGATTAGCTCACACTCAAATAATAAAAATGTATCAAGAGCCTCTAGAAATCATGTAATTCCAACGTAAATTGGGTAATATGCAAAGTCCGGAATGGGGTATGAACACAGACTTTCGAATGGTATACAGTAAGGTTGACAAGACTTTAGACAGCACATGAATGCAATGGTTGATGGCTCATTGATCGCGCTCTTCTACACCTCGGCGAGAGATGCTGAGATTTTCGAGAGAGCACTCAACGTGTGTAAAACGATCGGGTTCGATCTCGATGATACGTCTGAGCCGTTCCCTCCTCCATCGGGGGAACACGCCCGTGCTGTGCAAGTGCCAGTCGACGGATGGTCTGTCACATTTCGGTTTGATCTTAACCCGGATCGAGCGGTGAAAGAGCCTTCACTCACCATTGGTGGATTTACCGATAGTATTGATCCGGGGAGTGTCGAATCATTAGAGACGTATTGTACTCGAATGGACATTTTGTTCGAACTCCTTTGTCGGTTAGCTATCCGTCTCGAAACCGAGTACATGGTGATGGCCGATACAGAAGGAAGGCCCAACGCAGTCACTCCGACAGGTCGTCCAATTTCCGATCACGTTCAGCGACCCCCTTCTTTCGGGGTGTATTCCCCAGAAGTATTGGCTGAGTTCGGGGACGTCGACAACCTGTTTGATGCGGAACCATGGTACGTCGCGGAATTAGAAGACGGTCGAACAGTGGTGATTGAATCCGCTTCACCGTGGAACGAGAGCGGATGGGAACCGCCGACGGACACCGACTATATCGAGCGGGCCGAGATACGGACAACCATCGACCAGACTGATCCATCTGCCCAGCCCGAAGGGCAACCGAGAGACGGAAGCACTGGTAAGTTTGATCCGTTCACCGCGTTGGAACCCGGTGAGTACGGAGCGGATGTCGGCGTCCATCCGGACGATATCACATCTATCTTCCGGAATGAGGACCTCCAACTCGTTCGGGTCTACGTTGACGATCACGGTGATTTGCGCCGTGCCGATGGAGGAGCGTTCGTCCGTAACGTGGTCAGCAAAGCCGCCAACGACAAGGAGCTGGTCCAGAAAATGCTTGCGAACATCCCATTGGAGTCCAACGAGGAAGCCCGTCTTATTTCGGCGTTGCTCCACGAGGCGATACCACCAGCGTTCGTCCGCCTCGATGGCCCGGACGACGAGAACATTGTCACTCGGGTCATGGACTTAGATGTCGAGACGAACAAGTACCAACTGCTCGTTTCGCTGGGCCAAGCAGTCGAAGAAGCAAGTGGGGAACCTATCGCGAAGATCGAATCGGCGTTGGATACCCTCGCGGAGATGGAAGACGCCGAGGATATTGATTCGTGGATCGAAGCTAACCTCCTCTGATCGGTCCTGTCTGTCTCACTCGGATTTTTCGCCCACCAGAGAACCGCCGGCGAAGATGCCATCCCCAGACAGCGGCGGATCGCGAAGCTGACGCGGAACACCGGGGATGGCGACGTGATGGAGTGGCTGACCCGGAACGTGGAGGCCCCCGACTCAGAGCGGTATCAGCGCGGCCTGGTCTACCTGCGTCGGACGGGTGCGGAAGGCAAGCAATTGCTGTCGAGACTGCGGCCCGACGCGCGGTCAGCGTTGCTTCGACTGCGTGAGAAGGCTGGGCTTCAACGGCAGTTGACGAAGGCCTGGGTCCGCGGTGATATCGATGCCAGTGACATCGGGAAGGTGACCCGGCGCTACGACGGCCTCGATGCGGAGGGCCGAGCTGCATTCGTGACCTTGTCCAGCACGAGGGTCCCGACGCCGTCTCTGTGAGTGGGAAACTTGACCGGGACGCTTTCGAGGGTGTCTTGACATCGGACTTCTCGACCGCCCGCAAGGCCGAGATCATCGACAGTCTGTCGGAGGTCGATCAGATGACGTCGTTCAACACCTCTACGATCGAGTTGGTGAGCAGGCCTACCGGCTGGCGCGTCACCTGCGCGGTGACCGTCTGGAGACGCTGTTGCGACGGACCGACCCCAACACGCAGGATATCCTGGCCGACGGGTCGGGCGAATTGGACGAACAGTTCGACCGGGCAGTCGCCGGCGCGCTCGCGGACAGCGACGCTGACAGCTATGTCGTCGAGCAGGCGGTCAAACAGGTCGACGAACTGGAAGACGCCTGGGGGACGAGCACGGGGCAGTTAGGCAAGCGTCTCGTCGTCGAATCACCCGATAGCGGTAGTCAGTTCCTCAGAACCTTCGACGACGCACAGATCCACAAACTCAACACCCAAATCAGCGACGGCACCGTTAGCCAGTCGTCTGTGTTTGAGTTCGTCGACGATGTGGAGAATATCAGGCAACTCCGTTACCAGACAATAGATGCTGAAGGCATCTCGATGCCGCAACTGGCGAAATTCATTGACACATCTGACGGCTATGCCGCCCGACTCGCGAACGATCTCGGTGGTGGGAAACTCGCCGGTGCCATCGAACTCGACCCCGCTGATCGAGACATCCTCACTGAGGTCGCGTATAAGGAATCGCTGGATGGGACGGACGCCCTCGCGAGTGATACTCTCACCGCTCGGGATCTCTTGGACCTCAGCGACGACACCGACCTGAGTAGGCTCCAGATGGTCGCCAAAACAGGGCCCGACGGCAATACGCGGTTCCTGACGACGGATCGATGGGAACACATTCGCGGGCGGCACATCACCGGAACCGAACCAAATCCCAACGCCGATGTCACGGGCTTCTATCCCACAGGTGAAGAAGTCTCCAAAGCCGGTACGACCGTCGAGCTCCCAGATAGCAACATCGAAAACAACGACATCCGTGTGATGATTCGAGAGACGATCGAAGCGGGTGGCGAGGAGAGTGATTTCCCTATTAACAAACATGGAATCAAAGACTTCAAAGTTAACATAGGGAAAGACGGACAGATTGAAACGGCTTATCCCGTGCGCGGCGACGACGTAGTTCGCTGGAATGGAAACGAATTTCGGCGGTGGGATAGCGAAACCAATTCCTGGGTGGCGTATAACGGTCAGCCATCGACCCAGCAATCACTTACAGCCCCGGTCGTGAGATCCCTACAACCCGCCTAATATGATCGAAGAACTCACATTTCGGTTCGAACGGGACGTGACCGAGTTTCCCAATCGGCTAGCAATTACGGCAGTCGATGACACGGGAGAGCGACAACTCGACGAGTGGTACGAAACTGGCGTGTCCGTCGCCATGGTTGAACAGCCCCTCTTTTCTGCTGGATCCGTTCTCGAAGGGGAACAAACGAACTTGCTCAAGTGTGGACTAAGTGGAAGATGGATCGTAGCAATACCAGCCGAAAACGAAACAGTCGAACTCGACGTTCGTGATGTAGCCGACGACGACAGCAGTTACCTCGACGAGCCGCTCCCCATCGACAAGGACACGCTCGTCGAAGCGCTCATAGAGTTCGCCGAGTCGTACCGCAAGAAGCGTGCTGAATCCGACCCCGACCCCTGTGCGCTGACGCGGCTTGACGTTGGGATTGCTGACGCGCGTCGCCGACTCGAGTACTATCGCGATAATAGGTCTCAGGACGGCTACCAGCCGACGATCAATCGCGAGCACCTCGAGACGTTCCTTTTGGAGTGTCGGAGTCGCGACCGCTTGCGGGAGTTCGTCGCAGAGACTGGGGAGATCGGTCCATTCGTTCGCCAACTCCTCGAGAATGACGACGGCGAGTACGTCGAAACAATGTATCGTCAGCTGTTCAACCGCGAATACGACGCCATCGCTCGCGAGGGACTCGAAGTCCTTCGAGAACACCCAGACGAGCGCGCGTCGGTCTACATAGTGGGTGTCGCACTGGAATCAAATCCCACCTTCGCAGTCCCGGCCCTTGAAATCCTCTCGCAGGTCGATCACGAAATCCTCATCGACATCGTCCGCGAGCGGGTCAGAGCAGACGACCCAGTTATCGCTCGGGCCGCAATCGACGCGCTGGCCAGTCTCGACCCCGAGTCGCTGGATCCTAACGAGCGTGACCGGGTCGTGTCGCACTTCCAGTACGGACGGGAGGCGACCGAGGACGAAGCTCTCGAATCGCGCATCGACGAGGCCCTCTCCCAGCTTGAGTGATTTTGCTCCACCGGGATTTCAGAAGAACTCGACGACGACGCGTCGGACCTCCCGGACGTTTTCTCCAGAGTTGCGGCGGAAGTCGGTCCACAGGATTCCGACGGCGACGGACTCCCCGACACACTCGAAAAAGAGGGGATCCCGATCGGATACGCTCACGGGGGTTATCAGACGGTCGAGACCGATCCGTATGACGCGGACACCGACGATGATGGAATCCCTGACGGGCAAGAAGTCGGCCCTCTCATCTCCGAGAACATCACGGTTTCGACCGTCACTGATGGGGGCCACCCCAATTATGGGTCAACGCAGGAGATCCACGTCGAGTATCGAAAACTTAACAGTGATCCGACGAAAGTCGATAGCGATGGCGACGGGTTGACAGATCCGGAGGAATACAACGGGTGGGAGACGGCAATCGCGTCATCGATTGACCAGGCAGACTCCTACGACGAGGAACGGCAAGACAATCCGCTCACAGCGGATGATGTCCTCGATCACGAGGCAGTCACATCGGATCCACTGCTTGAAGACACCGACGAAGATGATGTCGACGATCTGGCTGAACAGATCAACCGGCTCGATCCCAGAGACCGCGACAGCGATGGTGACAAGCTCTCGGACCGTACGGAACTGCGTTTGCGAGACCAATCCGACGAGTACGCCCCGGCGATCTACGGGAATACGCCTCCTTCGGTCACCGTGCGGTCAATCTCCGCCGTGAATGGTCGAACGGAATACGATGTTGCACTCCAGGCGAGGGACGCGAGCGGCCTGGGTGCGATCGATCTGATGAAGGGTGGCGAGGTAGAAAAACGGGTTTGGGGACGCGGCGAAACCGAAATCAGCAGAGAGATTTCGTTCTACGTCGATCGCAGCTTAGTCGAAGTGATGGCAAAGAGTGACGGGCCGGCCCGGAGAGCGATGACTGACGGCGGAGTTGAAAAGGGCTTCCGTGTGACAATTGCCGATGCGGCTGACAGTGATGCAATCGACTCCTTCGATCAGTTGGACCGGGTCGTCCGCAAGGTCGACGAGCTGGACGGCCGGGCAAACCGCCGGGCGATGGAAGTCCTCGAAGAAACGGAGGGCAAGGGCGTCGTCTTCATGGACGATCTGGAGACGGGAACGCTCCGGAACGTCCTGGACAGCACTGACGTGGACCGCGGCCAGCTCACGGGCGCGATCGAAAAGTACCACGAGTTGGGGGACAGGGCCAGGTTGTTGACGACAGATCTGGTCGGCGAGACCGGAGACAAAACCATCGCGTTCATGGATGATCTGGACGCCGAGACGCTCGAAGGTATCCTGGACCTGCGTGACGCCGAGTTGACGACCAACGAGATCGCGAGCGTCATCCGGACGTACGATGGACTGGACGATGCAGCCAGTCAGTCAGCCCGCGAGTTACTCGAAGCGACAGAAGACAACGGCGTCGCCTTCATGGACGACGTGGAGGCGGGGACGCTCGATGACATCCTGAAGAGCGCTGATCTGGATAGCGATGATCTGGCGGGCGCCGTCCGATCGTACGATAGCCTGGAGGGTGCAACCAGTCACTACGCGCGAGACCTGCTCGATGAGACGGGCGAGGACGGGGTGCGGTTGTTGGACGAGGTAGATGATGCCTCACTGCAGAAGGTACTGGACAGCGACGCGATCGAATCGGACGAACTCGTCGCCGCGACGCGGAAGTACGGCGATCTGGACGGGGACAAGCGGTCGCAGTTCCGGGGGTTGCTGGCAGACGATGACTTGCGGGGCTCGTGGGTCAAGGTCGCGGCGGATAGCGAGATTACCACCGGCGATATCGAAACCGCGATTGATCGGGTAGAGACCAACAGCCAGCATTCAGTTACCAACTTCAAGGTTGGCCGGAACGCGAACCCGGATGACGCCGTACACCCACCGCATGACCCTGACTCGATCGTCGTCGAGATGGAACTCGAAGAAGGCGACGAGTTCTGGCGCGTGTATGAACGCACACCACAGACTTCGAACCCTGACGAGAACCTTGCCGGTGGGTTTGTAGCGCGGAGGTCCACACTCCAGTCGGCAGAAACGCCAGAGGAGGTCCTTGACCGGTTAGCATTACTACGGTCTGAATGGCAGGATTACAATCACGTCGGGAAGGTAGAGGTGACCGACGAGTTCGTCGAAAACAATCAGATCCGAGTCCAAGTGAGCACGACCCGCCAGGCGAGTGAAGTCAGTGGAGAAGTTCGGCCGGGTGGGGGAACTCAGTACCGCCTGCAAGACGATCTTGACCCTGACGCCCAGGGCGTAACTTGGGAAGCGGTTGAAGAACTCGAATCATACGTGGACTGACCACAGTACCCTTCGCGTTTACTCAACGACTGAGAAGAAGAATATTGTATTAGGGGCACAACATGACACTTATGGTTGATTTCAACGAAAACAAGTTGATCATTGACGACACAGCTATCGGATTGCGAAGTAATGTTGGTGACGTTCTAGAAATTGACGAACTCATTGTCGTTCGATTGGTCGTTCTGCCCGACGAAAGTGACCCAACGAACGTACTTGCATTCGACAAAGACGGGAACAAGGTCTGGGAGATTGAATCACCTCCCGAGGAGAAAGAACAGCGATCTTACAAAAGTTTGAACGTCGTGGACGGAAACTTGCGGGTGACCAACTGGAACGGATACAGGTACCGAGTCGATGTGGATAGTGGGGAAGTTACCGAAACTGGCTACACGCGATAATTCAGACGGTTCGTGTATCGCTCCCTCTTTTCGTTCGTCAAGCCATTGCCCTGAACTGAATACCGACCGACGAAGAACATCGCAATTTTGGGGATCCCCGCCGTGTCTATGTGGAGGGTCGTGACCCCCTTTATTGCGTGGGTGGCCGCGTCCGACCGGCGACGACGCGGTCGAAGTGATGGCCAAGAGCGACGAGCCGCTCGAAACGCGATGACAGACGGCGGAACGAATATTGACTTCCAAACTCCGGATCTGGTAGCGTCGGCTCCGATACCCGCCAACCGTAACATTACTCGAAACTTCTTTATATATAAGTTTCGTACTATGTTACACCGTGCTTCGACGCATCGAACTCGCGGTCCTCGCCACGGTCGACCGCGGCGACACGATATCCCAACTCGCCACAAAGCTCGACCACAGCGAGAGTTACCTCTCACGTGCCGTTGGCGACCTCGCCCAGAATGGGCTCGTCTACACGGAACGCGACGGTCGCCGGAAGCGTGTTGTCCCGTCAGATGCCCGCGCCGTTGAGATCTATCAGGACCTCGTTCGCCAGCACTCCCACATCGACTTTTCCGAGTTGCTGACCGGCAAGGCGATCGAGGTACTGTACTACATCGACCAGCCACGAACCGTCTCTGACATCGCCGACCGGAGCGACAATTACCGCAATACGGTCAACCGAGTTCTCAAGCGGTTTCGCGATCGCGGTCTCGTCGGGACGGACGACGGCCGGTATGACTTCAACGCCGACTTCGACCGCCTTCAGGAGTTCGCCCGGGAACTCGTACACCATCTGCATCGCCAACGCCTGGAATCCGTCGCCCCACAGGGCACGATTCTCTGGGAGGACTACGACGAATTCCTCGCCCAGGCAGAGACGGAGATCGACGCAGAGGGATTCCAGGAAACCGGCCTCGCCCGATTCGCGGCCTTCGACCTCCAGTTCTTGCTCACCGACCACCGGTACTACCGATTCTCCACGGAACTCGACGAAGTCTCGCCGGCGGAGCTCTGCTGTCACACTCTCTTGATCGATGACGGCAGCCGGCACCGTTCGTACTGTCTCCTCCTGCTCAGCCACGTCGACGTCGACGTCGACGAAGAGGATCTCCGAGACCAGGCGGCGAAGTATGATCTTGCAGACAAGATCGACGCCCTACTCCGGTACCTCGAGACGAACGGAGTGGTCGACGACGACCGGCTCCCGGAGTGGGACGAGTTCCAGGGGCTGGCGGCTGACTACGAGGTGGATCTCCCACAATGAGACCAACATTCGGACGAGAATATATTGAGAACGAATTCCAGCGAGTCGCGGACGGGCTTTCAGCCCCGCTCACGGTCTACCTGATCGGCGGTGGCGCGATGGCACTGCGCGACCTCAAGGGGGCGACGAAGGACATCGATCTGGTCGTCTCGGATACCCTGCTTCGGCGTCGATCCGGTCGTTGCTCGTATGTCTCGGTCAGTGCCGGCCGTCAAAAGTCTAGTGTGCCGTCACACTACCCTGTACTCCAAACGGGATCCTTTCAAGAAATATTCGGTCACCCGGATGAGGCAGCGATCGAGCGTCGCCATCGACCACTGGATTCCGCTTGCACTCAGTTCTCGACACGACTCGCGACGACGCGGTCGAACGACGTTTACCCGCTGAGCATCCCGCCGAACAGTGCCTTCCCGGTCTGGAGGTACGACGGCCGCGTCACGCGGTCGTGGTCTTCGCGCGTGAGTTTGAAGTCGAAGACGTCGAGGTTCTCGGCGATGTGCTCCTGGGAGGTCGACATCGGGATCGTGGCGACGTTCTCGTGTTGGGTCGCCCACCGGATCGCGACCTGTGGGCCGGTCTTGCCGTAGCGCTCGCCGATCTCTTCGAGCAACGCGTCGTCCAGCAACGCGCCGTTGGCCAGCGGGCTGTAGGCCGTCAGCATGACGTCCTCGCGCTGGCAGTAGGCGAGCAACTCCCGTTGTGGCCACCAGGGGTGAAACAGCACCTGGTCGGTCAGGATCGGGGCGTCCGAGAGTTCGCGCGCGCGATCGAGTCGGTCCTTCCCGAAGTTGCTCACGCCGATGTGGCGCGTCATCTCACGATCGACGGTTTCGTTCAGGCCGTCCATCACTGTCTCCAGATCGGCCAGCGGGTTCGGCCAGTGGATCAGCAGTAGATCCACGTAGTCAGTGTCGAGCGCTGCGAGGCTGTTCTCGACGCTGTCGACGATCGACTCGACCGATCGGTGGCGGGGATTGACCTTCGTCGTGAGGAAGATGTCCTCGCGATCGACGTCGGCGTCGGCGATGGCTCGACCGACGCCCGCCTCGTTCTCGTAGAGCTGGGCGGTATCGACGTGTCGATAGCCGACGTCCAGGGCGTCGCTGACGGCCTCGTACGCGATGTCAGGCTCCATTTGCCAGGTACCGATACCGATGGCGGGGACCTCGGTGCCGGCGACAGTTACGTGTTCCATGCACGATGAGAGGGGGCCAATGGCCAAGAAGGTACGCCCCGGCAATCGATCAGCGGGCAGGACGGCTCATGAACGCCGTCGTCGCCTCCTACGGCAACAACCGGCCGATCGTCCCGCGGTTGTTCGCGATCCTGCGGTATCCCCATTCCCTGAGTGACGGGTAGCCTGGAACCGACCGGAAGACGCCGAACAGCGGGGCTGGGACGAGTTCGGTTTCGGCCAGCGCGCGCTCGATCGATTCGCCACACGAGTAGACGGCGTCCTCAGTCACGAGGTGGGCACACTCGCGGTACTCCGGCGGGAGCCGCTCGCGAAGCGACGGCGACAGCTCGGCGAAGCCGACGAGTTCAACGGTGCCGTGGCGGGCGACGAACGCTGCAGCGCGCGTACAGAAGCCACAGTCGTCGTCGTAGACGAGTGTCGGTTCCATATGCGACCCATGGGCGCCCCCGGTATAGGCCCCCGGTCGGGAGCCGAGCGATCCGCCGCACGAAGGCGATACCTATACGGGATCCGTCGTCCAACAACGGTATATGGAAACCTGGAAACTGCTGGCGTGGACGACCGGCGTCTTCGTCGTTTTCGGCGTCGTCGTGACCGTCGGGAACGTCCCGCTGTCGGGACCGACCGCGCTGGTGGTGCTCGTCGTCGTCGGGATCGCGAGTGTCGTACTCTACAGCGTCTCCAAACGCGGTTATCAGTTCGGTCACGAACTCGGCGAGCAGATGAGCGACGAGGAGTGAGACTGCGGTCTTCACCACGCCGTCCGGGGGAAGGTTCTTGTCGCCGGCCGTCGATCCCGAACCCATGGCTGAAGGAAATACACTCGTCAACGCCGTCATCGGTGCCGTCGCCACCGTCGTCCTCACGTTTCTGCCGTTCTCACCCTTGCTCGGCGGGGCTCTCGCAGGCTACCTCCAGGGCGGTGACGAGTCGGCCGCCATCCGCGTCGGGGCATTGTCCGGACTTATCGCCGCGATCCCGCTGGTGTTCGCGCTGACGGTGGTGGCGACGATCATCCCGTTCCTGCCGGCGTTCGGGACGGCCGGCTCGATCACGGCGCTGTTTGGCATTTTCGGGATCATCGTGCTCACCTTCGCCCTGCTGTATAGCGTCGGTCTGAGTGCGCTGGGTGGACTCCTGGGCCAATACGTCGCCCGCGAGACCGACATCTGAGCCGGCAGTCCGGAACGCCCTTGGCAATCGGTGTCCCAACCCTGAGCATGGTCACTTCGAGCGCCCCGGGCAAGGTATATCTCTTCGGCGAACACGCCGTGGTTTACGGCGAACCCGCCGTCCCCTGTGCGATCGAGCGCCGCGCGTCAGTGACGGCCACGCGCCGAGACGACGAAGCGCTCCGGGTCGACGCCGGCGATCTCACGCTTGACGGCTTTACGGTCGAGTACAGCGGCGGAACCGACGGCCGGCCGGACGTCGACGTCGAGCAACCGCTGTTGGAGGCGGCGATGGGCTACGTCAACGAGGCGGTCGAACAGGCTCGCGACGCGACCGGCCGACCCGAGGCTGGCTTCGATGTCCACATCGACAGTGCGATCCCGCTCGGCGCGGGGCTGGGATCGTCCGCGGCGGTGGTGGTCGCCGCGATCGACGCTGCGACCCGTGAGCTCGGCGTTACCCTGGACTCCGAGGAGATCGCCGACCGGGCCTATCAGGTCGAACACGCCGTCCAGGACGGGGAGGCCTCGCGGGCGGACACCTTCTGCTCGGCGATGGGCGGGGCCGTCCGCGTCGAGGGCGACGATTGCCGGCGACTCGAAGCCGTCCCAAACCTTCCCTTCGTGATCGGCTACGACGGGGGCTCGGGCGACACGGGCGCGCTCGTCTCTGGCGTCCGCGGGCTGCGGGCGGAGTACGACTTCGCGGCCGACACCGTCGAAGCAATCGGTGACGTGGTCCGTCGCGGCGAGGACGCGCTCGCCGCGGCCGACCTGGACGAGCTTGGCCGACTCATGGATTTCAACCACGGATTGCTGTCGGCACTCGGCGTCTCCTCGCGGTCGCTCGATGCGATGGTCTGGGCGGCCCGGGACGCCGATGCGCGCGGGGCGAAACTCACTGGCGCGGGTGGCGGCGGGTGTATCGTCGCCCTCGACGACACCGACGGGACCGAGACCGCACTCCGGTATACGCCCGGGTGTGAGGACGCTTTCCGGGCGGAACTCGACACCGAGGGGGTCCGGGTGGAAGAGCGATGATCGCTGTCCCAATTCCGGGTGGTGAGTCCGCGTGACGACGATCCTCAAACTCGGGGGCAGCGTCATCACGGAGAAGGACACCCCCGAGACCGTCGATAGCGAGGCGCTCGCGGCGGCGGCCGAGGCCATCGGGACGGCCGATGTCGAGGATCTCGTGGTCGTCCACGGCGGCGGCAGCTTCGGCCACCACCACGCCGAGGCCCACGGCGTCACCGCCACGCAGGGGTCTCAGGACGCAACGGGTGTCTACGCGATCCACGACGCGATGGGCCGCCTCGACGACCACGTGATCGAGGCGCTCCAGGGTGCCGGCGTGCCGGCGGTCCCGGTCCACCCGTTCTCGGTGGCTTCCCGGGATGCGGACGGTGAAACGACGCTACCGACGGACACGATCGAGCGGCTGCGAGCCGAGGGGTTCGTCCCCGTGCTCTTCGGTGACGTGGTCGTCCAGGCCGGCGCGGGCGCGACGATCCTGAGCGGCGACGAGATCGTCGTGCTCCTCGCGCGCTCGCTCGCGGCCGACCGGATCGGTCTCTGCTCGGGCGTGCCGGGCGTCCTCGACGAGTCGGGGGCGGTGATCGACCGGATCGCGGACTTTTCGGCTGTGGCCGAGGCCCTCGGCGGGAGCGAGGCGACCGACGTCACCGGCGGCATGGCCGGGAAAGTCCGAGCGTTGCTTGAAGTGGGGACGCCGGCGTCGATCTTCGGGCCCGGCGATCTGTCGGCGTTTCTGGCCGGCGAGAATCCGGGCACGCTCATCGAGTGAGTGACGGTTCGCCAGGGATCTCGATCGAGTGAGGTACCGCGACTGCTCGGCGAGTGATTCCCCGAAATTTACTTCCCTCCGGTTTGCGTTGGCCCCGACATGGCAGCAATCACCTTCAAAGAGAGTCTGGGCCACTGGGCGCGACTGTTCGGGTATTTCCTGGCAGTCGCCATCGTCGGCGGAGCGGTTGCCGGCGGTGGGCTCGTCCTCCTCCGCGACGTCCCCGGGTGGATGCCCGGCGGGCAGGCACCCGACGTCGGGGTAAAACTCATCGCCGGCGCGGGACTGCTCGCGGTTGGCGCGTTGATCCTGCTGGCCGGGTTCCTGACGATTGTCCTCGTCGTCGTCGCCGAGGGCGTTCGGCTCGGTATCGATGCCGCACGTGACGAACCCGAGGACACAAGCGAGACGGATGACGAGCCAGCCGAGCGACCCGTGCCCGATCCTGCCGAACGGTACCGTGCCCGGCGACGGGTCATGCGCGCTCCCGCGCGAGAACAACCCGAAGGACCTCGGCGGCGAGACCGTGTGCAGTCTCAACCAACTGAGAGACCGACTGGCCAACGACAGGCGGCATCCGACCGAAGCACACCCACGGAAGCCGACGAGGATGACTGGATTCAGGAAGTCCAACGCGACCTGCAAGACCAAGCGGGTCCCGAAACGACCCGGGCCACGTCTTCGGACGCGGAACGCCCCTCCCGCGATGAGACGGGGCCGGCAAGTCAGCCAGCAGGGGGACCCACGCCAGCAGAGGACGGACCTGCACCCCAGTCCGACGACCGGCCACGTCCGGACCCCGAAGGTGAGGACTCCTCGCCAGGGGACCCTGAGGCGGCTGCCGACGACTGGATCGGTGCCGACGAGATCGATTCGGAATCGACCGACGAGGCCGAGACCGAAGACCCGACCGGGACAGTCGACGAAGAGGGCCCGTCGGTGACGGACGAACCCGATGGGTCGGCAGCCTCGCCGGTCGAGGAGACGGACGTGTCTGCCGAAAGCGTGGCATCGCCCGGTGATGCGGGCGAGGAGCCGGACTTCCTGGCCGGTGCGGACACACCCGCCGAGACGGATACCACGGGTGGGGAGACCGGCACCGACGCGTCGGCTGACATCGACTTCCCGACGGCCGAGGGTGACGAGTCGGAAGCGACTGTCGAATCCGATTCGACCACCGGGGAAGACGATCCGCTTGCCCCGGACGATTTCGAGCCCGCTGAGTCCACCGAAGCGTCGGGGTCCGAACCCGACGAAGCGCCCACTGGATGGCCAGCCGAGGCGACGGACGAACCCGAAAGCGTGTCAACCAGTGAGTCGGCGGACCCAACGGATGAACCCGAAAGCGTGCCAACCAGTGAGTCGGCGGACCCAACGGACGAATCCGACGAACCGTCGTCCGAGTCCGCCGAGAGCGAGGACGACGAGCAGTAACTGCGGCGCTGGCCGCAACCCGCACGGTTTTTACCGCCACGCCGCATAGAGCCTCATAACCGAGCGCTCGGCCGCCCGATCGGAACCGGCGGCCGACGGATGGACGTCGAACGCGACCGTCGCGACGGCGTCGGGCACCACGTGCCCACGTCGTCGCCCGGACTGCGAGCCAGCGGCCGAACGGTGGCTCACAGTCCAGTCGGTCCGGTCTTCCGGACGGCGGTCGACGCCGCTTGCAGCTGCGATCGACAGTGCGGTGCTGTCGGCCGTTGCGGCTTCCGTCGGGTGGCCCACTCGGAGGCACAACTATGGAAATCGAGATTGCCACCATCGGCGGCTACGAGGAAGTGGGACGACAGATGACTGCGGTGCGGGCGGGCGACGACGTCGTGATCTTCGACATGGGCCTGAACCTCTCGAAGGTCCTGATCCACGACAACGTCGAGACCGAGCGGATGCACAGCCTGGACCTGATCGACATGGGCGCGATCCCGGACGATCGCGTCATGAGCGAGATCGAGGGTGACGTCAAGGCCATCGTGCCGACACACGGCCACCTCGATCACATCGGCGCGATCAGCAAGCTCGCCCATCGCTACGACGCCCCGATCATGGCGACGCCCTTTACGATCGAACTCGTCAAACAGCAGATCCAGGGCGAGGAGAAGTTCGGCGTCGAGAACGACCTCGTGAAGATGGACGCCGGCGCGACGACGTCGATCGGCGACGACGGCGTCGAACTCGAGTTCGTCAACGTAACTCACTCGATCATCGACGCGATCAACCCCGTCCTGCACACGCCCGAGGGTGCGATCGTCTACGGGCTGGACAAGCGCATGGACCACGATCCGGTCGTCGGCGACCCGATCGACATGGACCGGTTCCGCGAGATCGGCGAGGAGGGCGTCCTCTGTTACATCGAGGACTGTACGAACGCCGGCAAGAAGGGGCGAACGCCGAGTGAGTCCGTCGCTCGAAAACACCTCAAGGACGTCATGTACAGCATGGAGGACTACGACGGCGGCATCGTCGCGACGACGTTCTCCTCTCACATCGCCCGCGTGAAGAGTCTCGTCGAGTTCGCCGACGACATCGGTCGCCAGCCGGTCCTGCTGGGTCGCTCGATGGAGAAGTACTCCGGGACGGCCGAACGACTCGACTTCGTCGAGTTCCCCGAGGATCTGGGGATGTACGGTCACCGCAAATCCGTCGACCGCACGTTCAAGCGGATCATGAGCGAGGGCAAGGAGAACTTCCTCCCGATCGTCACCGGCCACCAAGGCGAACCCCGCGCGATGCTCACCCGGATGGGCCGTGGCGACACGCCCTACGAACTCGAAGAAGGTGACAAGGTCATCTTCTCGGCCCGCGTCATCCCGGAGCCGACCAACGAGGGTCAGCGCTACCAGAGCGAGACGCTACTGAAGATGCAGGGCGCCCGCATCTACGACGAGGTCCACGTCTCGGGTCACCTCAACCGCGAGGGCCACTACGAGATGCTCAACACACTCGAACCCGAACACATCATCCCGGCCCACCAGAGCATGGGTGGGTTCGCGCCGTACGTCGAACTCGCCGAGAGCGAGGGCTACGAGCTCGGCGAGGACCTGCACGTCACGCGAAACGGTAACGTGATCACGCTGGTCGAATAATCCGTTTCCGATGACGGATACTGTCGACTCGCAGGCGGTCATGGAGGCGATCGAGTGGCGACGCGGGCAGGTCAACGACGCGATTCCCGAGAACCTCCCGGTCGTCGAGCCCAAGAAGCTCTATGAGGCCTCGCGGTACCTGCTGGACGCCGGCGGCAAGCGACTCCGGCCGACGATCCTGCTGCTCGTAGCCGAGTCGATCGCCGACGTCCTCCCGCGGAGCGAGCCGTATCGAGAGTTCCCGGCCGCCGAGGGCCCAATCGACATGATGTCCGCCGCGGTGAGCATCGAGATCATCCAGTCGTTTACGCTCATCCACGACGACATCATGGACGACGACGACATGCGCCGGGGCGTCCCGGCCGTCCACCGGGAGTTCGACCTCTCAACGGCGATCCTGGCGGGTGACACTCTTTATGCGAAGGCCTTCGAGAACATGCTCGAAACCGGCTCGACCGGCGACCGCTCGGTCCGGGCGCTGTCGGAACTCGCGACGACCTGTACCCAGATCTGTGAGGGCCAGTCGATGGACATCGAGTTCGAGACCGACGAGACGGTCACGACCGAGGACTATCTGGAGATGGTCGAACTCAAGACGGCGGTGCTTTACGCCGCCGCGGCGTCGATCCCGCCGATCCTCATGGGCGAGGACGACTACGTCGATCCGCTCTACCAGTACGGCCTCAACATCGGCCGGGGCTTCCAGATCCAGGACGACCTGCTGGATCTGACGACGCCGAGCGAGAAACTCGGCAAGCAACGGGGCAGCGACCTCGTCGAGAACAAGCGGACGATCATCACCGTCCACGCCCGCAATCAGGGCGTCGACGTCGAAAATCTCGTCCCGACCGACGACGTCGACGCCGTCGACGAGGCGACCATCGACGAGGCCGTTGCCGAGCTAGAGGAAGCCGGCAGCATCGACTTCGCCCGCGAGACGGCCGAGGGACTCATCAGGGACGGCAAGCGGAACCTCGAAGTGCTCCCCGACAACGAGTCCCGGGATCTGTTGGAAGGCATCGCCGACTTCCTGATCGAACGCGAGTACTGAGTGGGCCCCATTCGGCGACTCGTTTCAACGTCTTTTGACGATCTTGGGTGCGTGCGTGGGCTGAGTATTGGTCTTTGCAGGTACTGCATAACGAATCGATCGCGGATGCAAATACTTCGCCAACTACTAATTTTGAAATACACTTTCAGTAAATATTAACTACTCTTGCTTATCATAGCTGTCGTATGAGTCCACGGGCAGGGAACAATCAGACGGTTGATGTATTATTATCAGATATCCGAAATAACACCGCTGCGAAGGATGGAATCGACGCTTCGACGGACCTTCTCGATTTCGCCCAATCGAATCCACAAACGATTGTCAAAAACGCAGGTCCGATTCTATCATTGATCGATGATGGTGATTTTGAGACATCGTCGGGGATCATCTGGAGTAACGTCTTGGACGCGCTGTACGTGGGAATCGAACAAGAGGGACCCAGTGGCATCCCGGCTCGTCGACTCGTTCGGGTCTGTTGTCATTCACTTAACGGGCCACATGATGAGAAACTTCTCGACATTCTCGGAACAATACTGGAACAAGCGGATCACGAGTCAGAAGTACGGGACCAAACGATAGCGACGTTAGAAGACTGCCTCGATATTGAGTACTCACTCGATGGCTCGACCGGAGATTATGTATGCAAACTGTTCCGCATGACCGATTCATCGATACAGTCATTTGCGGGAACTAACTCTCGGGATGATGTATATAATATCGCCGTATCTATCATGGTCGTTGGAAAACTCTCAAGCCAATCAGTAACACGACGAATCGAACCCGCTTCGTCTTCGCCAGATACCGTTCCGGGCATCGCGGGCATACTTGAGGTAGTCTCCGGTGACGAAATCGACCAGGAGGCTACAGCGGATATCAGGGCCGACCTCGAAGCGGAATTTGTTGAGCACATTTCGGGCAATCAAATCCTGGAAGAGATATTCGGCTCTGGAGAAACTCAACAATCACAAACGAAGATCGAAGCGCAGACAGGCGGAATGACAGAATCGACAAGCGACAGTCAAACAGAGCGGTCTAGCACTCATCTTTCGGACGACCACTTCACCGGCGGTTCTCCATCGAACATTCCGGACAGACTGTCGAATGAGATTGATCCCATACAAGAGATATCGAATACCGTCTCAGAGAGAGGAGTTGTCTGGCACTACACTGCGACTCTCGCTTCGACACGAACAAGCGCTGATCACCGCCACATGGTCAGTACGCTCAATCCCGAGTATGTCGATGATGACGATCTCATTGAAGCGTTTTCGGAAGGCGCAACGCGGTGGGCCGGAATCAGTCAAAACCCACAGATATCTACTGTCTTCGATTGGGATGAGACACCCAGACCGTGGATTATCTACGAGGGCGGAACAAGTGGACTCGAGGACCACATCGATGACCTGCCGGAAGCTGATAAGATTCAGGTGCTCACGTCAATCTTTGAGGGATTGTATACCGGCTCGCTATACAATATCCCACACGCCTCGCTTTCGCCGGATACTATCGTATTGAATGATGTCAATCAGTCACTCGAGCCATTGCTGACGGATTGGGGTCTGACTCCCCAAATACGGAATCTCACTGAAAGTGAATTCATCTCACAATATACTGCCCCCGAACAACTCAACGGGAACATGTCCGAAACGACCGTCGTGTATCGCGCTGGAATGCTAGCGTTCCGTATATTGACCGGCCGGCATCCGTTCGAGAACACGAATAATCTTCGCGCCAAAATACGAAATTCAGAAATTCCGGACCCATCAGCCGTCGCTGCTGTTCCGAACTCCTTGGATCCGGTGATACGTACGGCCGTCGCGGCTGATCCGACCGAGCGATATCAGTCCGTTTCTGATTTACGGAGGAATATCATTGGCACATATTGACATCTATCTAATCAGTTGTTCAGTTGTGATTAAGCGAAGAGTAACTGATATATATTAGGCGCCTGATTGCACTTCTGACGAACATGAACCTGCCCGATCGGATTTTCGCAGTTGGCGGTGCCGGTAAAGAAATCACTCTCCGATTACTGGAGGCGAATTGGGTTCTTGAGGACATTCTCAAACCACGACCGAACCCTCATTCAGTAACTGTCACCGTCATCGATACTGCCGAGGGTGAAGAGAACACGGACAAGCAACGACTCCAATCCATTCGCAACCGGATCGAGTCGATCGAGTCTGACCTTCGTGACTCCGATCAGGGGCGTACCGGAACGATAGATATTCAATATAAATTGATTACTGAAGACATCCAGCTGAGCGGAAGCATCGATCTACTCGGTGATGACGCCGTTCCCCGAATTACCTCTGGAGCGGGAATGGAGCAAGAGAACTGGTGGATCAAGGAGAACCATATCAACGAGAATTTGGATTTTGCGAAAGGTGTCGTTCGAAAACGAGGGTTGGGGAAAGCGATCTATTATAAATCGTATGCTGAAGATAATTCGATCTCCTCATACATTGACCTTCCGAGCAAAGGTAAGGTCGCTGTCATCGCCGGGCTAGGAGGGGGGACGGGATCGGGTATTCTCATCGACTTGGCACGGCACCTCCAACAGCGACAACGCACCGCCGAAATCACGCTGTTTGGCGTCATGCCGAACCATACTGAAGGAATCAAAGAGAACACGAATGCGTTCGCTGCACTCTCCGAACTCGAATATATCAGTCTAAATGACAAGAACATATTTAAGGATATTGTCTTGTTGCCGATCGATCCGACCGATTTCGACGGGAAAACCGGCAACCGAATTCAAACCGGGCAGTACTTGCGCGAATTCGACGAGGCAGCCATTTATCTCATCGCGGCGTATTACAACACTGAGGGCCTCGAAGATCCGTTTGCTGGGACGCCGAAATATGCGCCCTTTACCATCGGTATTCCGCAAGTACTTCGATACAACGTTGAAGCCATCAACGAAGCCCGAGATGCAATCCGTGCAATACTCACAGACAAAGAGGAGGCTCTTAGTGTTGAAGAAGAAATATATTCTGAGGTCGAACGCTTCTTAACAAAACATTATGACGTCGAGGATGTCGAACCAGGCCTTCGTGATCTCGATGTCGCAAATCTAACAGAACGTATAGAAGAGGTAGAGAATTTCCTTGAGTTTGACTTATTCAATGAACTTAATTACCATTCTTTGGATGTATTCAGAGATATCCTCAAAGATGCTCGGTCGGAAGGGGAAGATATAATCGAACAGATCGAACTCGTCTCTGCGTCCCTTCGAGCGGTTGATGCAACGGGCCAGGAATCTGCTTCTTTTGTCGATAATATTGACGAGAACCTGGCCCAGATCTTGGAACGTGATCTCCGACTCGTTGCCCAGCGGAAAAACCTCTTGGAGCAGCGCAAAGTAATCGAGGACAATCGGATCCGGGATGCGATTGAGTACTTGATAAAATCGGGGAATACGAACGCGACGCCCGGCGTGAAATTGCAGCGTATCGAGGCCCAACTCGAGGACTTATCCGATCAACGCGAACGGCTTGAGGATGAACTCGAGAGTGTCGAATCTGAACTCGAAGCCGCACGGAGCGAGCAATCGGATGAAGTCGAGCGATTGACTTCGGAGTGGTTCCGGGCAAGCCAGGAACATATCGAGAAGCTCCAGGCGATCGATATTGACGAACTGCAACGTGAACTGAATACACTTGCGGGTGAACTTGACTCGTATGTTCAATACATCATCAATGCTGAGAGTCCGGACGAGGTAGAGACGGCCGATTCGACGCCGATTTCCTCGACCTTGGATTCGATTCAGGATACGTTGACCAGTGTGGGTATCCAATTCCAGTCGCAACGCCAGGACATAGAGGGGTCGTTATCTCAGCTCAAAAAGGCGAGAATCGCCTTCCTCAAACTCAACCAGGAGGAGGGAACGTTCGAGCGGCTGACTCCGTGGCAGAGTTCCACGGAAGAGGACAAACAGCAGGCTCACAAGGACTATCAGATGCAGAAAAACAAACTAGCGAACAACGGGATCATCGAGATAGGGCCACCCGGTGGCCAATTCACTGCAGATATTTTGTACGACTCCACACAGGTCATCGACGATGTCCATGAAAAACGTGAGCAACTTCAGGAGAACATTGTGGACGAACTCCGAACCCGGGTTGATTCGCTTTCTGAAGAATACCCGCGTTCGCTTCAGTCGTTATTGACCGAAGCCAAGCCGAGCCAGGATCAACTACGGGAGACTGTCCGGAACGCCTTTTGGGATGAAATCGGCGAAACGGAGGACATCGAGGCTGAGAAGGAGGAGATCGAGACGAAGCTCGACACGGTCAAGGAACAAATCGACAAGTTCGATCCAACGATTTCGTTGTTCCAAAATCTCAACAATCGCCGCGATACGTGGACCGAACGGACGGCCGCCTTCCGGAGCAAGTGGGAGGAATATGAAGACAAATCCGAGCAATCTGTCTCGACCCAGGATGAGGACTACGTCTACGTCAAAAACGTCCAGCCCGAGGATGTGTTCCGCGCAACAGGCAACGAAACCATCGCTGATAGCGACTTCTTCAATAGCCGGGAGGAGAATCAGCGCGTTCGAAATAATCTGGAAGAGCTCTCTAAGAACGCTCGAAATCAGCAATATACCGGACTACGCCGACGCAAATTATCCAAGGGCCGGACACGATACGACGAGTTGAAAGTCCGGCTTGCAGTCTTGAGTGATGCGGTTGGATATATCGACAACGACGCTATCGATTTCGAGGAAACGTTCAGCGGGGCATTTGATCTCGGGGGGAGTGGAAAACGGACTGAGAGTCCCTATACTAGCTGGGCAGCAGAGTTAGGTGGTCCATGGGATATTGGTCTTACTGTCTTCATTGATGGTGTGTTTCTGGATAATATCAGGAAAGTTGTGCAGGCTGATGGCTATCATAACGGTTACCGTAACCGGGAATCGGAGATCGGGGACGATATTCTCGTCCACCACAGCTATGGATTGGAAGACGGCTATTTCGTTCGTCGGAATGGTCTATTGAATATGGAATACGATGACGATGTCGACTTTTACCTCCGTGATGAGTCTGCTATCGTTGACGACCTACTTACTGACTATTACGACCAAATTGATCACACTTCGACTACCGATTCAATCGAGGATTAAGGTGATATCATGGCAAATAATATCATTAACTACGTACGGAAAAGCCGGGAGAAGTTACTACTGCTGGGATATTTCATATTGATACTTGTGCTATCATGGCCCGTCTCCCAAATGCTGGGTAATGGGTGGTGGAACTCAAACATCGTTCGTTCCATTTTCGACCTACGTCTTCTTTTTGGGGTTGAATTAGAACCAATAAGCGTTGCAATATTTGGGGTCTTCGTTGGTCTCTTGATCCTCATGACGATCGATCCGAAGAAACGAATTCAGGCTGTGCTCCTCTGGATCGGCCTAGCGATTGCGTTGCTTGGTCTCCAAGCTCGGGGCCTGTTCCTTCCGAATGTGAGCTTCGTTGCAAGCTTTCCGTGGCTTCTCGGCGGTACCGCTGCCGGATTGATTCTCGGTGGTGGCCGTGATCTGTTTAAAGTGCACACGGCTCAGGCGTTTGAATTTCGGCGTGCTTCCCAAATGCTGTTCTATTTATTGGCTGCGTTTACTATTGTAAGCCTGCTTGAGTTACACGTACAGTATCCGGAGATACTCAATGTAACCAGTGAAACGGTTGAGTTACAACAGATTCAGTCACCGACTATCGGGCTTAACGACGACAGCCTTGTTAGTAACTTGGCGTTTAGTGGGTTATTCCTCGTTGTTGTGAAGCGGTTCGTTCAGTATGATGCTGAAAAGAATTTCTTCATCCTAGGGCCGCGAGCCTCGGGGAAGAGTCTTTTTCTCATCGGGGCATATCTTGAGGCGCTTGAGTGGTCTTCCCAGGACAACAGTGACACCCCATTAAAACCAACGGAAGATCTGATGTCGATGATTGAAGCGTTGGATCAAAACAACTCCGAATGGATTGTCGAAGCGACTGGGCGGGGTGAATTGAAAGAACTCGGCTTCCAATACGTTCATGGTTCTGTATTTCCGACCAACGTAAGCCTTTCTGGAGTAGATTACGCGGGAGAGTATTTATCACGATTGCCGGACGCGATTACTGGCGCGGTTTCAGAAGAAGACCTCGACACAACTACTCAGCGTCTCAGAGATGGGGTAGATGAAGCTGACACGCTAATGTTTGTCGTCGATGTCGAACGATTCGTCGATAATCAGCCCCTCGAAATATCCGAGTATTTCAGCATCTTGCAAGCGACCAATGGAAAGGACGTGATGATTATCGCAACGAAGGCAGATCATCTGGCGGAAGAGTTCGAGCAGGAGCAGGGACTCGAACCGCACCTTTACTTTGATGAATTCAAGCAGTACGTGAACACCCGTCTCAGGGAAAGTGAAAACGTAAACAGTCTCATCACTGAGACATCCGGTGCCGAAATACATCCGGTGTATTACCAGACAACGATTGACGACAATGGCAACCGTGTTCCAATGCGGGACAGCAGTGGATCAGTAACTACTGTTGGATTCAACGAGCTCCTTGAAGAGGTCGGGAGGCGTGCGTAATATGGATGAGATAGAGATATACGATTCACAGGGTCAGCCGGTCGATGATTCGACTCGCACTCAGAACGAAAAGATTCAGGACTTCTTCTTTGCTGGTGTTCGCCTAGCAATAGAAGGACGAGGACCGTCAACATCACTCACGGTCTTTTTCAGGGCTCGTGAGTCAGAAGCGAGCCGCTCAGAGCAGTACTATGCAGTGTATCGAACAAGTTCACAGGGCGATCTCATGCAGGGCTTTCGGGACCTGTTCAAGCAGCGGATCGAGCAGGAGCTTGGCATGGATGTTGTCACAACTACTGAAGACACGAAAGTATTCGAGACGATCCTCAATGATTCACCTCCCGAAATCCCCGGAGACTCCCGTGATATCAAAGATATTGACCAAATACTGAATCAAGGCGAAGAATCTGCCCATCTCGGTGTGCGAACGTATCCGCAGGCGGTTGGACTTCTCAATGAGCTACTCAGATCGTCCAGTGCGAACAAAGTAGCCATCTCCGAGAACAGAAATACACCACACCTAGAAGAGTATGATATTATAGTGGAAAAAGGGGACTACGCGGGAATAACATTCCTCGATGACACAAAGCAGGCGATCGAAGATCTGCGCGAACGAAGACGGAAACGACTCCAATCCACGGGCCCGTACAGCGGCCCCTCTGGGTTGAAACAGTACTTGCCCGGATTCCTTCAAGAGTACTACCTCGCATTCTTATCAGTATCAGCACTGCTCATCATTGGTGTCATCATCGCCGGGACGCTGCTTGGCTCCTGTCACCTCTTGGGAGGGGCCTTCCCCGTCGTGGACAATCCGGTGTGTCCAGCTGACGCCGATGGTGATGCGACTCCTCTCTACGCGACCAACATCTCCAATACTGGTAGCTCCGGTTCAATTGCAGTAAATAACGTGACCGCGACATCGATAGAATATCATCTGGATATCGGGGATGCTTCCGGATCTGAATATTCCACATATAATTTCACACTTACTATTTATAATGAGACTGCTGAAATATATGGGAATGGAACGTCATTTGCGCCACGCAACAATATTACTGCCGATCTCAATCAACCGTCCACGTTTGAATCCGGGGAGCAGTATACCCTCAATATATCCAGTGATGAGATAGATATTGCTGCCTCTGTTTCGTTTGATCTGACCGAGAATAAAACCGCAGCCGGAAAAGAAATAGCATCACCGACACAAAACACCACGGAGTCCTCCTAGACAACCACAACCGGGTCCTCCTCGACAACCACTACAGAGTCTTCTTCGACAACCACAACCGGGTCCTCCTTGACGACGACTACCGAGTCCTCGTCATCAACCACGACGGAGAACGAAACACAGACGGCCTCGGAATAACTTCAAAATATACATCCAGAACCTGATTATACGCGTAAATAGAAGTCCTCTCTCTGTGCCTTTACCTCGTCATTACGAGACTCACTACGACCATGGAGATAATCCAGGAAGCACCGAAACCATTGTATGAGAATCCTTCTATGACACTCTCGTTCAGCGTATTTACTAGCAGGTTTTCACTTGTCTCGCTAGGTCGTTTCTTCGGCCTTGTTGAAATCTTCACGTGGTGATAGGTTTCAGTAGCCGTGCAAGATACAACGCGTAAGTCTTGGGTGGAGTTTCCTCCAGAGCAGTCTCCTCTGAATGCCCAATACAGGGAATAAACTTGCATTGTACAGATATTGTAATTGTAACATATATTGTACAAATATAACTGCAATATGTATTGAAATGAATGCATTGATATACTCCACAACAACTATAGGATTTCCTTTGGATAGTATTTGTATCATTTATGACTGAGCCAGCGGAGGCGTTCGCCCGTGCGTGCCCCGACATCAGCACGGCAACCGAGATCAGCACAGGCGATATTGTCCATTACTACCATGCAAAACTCACGGATGACACTCGAACGCTGCGGGTGTTCACTGTCGGGCCGAAAAGTACCGACGAAGCGGTCGACGAAACGTTCGAACGGATCAGCGGCCAATGGCTCAATCTCAGCACTTACCCAAACGTTGTCACTGTCAAAACACGAGGTGACAAACCTCGCCCTTGGATTGCTGTCGAACTTGTCGATGGCCGGCCACTCAAAGCAGTACAGTCGGACCTTTCACTGCCAGAAATTCGGACGGTCCTCGACGATATCGCCGAAGCTTTGCGCAACGCGGCTCTCTATAATACTACTCACGGGGCACTCTCACCAGAAACTGTTTGGATACAGCAGACTGACGATGGTGTCACAGCACTTGTCGACGAGTGGGGCCTCAAAGATGCCTGCCAACAGGCGGCAGGCCGGGCTACAAATACAGCATTTACCGCACCGGAGCTGGCAAGCAACAATACGCCCGACATGGAACGGGCTGACGTCTACAGCCTCGGCGCCGTCGCCTACTACGCATTAACCGGACATCTGCCCGAAGTGCCCGATAAGCGTACTGAGGCGAGCGAACTGACTCCGCCCAGTAGCCACAACTCGCACCCTGAAGTGACCTCCAACGTCGACAATGTAATTCTGAAAGCGCTCGCTATCGACCCCGCCGACCGCTATGACTCCGCTGTCGACTTCAACAGTGCTATCTCTCGCGTGCTTCCCACCGCTGCCGAACTCCCCACCATCGAGGACGAACCTGAGTCTAATGATGGAAACGACAAGGACAGAGACGGGGACCAGCGTGATGACACAGACGAAGAACAAAGCAACACATCCGACACCACCGACGACGAGATAGACACACAGACTCGCGATATAAAACCGACTCGCCAAGCTGACATGGGCATTCTCGGTGCTGTTGTCATCGGCGTTAGTCTCAATATGATTCCTCTCTTGATACTAGACAATTTAATTACTAGAGCAGCAACGAACGTTTCGACATCAATTCCGATATATCTCGCTGTATACGGATTGATTCCAATCATTGGTATTGCTGCTCTTGGTTTGGTCTCAACTGCAAGGAGCAAAACCAAAGACGATGACTATCGCCGTGTTGTTCATAAAAAAGATCACGATCTCTTTCAAAGAAACGAACTACTTCGGAGATTAAATGATATATATGTATATTTTTGGGAACGTCCATTGCTCATGCTTGGCGTGACGATCCCCGTTACGATGATCGCACTGGCGCTGGCCATTATGTCCGACTGGGCGCCGACTTCCTTGGCAGGGATGATGGCCGACCCACTCCAGGGGACGTTCTTCTGGCTGTACGTTCCCGCCTACATCAACTTCATCCCGCTGGCTATCTTCTACGAGCGGAAAGTATCTTCCTGGAATAAGATCATCGGCAGTCTCTCCAAGAATCAAAACAATATCGACCGCAAGCGAATTTCACGCATTCAAATACAGATTATAATCATCATGATAACATATCTGGCGTCACTGGGCGTGATTGCCATGCTGGATGTGAAGTTCGAGATGATAGCTAGGCTCTATCAGCAAGGCAACAGCGTAGACGGGGGTAGTTCCGTCCATAGCGGTTCCGCCCGAAGCATTGGCAGGTACATGCCGAGCTCCGATTTCCGCGCGATGCTACTTTTCCATGCAGCCACGCTGCAGGCACTGCTATCTTCGTTCATTGCGGGGTACATCCGCGGCAGGAACTTTCGCTCAGGAATGAAGTTTGCAGTAATCCTCCTAACGATCACATTGATCATGTGGCAGACTGTCATTCCAGTGTTAAAAGTTGAATTGATATAACTCTGGGCTTTTGATCAATCTGAGCGCGTCATAGAAGCTTCACACGCACTTCCTGTCTGCGTAATGTCAAGAATTGCGTGCGAGATATAACGCGCGTATTCAGCAGTTAGATGAGCCGATAAAATGCGCGTATTCACCAGAAGAATAATTAAACCTCGTATATTGAAAGGGCATCACTCATTTTATCGACGGCAGCATCTTGGATGTCGCTACCCTTTGAGGGATACCTCATCTTACATCCAAACGGCTCTTTAGTGAAGGTCGCATACCACCTGTCTTTATTTTTGTTTTACACTTTATACTCCTTTGCCTCCTTTCTAGTTATTTGTCCGTGATTTGTTGCATTAGCTGCTACATTCGCAGCTTTTTGCGGGGCTACCTCTAACATAACTTCTGACGACATATCAAAGCATATGGATGATACTCTATTCAAACTTGCTACGAGCGTCTGACGTACTGTGATGTATATCCCTTCGAGGTGTGTCACGGCGTCCGGCAAACGTCGTAGTTTACCACAAATCTCGACACTGATTCTCTCGTGAGTTCTTGTCGCCAGTGCTGAATAGACGCTCTATATTCAGCAGTCCGTTCCTCTCAGAATCACGGACATTCGCCCCTCCTCATGTGAAATGGCGAGGCTTCGCTCCAGGTTCTGAACGATACACTTGATAACGAGTTCCCGGAACTGCTTCCACCAAAGGCGTAACCGGACGAATGCACCGAATTTCTGTTTGATTGCCGCGTTGACTGTCTCGTTCATGTTCTGCCTGTGGTAGAGATCGCTGTCCAGTCGCGCATTTCACGCTTTGTGGAGAGGTGTAAACTCTCGATGCTTGATGAGTGGTCGAATATCGTGGTCACGCGCGAACCGCCGGAGTTTCTGGTCGTCGTATCCCTTGTCAGCGGTCAACACCCCGATAGACTCTGCGTTCCGTTCCACTACCTGTGGCGCAATCTGCGTATCCTGCTTCCGCGTTGTCGTCACGTGAACATCGAGAATGGCGTTGGTCGCTGTATCGACCAACAGTGTTGTCTTCAACTGCTGAATAGTGGGGTTTGTTCGCTTCGTGTAGTGAGTTGATGCATGCGCCCGCTCAAACCCGGACGCATCGATACCGGTGACACCGTTCAGTGGCAAGTCCCCGATCGAGACGTTCAGTAACACCCGCCAGACGGCCATCTCCAGGCGGTCGAACGCCTTGCAGGGCGTCGAGGGTGCAGGGATCGAGGGCGTCACGGATGCGGGGCATCTCGATGAGTTCGTCAACGAGATCACGGTACGTGGTTGTCTTCTTGACTTTCAGATAGAGTAAGACAACGTGTTGCCGGAGCGTGAACCGCTTCAGTAAATAGGGCGTCGCGTACCGAGCAACAGCACGGCGGGCCAGCACGACAGCACGTTCGACGAATCGGAGGAGGCGTGATTTCGGGAGAGAATCCATTCTGTCTCGGACTACTCACCCGTTATGTTTGCCAGCAAGGGTTTCAACAAAGCCGTTTCTTCCAAGATAGATGCAGTAGTCTCGAAGTCCGGAATTGAACTCTACGCCCAGAGTATACGAGTTGGTGAATTTGATTCCTTTGAATAGTAAATATTTTCTAATTATAGCCCAAACTATTTCCAAACATGGATATTAAAATATCTTCTTATAGATCTAACCATGATAAATTGAATTTTACCTATAGAACAGCATGGCTTTGGATAACAATTGCTGCGGTTTATCATCTCACAATGGCCCAAACCCACGGGTGGGCTGTGAGATTCATAGAGAACGGACTATATACTGATATATTCTTACCATTACTGGTACTACTTCCATTCCTCTCTATTGGTAATGGTATCCATAGCCTCACATATCTGAAATTTATAAGTGTATTTGACAATCTTAGAAAGAGCATAGTTATTTACTTGATCGTGTTGCTTATGGTTTCAGTACTTAGCGTTGGAATTACACAAACTCAATTTACTCGCTTTCACTCGGGACCTATTGGTGGATGGGTTATTTTGCAAGCACACCATTGTTCGTTCCATTTTTATTAATACTGTTCTCTCTTGCATATTTCTACTATTTTTCAATTCGAGACAGGATAATAATAATTTTGCATGTATTCTCAATAGTGTATCCTGTCGCACAAATATTAATGTCGATTACTATGGGCTATGCATATTTGCATGACACCGAATTGACCCCTGCCCCTCCCTCAGGTGTTTTCAGCTGGTTACTTGGAATAGGCCATGTCGTAATACTCCCTATTCTAATATTTTACATATTGGGCGTAGTAGCCTATCGCCGTTTGTCAGATTCATCGGAACTCGACACACTCACGAAGTGGCCACGTCCAGGCCGCGACGCGGCAAACACCGCTGCAGCGCCGGATTGTCGTGCGGTTCAGCCCGATTCAGACAGCGCCTGGCAGGCAGGCAGTCACGAGACCACCGCACCAGTCGTCGCCGACGACAGAGTCGTGGCTGGACGCGCCGATGGGACTGTCACGGCCAGAGATAACTGGAGTGGCGAGCGACTGTGGCGCACCTCGATCGGAGACAGCATACCCACGACGCCAGCCATTGAGTTTTCATCGGTCTACGTAGCCTCTGGGACAGCGTTGGTTGCACTTGGCCAACAATCCGGTGACACCGAATGGACACTTTCGCTCCCGAGTGATGCTGCCGGCACACCGGTGCCCCACGAGGATAGGCTGTATGTGACCTGCGAAGATGGCACCGTTCTCGCGGTCAACGCGAAAGGTGGGGCCGAGCAGTGGCAAGCGTCCGTTTCGGCACCCGTCGCTAACAGGCCAGCCGTTTCCGACGATCAAGTCGTGGTGAGCACGACAGAGTCGACGGTGGCAGCCTTTGACACTGAAAACGGAGACACCAACTGGGCGATCGACGTACAAGGTAATCGCCTGTCGGCACCGATTGTGGCCGACGACACTGTGTATGTCGCAGACTGCGGTGGAACACTTTACGCGCTCAACGCTGACAATGGCAACGTCATTTGGTCCGTAGAGACAGGTATTGCACATTTGACCCACCTTGCTGCCACTGACGGGTCGGTCTGGTTGGCTAGCCAGGAGGGTACAATCGTCAGCGTTGCTACCGCGGCCTACGAACATACGTCACCCAAGCGGTTCGAGACAACGGTGACTGGACTGGCAATCGTTGATACGACTCTGTACGTTGGCGGGAAGTCGAACGTCTGGGGATTAAGTACAAAGAACAGCGAAGAACGTTGGCAGCTGGCGCTTGACAGGAAGGCGACCGGGATTGCGCCGACAAGTGAAGCCCTCTACGTCGGGACGGAGTCGGGACTCACTGGCTATCAAGCCGAGTCCGGAGACAATGAGTGGGGTGAGACGGGCACTGAGACGAAACCAGAAGCGAAACCCGAGCGGACGGATGAGGAGTCAGCGGTCTCCGAAGTCACTCAACCCGATGCCAACGAGCCCCCGTCGACCTCAGATGGGAGTGCGGGAAAGGGTAGCGCCGACAGGTTGGCCACCGATATCAGACCCCTCAACGAGCTAACGCTCCTTGCCGACGATGGCTCATTGGAAGTCTACCGTGGCCGGCACGCGGAGGAAGCGGACGAGGTTCGCGTTCTCACGCCGTCCGATCCCACAGAACCCGTTGCTGAGCGGTTCCAACGGGCAGTACTCGGCTGGGTGAACGGGAGCTCCCATCGGAACGTAGTGACGATTCACGACAGAGGGATGGAGCCACGCCCGTGGGTCGCAACCGAGTCCGATGCGGAATGGACTACGTTAGCCGAGCCTCCGGGTTGGCTTGACTTCGAGCAGACGATTGGAATCCTGACGGACGCCGCGGAGGGGTTGCGCAACGTCGCCCTGTACAACGTATATCATCACAATCTGTCTCCCCGGCACATCTGGGCCGGGCGGCAGGATGACGAAGTAGTTGGGAAGGTAGACGACTGGGGACTTGACCGTGTCGTCCGAGAGGCGGCTGGTGAGACAGTCCTCACGTCGTATACCGCCCCCGAACAGGTCAGCGATGCCTACGGCCAGCCCGATGAAGCGACGGACATCTACGGGCTGGGAGCTGTCGCTTATTACGTCTTAACAGGCACAGAGCCGGTGGAGGCCGAGCGGGATGCGATCTTGGAAGGGGATATCACCCCGCCAAGCGAGGTCGCGGAGGTGCCAGCGGGGCTTGACGAGGTACTCTTGCGGGCGATGGCAACCGATCCGGCGGAACGCTACGATTCGATGTATGCCTTCGGTCTGGCACTCAACAACGCGCTATAGATGCGTTGCTCTCATTGTTTTTCGGAAAATTGAGTGCTCCCCGACAACGAGTCCCGGGATCTGTTGGAAGGCATCGCCGACTTCCTGATCGAACGCGAGTACTGACCGGCCGTGCAATCCAGCAGTTCTGTCCGCGCCACTCACTTCACGACCGTCACTGACACGGGCGAGCGGTAGACCACGCCTTTCGTCACGTTATCGAAGAGGAACCGAGCCAGACCGGTCCGCTTGCAGTTCCCGATGACGATGTGATCGGTGTCGGACTTCTCCGCGTACGCGACGATCTCCCGGACCGGACAGCCGACGGCGGTGATCGTCGTCAGCAGGCGACCGTGAGCACTCGCCGTTCCGTTCGCCATCTCGAACAGCTGGTCGGTGTACTCCCGTTCCGCCTCGACCGGTGGTCCGTGGACGTACATGCCGCCCATGCCATGCGTTCCGTTCCGTGGTGTCACGTGTATCACCGTGATCGACGCATCGGGGTACTCGCGAAGGGCGTATTCCACCGTCTCCCGGGCCGAATCTCGACTGTTGATGGGGACGAGAACCTCCATGGAGAACAGTCGCTACTGTTCGCTCATGAACGACGCAGGTACCCGAGGGCATCTAGCGTATCTACCTGTCCTATTCCCTGATTCGGCGATTTGCGTGGATCGTCCGGCTACTCGAACATCTGGGTGGGCTATCCCTCCGGCCACCGTTTCCCACTCAACGATGGTCATGGACGCACTGGCAAACCTGGGACTGGTCGCCACCGGCACCGCCGCCGCCGGATTGATCGCACGGTACGGCATCCAGCGGTTCTCCACTCTCGTCGAGGACGGGATCGACCGCTCCGCCGAGGTCGCAGAACAGGGGATCGACCGGTCCGCAGCGGTGGTCGAAGACGGGATTGAACAGTTCTTCGAGACGAAACTCGCCCGCCAGCGGGCCGAGACCGAGGCACGGCGCGTCGCCTCCTCACGGATTCACGAGAAGCGGGCGAGTGTCGTCCGCGAACTGTACCGGCGATTCGTCCAGTTCGACCGGGACGTCCGAGCATTGGAGACGAGAGCCTCGAACGAGCAACGCCGCCGGCAGGCCACCGAGTCCCGCAACGACCTCGAAACCTACTACGCGGAACACAAGATCTACTTCCCATCCGAGACGTGCGAGGTCGTCGAAGCGCTCCTGGACGCGATGACCCACGTCGTCGACGGGGCCCGTGACACTGGGTCTCAGGACGGTCGTTCCGAGGGGGCAACGACCGTCGGAAGCGGTCTCGGGGGGCGGCGCGACCTGGCTGGGGCGGACATCGACGAACTCACGGACACCTTCGAGAACCACTGCAGAGCACTGCTCGGGGTCGACCGTGAGGGACCCTGACCGAGTGATCGCTGACAGCCTGGGGAGGGTCGCTGGCAACGACTGGTCACCGTGTGCCGGGTCGCTGGCAGATACTGGTCACCGCGTGCCGGGTCGCTGGCGTCAGTCAATGACCCGTCGCCACCCAGCCGGCGTCTACCGGCGCCTTATCGCTATTGGCGTCAGCCAGCGATCCGCTCGCCATCGCGCCGGCGGATACCGGTCAGCGTGGTCCGAAGGTACTGCGACAGCACCCCGAGAGCCCCCCGAACCCTCGAATCGTGGGTCTCCATCCGTTCGGCGACGACGCTCGTTCATGAGCGTTCGGGCGTAGAGTGCTCCCGTGGCCAAGCAGGATCGTTCAGCGCGGGGCTCCCACCTCGGGGGAGGCCAGTTCGCGTCGCGTGTCGACGTGGCGACATCGTACTGGCTGAAGGGGGCAATCGAACTCGAGGTCCGGAGCGATACCCCGTGGGAACGATCCCCTGGCGGCCCTCCCGACTGCACGGAATACCGTCGAAACTGCCGTACTGCGAGGGGTTCGACGGCGATCGGGACGACAGACAGTGCCGGGTGTACAGTGCGCGGCCGGGCGACGGTCGACGGAACGAGCGACGACAACCAATGACATGACGGACTCACACGAATGACGGACGAACGAACGAGATTACGCAGAAAACGCGAGGAACTCGACGCCGAGCTGTCGGCACTGGGCGCTGCCCTCGACGGAATGGAGGTCAGCACCGACGCGATGGACGACGCAATCGCGGCGGCGACCGAGGCACGCGATACGGCGACGGACGCGTTCCTCCCGGCCGATCGACTCCCGGAGACAGTGACCGCCGACACCCGTGGCGTCGTTGCCTCGTACCTCGATTCGATCGGGGAGTTGCGGGACGTGCGATCCGACGAGGTAGAGCTGACAGACGACCGGCTGCAAGCCGAGGCCAAGCGGGCGACGGACGCTCGTGCCGATATCGAGGAGATCTCGGCGGCCCTCGATCGCATCGGCGAACGGATCGACGAGGCCGAGACGACGGTCGCGGACGCCCGCGAGGACCTCGACGACGCTCGATCCCGGTTTAGGGACGACCTGGCCGTGCTCGGGGCACGATTGGAGAGGTTCGACATCGCCCTCTCCCCGGAGTCCCTCGGCGCAGTCACCGACGACCGGCTCCCGGAACGCAAAGCGGAGATGCGGGCGTCGGTCGAGCGTATCGAGGAACGCGTCGTGGATCTCACGACGCGGCAGTCCACCCTGGCGACCGAGCGCGACGAACTCCAGTCGATCGACGGTGGGGGGAGCTGTCCCACGTGCAACCAGACCGTCGGTTCCGATCGCACGGCCAGCGAGGTAGAGGCGATCGAGGAGGAACTGGGCCAGATCGAACACCGGCTCGAGACGGCAAGGCGGGAACGCGAGGAGTTGCTCGCCGGCATCGAGGAACTGGAGGAGCTCCGGGGCACGGCGATAAGCCTCCGCTCGCTCCGGTCGGAGACCGTCGCGGCGGCGGCGGGCCGCGTCGAGGACCGCGAGGCCAACCTCGCGGACCTTCGGGCCGATCACCAGGAGGCACGTTCGGAACGCGCCGAGGCGAAAGCGGAACGCACGCGGGCGGACGCCACGGTGGCGACCCTCGAGATCGAGCGTGCCGGTCTCGAGGCCGACATCGACAGATTGGGGGCCAAAACGGACAAAGGAGCGACCTGTCTCGACGCGTTCGAACTCGTCGAGGACCTCCAGGCAGAACTCGAAACACGGGTCGAGGAACGCTCAGCACAACAGGCGGCCTACGAGGAAACTGAAGCGGAACGTGCGTCGATCGACGTGGAACTCGAGGCGCTCACAGATGACTGACTGTTCCCCCACGCGGGCCACCCCGGCTTCGGGCATCGTGGGTCCCAATCCACGACGGACGGTGAACGAGTGACCCCCTCATCCAACGACAGCACATGTGCGTTCGTCCTCAAGGACACCTCGACCCCCGCGCTGACGGGCCCCTGGCACTGTCCACACGACGCACTCGCTGACCAGAAGCGGTGCGTGTTTCACCACACGGCCGCCGAGCGTGCGGAACTCGACATCGCTGACGAGGCGGTTCGCGAGCATTTCGAGGCGGCACTCGGGAGCGGCGACCCCGAGCGGCGGGCCTTCGTCGGTGCGACGCTGCCGAGCCTGGACTTCGATCATCTCGACTTCGACCACGACGATCAACACCTGCTCGATCTTCGCCACGCATGTATTCACGGCGACTTCGTGGCGAGTTACGCCCGGTTCGAGGAGGCTGTCGATCTCCGCGACGCGAAACTCGGGACGCTCGAACTCGACGGCGGCACTTTCCATGACGGATTTTTCTGCAAGCGAACGACCTTCGAGGGGGACGTCGACTGTGACCGCGCGACCTTCAGCGGCCACGTGGCCTTCGACGGCGCGACCTTCGAGGGCCCCGTGCGATTCGACCAGGCCACCTTCGGCGATCCCGCCACCTTCGACGACGCGACGTTCCGCGAGCGCGCGACGTTCCTCGGTTCGGCGTTCCGCGGCCGGGGGATCGACGTCGACGACTACACCTCCTTCGAGGGTGCCACGTTCGAGGATGTCGTCCGGTTCGATCACACGCACTTCGAGGCTGCCAGTTTCGAAGCGACGCGGTTTTCGGACGCAGTACACTTCGATGAAGCGACGACGACCGCGCCCGTCAGGTTCGACCGGGCCACCTTCGAATCGGCGGCCACCTTTGACGGGTCCACCTTCGAGGACGACGCGTCCTTCGCGGCGGCCACCTTCGACGGCGAGACGAACTTCCGGGGCGTCACGTTCGAGGGTGGCGGGACGGTCCTGCATCGCGACGCCGACTTCTCCGAGGTCCGTTTCGCCCGGGCAGTCAGCTTCGAATCGGGGGATATCGGCGCGGTGACCTTCGAAGATACGACGTTCGACGGCGACGCTCGCTTCCATGACGTCCTGTTTCAGGAACGGGCGAGTTTCCAGGCCGCGACCTTCGCCGGTGAGGCCGTCTTCGACGCGGCCACCTTCGACGACGAAGTCACCTTCGAGGGCGCGACCTTCGAGGGGCCCGCGAACTTCCCCGGCGTCGAGTTCGAGGGCTCGAACAACCACGACAGCGCCAGCGTGACCTTCGACGAGGTCCGCTTTTCGGGTGACGCGAACTTCCATCACGCCTGGTGTACCTCCGCGAGCTTCTGGGAGGTCTCCTTCGAGCACGCCGCGTGCTTCACCGAGGCCAAGTTCACGAAGCACCTCGACCTGAAGGTGAGCGAAAACGGGGGCGATACCGTCGTCAACTTCACTGACGCCGTCCTCGCGGACGGGGAGATCGTCCAGCCGGACGGCGGCGGGGTCCGGTACGACCTCACCATCGCGACGCTCGGCAGCGTCGGCTTCAGCGTCGAGAGTGGTGCCCACCGGGATCTTTTCCAGTACGTCCGCTTCTGTGACACCACCTTCGAGAACTTCGACTTCACCGCCCACGCTCACTTTCTCACCCGATCGGACTGGCGACTCCACGACTTCGACGACGACGGCCTCGAATACGAGTACGCCGTCGAGATGACGTCACTGAACGTCGAGAAGACCTACCAGCGGGCCAAGACCAGCGCCTCGACGGCCGGTAACGTCGAAGCCTCCGGGAAGTTCCGGTTCAAGCGCCAGCAGTTCGCCCGCCGAAACTACAAGGACATCGCCCGCGATCCCGCGGAACCATTCCGGACGCGGATCCGCAACGGCCAGCGCGTGGCCGAGAACCTGTTTCTGGGACTCACCTGTGGCCACGGGATGCGACTGTACCGGATCGCCGCGATGTTCATCTTCTTCCCCGTCCTCCCAGCGTTGCTGTACACGTTCGGCGGCCCCCCGTTCCGGACCGGGGCCGGCCAGGTCCACTCGATCGCCGATTTCATCTCGATGGGCGGCATCGAGACGTTCGCCGCAAACCTCCACTTCAGCTACATCACCTTCCTCACGATCGGCTACGGGAACGTCGTCGCCGAGGGCAACCTCGGACTCGTGCTGGTCAGCATGGAGGCCTACGCCAGCGTCGTACTGGGTGGCCTGTTCATCTACGTCCTCATCAAGCGGAGTGAGCTCTAGAAACCATCTTTTTCCGCCTCGGGTTCGCGCTCCGCGCGAACCACTCGGTGCAAAAACATGGTCCACGCGAACGAAGTGAGTGTGGGCTCGGGAGCGCTTGCGCTCCCGGTGGTGAAAAAGGCCGCCTCCGCCGTCTTCGACGGCTCCGGCGGTGAAACCCCTCGCTCCGCTCGGCGTATGCTTGTGGCCGCAACGCATATTTCTATACCTCCACCCGGCAGGTTTGTGGTCGACGTGCTGAAATATCGAATAGTCCTCTGCTGAATACACGCTCTGAGTAAGTCACACCGTTACTCACAGAGACCAACCAGATGATGAGGACGCTACTGAATAGATGGCGCTTAGTTTGAATCGAATCATTGCCGGTCAGAATTGATTAGGCATTAACTCTCGACAAGACTATGCTGCGGTAAAGAACTGGCCTCACAGTCCAATGAGGCAGTCATGCTAGAGCCTTGTAACCGACTTATGTTGATCTCCATTGACGGTACCTTCGATGAATTCGATACAAAACAACTGTACTAAAGATAAATATGATTAGCCAAATCGACATAGCAACTGCGAGAGTTAGGAATTCCGGCTGAGAAATTGAACCATATTCGTCCAGAGAGAATACGACAAGAGTCCCCCACAGGAACCAGAACGGCAGGGTAAGTGCTGCCCAGAGGACCGTCGTCATCGTTAGGAAGCCAGCGACTCCCCAGCGGTCATAATCGAGTAGCGTGGTAAGATGACGGAGGCCCGCGCGGGCTTGATATCTGGCCGGAACAACAATATCATCGGCCAATTGGTATGCTATGCGTTTTTCACCAGTCTGGACTAGAATACCGTCTTCAGAAAGTTCTCGAAGATAATTTCTAATCTGGCCTTGGCCGATTTCCAATTCTTCCCCGACCGCAGTAGTGACTTCTGTGATATCGAACCTTTGTCCGGGATGTTTTTGAAACCACTCGACAATCTGGGCCTTTTTGTGACCTGACTCCTTTCTGAGATTGAAATCTTCGATCACGTCTTGAATATATCTCATTTGAATTCACCCGAGTGCGATGGGATTGAAATACCTGAAACTGAGATTTAAATACTCGAACACCGTTTCACTTTCTAAATATCTAAATATTATATCATGTCCCGGTTCCATGGTTGAATTGCAATGTACAGACATTGCAGACCGAAAGTTCAGTGGCAGAGAATACAAGCATTCGGGTCCGACCTCTGTGCCGAATCAATTCACACTCGCATCGCTGAATTGTACTGTTGCATGCGGACGCAGGACCGTACTCTTCGAAACAGTTCAACCAGCAGGGAATCTGTGGGGAGTATACAATGAGTGATACAGAAGTCATCATCAAGGGAGAAGTCCACACCTCTAAAAGGGACTTGAAGGAAGAGCGAGAGATTCTCAAAGAGGGGGTGGACCATCTCATTCTTGAGGGTCCCGAAGAGAAAGAATGGGACTTCAAAATCACTCAGATATGGTATGCATGGATGCTTCTGATCTTCGAGTATCTCTTCGCTCAGATCATGTACGTTGACAAAACGATTCTTGAAGATATCGCGGATATTCAGGGCGCAGAGAGGCAGTACACAAGGGACTCGAACGCATCGATCCTCGAGAATTCCCACACACTGATCAAAATTGCTGCAGCAATGCTTTTCTTCCTGCTATTCGCAGCTGCCATCGGACTTGGATTAGCTGGCCATGTCTTCGGAGGCGTATCGTTGTTACTCGTGAGTGGACTTCTTCCGCTGCTCCTCTTACGGATTCACGAATCCCGGAGAACAGATTCTGGCCGAGATATTCAGATCGCTCAGATGGTTGAGGAAGCCGCTCAAGATGGGGGCCGTATCGTCGTCATTGTTGGAAATGCACATGCAAAACGCCTCCCACAAATTGTTTCCGACGACTTACCCGAGTTGGATATCAGATCACCTGCGCATAAACTACTCTCATGGCCTTCGGCTAAGGAACTCTTCTACCCTTGGATCGTCTCTTTCAGTGCCCAGTATGGTGTCTTTGTGTCAATCTTAGCTTACGTAAGGTTTGCAATATAAGTCTACGTTGCGTTAGGATCTGATGCACATACTGGTATATTGAGACGGTGGCGTTGCCGCAACTATTCATCCGCGAACGAAGCGAGCGGTTCACCAGCGGTCCTTTTCATCGAAGTTTTCGCGCACGTTCGTCCGTTCCAGAAAGCCAGCGTCGGGAGTCGAACCCGGATTTTCGTCCAGGGAGCACGTTCTCGTTTCTTTCTCGTGCGCCGTATCCATACTCGGCACGCCGGCTCGTGGCGGAGCTGTATTCGGCCGCCCTGGTCGGCTTCTTTGGGTGCCGCCGAGTTATGATCGGACCCAGACGCTCATAAACCACGTGTTAGATTGTCCGAACCCGGCCGTTCGACGGGTTTCGAGCGCTCACCGGAGCCAACCTAGGACGAGTCCACAGACGAACCCCACGGCGACGAGCACCAGGGATCGCCGTCGATCGATTGGCCGGACGAACCGCGCTCCGCGGTCGGTCACTTCGAGGGCACCCGCCGGTCGTGCGGAGAGCCCGCCACCGAGTCCGCCGCCTTCGGTGTCATCGTCGTCGCCGCTGGTGCCGCCACCGCCGCCGACGCCGTCCGCACCGCCGCCACCGCCCCCGCCACCCCCACCGAGGCCGTACTCGACGCGCGTCATCGGCACGACTGTCCGATTGCCGCACTCGATGGGCGTACTGTAGACCGTCTCGGCGGTCGTACCCGCTTCGATGGCTTCGCTCAAGGACACAAACTCTTCGGGGAAATCCACGTCAGTCACCCGCGTTCGTGAGCGCTTTCGTGCGCTTCGGGGCTATACCCCGCTGTGATCTCTCCCCGGTCGATCCGTCGCCGTAGTCGCGACCCGCCTCTCGACGAGGCTGTTCTCCAGTCATCGACGTGACGTTCGACCGGCGGACGGAAAGCGACGGTCGGTCGTCGAAGCGCACGATGACGGTCTTCGAGGAGAACGCGGTTTATTGACGTCCGAACCTGACAGAGAAAGTATATGTCAGGCGCGACCGGGACCAGCAGTATCGGTCTCCTGTGCAAGCGAAACAAGCCAGTGTTCACGGAGGTCGCCGGACGTCTCCGCAATGCGGGCTACCGGGTCAGGTTCTTCCATCCACAGTCCGGACTCAGTCCACGCCAGGCTGCCGACCTCTCGTTGATCGTCAACAAGAAGACACTCCCGGTCGCCCTGCCGGCCCTCTGGCGTGCTCGACGAAGCGGGACGCCGCTGTGGAACAACCTCCAGGCGACGATCGTCCTCAGTTCACGGCTGGTCGGGCTTCGAGCAGCGTCGAAGATGGGACTACACACACCCGACATCAGTTTCGAGAAGCCCACGGGCGAGTACGTCGCGAAGGGGGCCTACGTCTGGGGCAGCGACCCCGCACTCAACGGTGTGGGGGACTTCTATCAGGAACTGATCCCGACGGAGCCGGTCGATTACAAGTATTACGCTGTCAACGATGGGGACCGAACGCACGTCGAGGGGCGACGCGTCACCTCGAAGCTGTACGGTCGGAAACGATTCCTCAGTCGAGTGCAGCCTGCGCCGACCATCACCGCCGCGCTTCGGACATTCATCGACCGGTTCGATCTCCGCGGTATCGGTGTCGATTTCGTCAAAGGCGAGGCTGGCCAGTACTGGGCCGTCGACGTCAACCTCGCCGCAGGATACCGGGATACGGACCTCGAAGCCGCTCTCACCGACTCGATCATCGGGAGTCTGCCGGGGGAATGAGGCGTCGGCTGTCCCCCCGAACGAACGCGTCCAGCGTTCTCAGGACTGGCGCGGGATCAGCGGATCGATCGCGAGCGTCCGCTTTGCGACCGTGAAGATACGGAAGATGTAGGAGATGAACACCATGAAAGGTAGGAGCGTCATCGTGAAGGAAATCCCGATCACGGGGATGATGTGCTCGATGCCGAACGTCCTGCCCGGGAAGGTGTTCCCGTCAAGGGAGACGAGCATCGTGCCCGCGAGGATGAGTGCCGGCACTGCCGCCGCGAGGATCACCTGCGAGAGGGCGATCAGCGACCACTGGAAGTAAAGCGTCTTGATGTACTCCCGTGCCGGTCCGTACAACATGAGTGCCTCCTTCAGTTCATCGAGCAACGCCACCTGCTCGGCCGTCAGATCGTCCTCGTAGTCGTCGACGATGCGCTCGACCTGGAACACCTTCCAGCTGTAATCGAAGTTCAGGGCGGCAAACACCACGTCGAACGTCCCGAATTCGGCGGTTTCCAGTTGCGTTCGGACGTCCTGTGCGTTCGTGACGATACCCTCCGAGAGGTCCGTGAGATCCCGCGCCAAGTCCTCGTTGCCGGCGTCGTCGATGTCCTGCACCAGTTCGGCCCGCTCGGAGGTGGCTTCCAGGATGTCGCTGAGGAATTTCGAGGGCTTCGTCGAACAGGGGGCCCCGATCAGCACCGAGGCGCGATCCCGAAACTCCATCGCCCCGTCCAGGCGCTCGAACTGGTCGCCGAGTGGCCCGTTCTCCTGGGTGAGGATGAGCTGTCCGAACGTGACGACGATGGTCGTCCCGGTCACGATGACGATGATCATCGTCGAGAACAGCCGCTCGGACAGGTCTCCTTCGGTGTCCATCTGGTACACTTCCGGACGGAGGATGAAGGTACTGATCGTGAAGACGAGGAAGAACATGGCAGCGAGGATCCCGGCGACGAGCAGTCGGTTGCCGGACAGCAACAGCCACGACACGATCCGGGTCGTCTGGGAGCGCTCGCGGACCGTGTCGTGCGTGTTGACGGTGTCCTCCGTCGGCATGGCGTTACCCACCCCCGTTCGATCGTCTGCTGGGCTTCGACGCGTCCAGTTCCACGCTCCCGGGCGCGAACGAGGGGCGCCGCGGGCGAATGGGTCCGTGCACGCTCGGTCGGTAGTTGCCACTCTGGATCGGTGGATGATCGGCACTCACCGTCAGTCGATGATCGTCACTCGCCGTCGGTCGACAGTCGGGGTGGCTCACGATCATCTCGGCTCACGTCGGCCAGATAGCGGTGGTTTCGGGACAGTACGGACGGACGCGACCGCCGAAGGGTTCATCACGACTGTTTCGGCCCCTCGTGAGCGTCCGCATCGCGGCCATCGTACTGGATGCTGACAGTCGCATCGCCATCGACGGAGAGTGCCTCGAGGTTTCCCCGGAACCAGTACGCCTCGACGGTGTCCTCGACGACGCCCTGGACGGCCGGGTGCACGCCATAGCCGTCGCTGATCCGTGCGTCGTGGTGGCCCGCCGTGACGACTGCGTCGGCCTCGAAGGCGTAGGCACTCGGCTCGCCGGACTCCCCGGCCGCGAACACGATGCTGTGAGGGAGGTCCACGTCTGTGTTCGCCCGCCAGCGGTTCGATGGGCGGCCGAACCCACCCGCCGCCGCCTTCGCCGAAGTCGGGACGCCGTCGGGGATCGAGAGGTCGGGGTCGTCGGACACCGCCGGACTCACGTCGACGGTGGACCCGCACGTCCGCTGGATGGGGCCCCGGTAGCCGCCGCTCTCGAAGCTGATCCGACCGGGGGCGTCGTTCGCGCCGGCGACGATGGCGTTGGGGTAGGGGCCGTCGGCGAAGTGTGAGTCCCTGATCGTCACGGTGCCGCCGTTCCAGACCCAGACCGGCCGGCCGTTTGTTTCGAGGTACTCGTCATCGTCGTGGCCGTAGTCCGTCCCGTCGGTGTAGGCGACGCAGTTCTCGATCAGATCCGCGCCACCCCCGCAGCGAAACGTCGCGACGCCGTTGTTCTTCCCGAAACAGCGATCGAAGTGCACGCTGCCCGCCCCGGCGGCGGTGTTCGAACAGTGAAACCCGTTGTTCGGGAACCCCTGGACGTTACACCGGTGCAAGCGGACGTCCGCCTCGTTGCCGTGGTGCAGAAAGACCCCGCCGGGGCCGTGGACGCACCCCGACCCCTCTCTGGTTGCGCCGTCGCCCATGTAGACGTTCTCGACGAGGACGTCACCGGGATCGCCGTCGATCCAGAGCAGGAACCGACCGCCCCGGTAGCACCCCTCGAACCCGACGTTTCGGATCACAGAGTTCGATCCGGTGACGCGGAGGCAGACGCTGTCACCGGTCGAGAGGTCGATCAGTTTGTTTGCGAACGTTTCCCCACGATCGACGTGGATCTCCTGGCCCCTGGCAGGGATGACGCCGTACTCCTCGCTGCCGTTGGTCTCCGATGCTGACGGTTCGATTGCCATGTTTCCACGAGCGTGTTCAGGATGATAAACGACCCAACCGAGAGAACAGGCGAATCCGTGAACGCCGTCGGATCGAGGGTTCTCGAATGGCAATACGGCTCCCCGACCCTACGTGGGCGGGACGTGTTCGTGAACCACCGATTTCGCGCGGTCGAGCGATACGTGTCCACCGCCGGAGAGGGTCTCGAAGACGCCCAGGTTCCGGAGCAGGGCCTCGGTCTCGTCGCGGGGGAGTGTGAGATCGCGCTGGACGTGGTAGATCGCCGTCGCCGCGTCAAGCGCTTCGATGACTGCCTCGCGGTCGAGGTCGTTGCGGTCGCAGAGTTCCGCGGCCATGGAGACATCGTCTGCGTCGGCTTCCTCTTCATCGGACCCGTCCTCGTCAGTATCTTCATCGCGCTCCTTTTCGTCTTCGTCGCGGTCGCTCGTCCGATCCCCGGAGACGCAGTCGGCACAGGGATCGAAGTCCGGCACGGTCTCCCCATCCACGACAGTGACGTCGGTCGCCGACGCGAGTCGGGGGCAGTCCGCCCGCCTGTGGTATGTCTCGGTCGGTGAGTTCGAGATCGCGACGAGTCCGTCCGCGAGGTCCGTCGAGACGCACGTCCCGCACGGGCGATGGTGGGGGACGACCGAGCGGTCCTTCTCGACGAAGTCCTTCGCTCGCCGCAACTGCGGACAGTCCGGGCGGACGTGAAACACCTGTGAGGGGCTGCCGCCACCGGTCGCAACGTACACCGTCCCCGCCACGTCGGTGGTCTCCTCTACCGTGTCGTCTTCGGATCGATCGACCGGATTGTCTTCGGATCGGTCGATCGTGTCGTCCTCGTCCGCCGATCCCTCGTCGGTGGCCGACTCCTCGGAGACGACCGGCGAGTACAGCTTCCGCCGGCCGTCCGTGGGGTCAGGGACGGTCTCGATGAGGCCGGCCCCGGCGAGTTTCGGCAGCCAGGACCGCACACTCTGGATCGTGGCGTCGACCTGGTCCGCGATGTCACCCGACGCCCTGGGGCCACCCAGCGTCCGGAGTGCGTCGAGCGTCTCACGCTCGCCGTCCGTGAGCTCTTGCCCGGCGACGCTGGGGTATCCGTCCTCCGATGGGTCGGGATCAGTTTCGTGATCCGACTCATTGGGTTCACTTTGCTTCTCGAGCTCCCTGATTCGGGCTTCGAGGGTCCCCGTGGGATCGGTGGCTTTCTGCCTGATCGGGTCGAAGTCCGACGGGAGTCCGAGCGTCAGGGTGAGACGGAGCGTGCCGTCGTCAGTGGTCCGATCATCCACTGTGGCGTCGATCCCCATCCGTTCGATCGGTTCGAGGATGTCGGCGATCTGCCGGTGTCGCTCGGCGAGATCACTCATGACTCGCCTCCGGTTCGTTCGACGTCCACACCCAGCGCTCCGTGGCCGGTCAGTCCCCGGAAGGGGTCTGTCCCGCTGCTCCTGTTCGTCGTCACATCTCTCGGTTGGTCCACCTGGCGCGTGTCCCCGCTGGCCGTGCCGGTCGCGCTCGCACTGCCCGCTCCCCCAGCCACGCGTCGAAACGAAACGCCCCTGCCGTCCCATGCCAGGGTCGGCCGGTCGCCGCTTTCCCGCCGGGGCTGCTGACTGTTCGTCGGACGATTCCTCGGGTCGGACGTGGAGTATTGCATCTTGGATGCCTCGTGTTCTCTCCGCCGCCGAGTTGACCACAGCCGCCCGGAACGGTCCACTCGGCCGACGGCGTCAGTCGGCCGGATCTCCGTCCGTCGAACCGGAGATTGTCCCGAACAGCACGCTATCGTCGATATCGTCGATATCCTGCAGCCCGAGTCTGACTAGCCGGTTGATCACTTCGGATTCGGGTAATCCGGTTCTGTCGGCGATCTCGTCGACATCGGCGGCAAGCGAATCTTGACACTGGAATGTGAGTCTGTCTGTCATACGTATTCAACATATTAGATAATGTACTGGTGCATGATAAACATGTTCTACTGTTCTACTGATGCAGTAAATAGATGTGTCTAAGTACCGCCTCTCTAATGCTCCGATGACCCAGAGTTTTTGTGCACCTGCAACCTTCCGTTGGGTATGGAGCGAACTGAAAAAATCAGCACAAGTGTCACGGAGGACGAGAAGAGCCGTTTTCGCGTCCTCGCTGCGGAACGGGACATGACCATGGCCGAGTTGCTCCGAGAACTCGTTTATGAGGAGATCAAGGGGGACGACGAGCGGACATTGGGGCCAGAGGAGAATCCGAATCCAGAGGCGAAAACGACCGATTGAGAAGGCTCCGCTCACTCCGCAATCGCCGTCCTTGGCGGGATTTCAGCGATCTCAGTCGGGGGCCTGCTGTACTCCTTGCCATCGCGTGAGCCTCGGCTAACATCGAACCCGACGACGTTTTGACGACCGCCCTGCAATCGTCTGCCAATGGACGAAGACCTTCGCGAGCGCGTCGAGGCGGCCGCCGAGGCCGACGCACTGTTCAACGCGCTCAAACACGACAGCGACGCCCAGGTCGGAGCGATCATGGGGCCGTTGATGGGCGAGAACCCCGAGTTCCGGGAGTACGGCGACGAGATCCCGGGCGTCCTCGCGCCGGTCGTCGAACGCGTCAACGGGCTTTCGACCGAGGAAAAACGCGAGCGACTCGCCGAACTCGCGCCCGAACGGGTCGAAGAACTCGACGCCGATGAGGACGAAGACGAGCAGGCACTGCCGGACCTGCCCAACGTCGAGGACTACGACGAGGTTCGGATGCGCGTCGCGCCGAATCCAAACGGTCCCTGGCACGTCGGCCACGCCCGGATGGCCGCAGTCGTGGGCTCGTACAAGGACCGCTACGACGGCTACTTCGTCTGCCGGTTCGACGACACCGATCCCGAGACCAAACGCCCGGATCTGGACGCTTACGACGAGATCCTCGACGCGATCGAGTACCTCGGGTTCACGCCGAATCGCGTGCTCAAGGCCAGCGACCGACTGGAGACCTACTACGCCTACGCGCGGGACCTCATCGATCTCGGCGGGGCCTACACCTGCTCGTGTCCAGGCGAGACGTTCTCCGAGTTGAAGAACAGCGGCGAGGCCTGCCCGCACCGCGAGAAGGACGCCGCGACCGTCCACGAGGAGTTCGACGCGATGGTCGACGGCGAGTACGATCCCGGCGAGATGGTGCTTCGGGTGAAGACCGACATCGAGCACAAGAACCCCGCGCTGCGGGACTGGGTCGCCTTCCGCCTCATCGACACCCCGCATCCACGGCCGGAAGCCGAGGACTATCGCTGTTGGCCCATGCTCGATTTCCAGAGCGGGATCGACGACCACCTCACCGGGATCACGCACATCATCCGCGGGATCGACCTCCAGGACTCCGCCAAGCGCCAGGGGTTTGTCTACGACTACTTCGACTGGGAGTACCCCGAGGTCATCCACTGGGGCCACGTCCAGGTCGAGGAATACGACGTCCCGATGAGCACCTCGACCATCAAGGAACTGATCGAGGCCGGCGACCTTGAGGGCTGGGACGACCCACGGGCCCCGACGATCGCCAGCCTCCGGCGACGGGGCATTCGCGGCGGGGCCATCGTCGACGCGATGACCGAACTCGGCACCTCGACCAGCAACGTCGACCTGGCGATGTCGTCGATCTACGCGGCCAACCGCGAACGCATCGACGACGACGCCGACCGGGCCTTCTTCGTCCGGGACGGCGTCGAGATGGACCTCTCGGGTGGGCCCGAGCGCGGCCAGCCGCCGATCCACCCCGACTACGAGGAGCGCGGCAAGCGAACCATCCCGGTCGGTGGGGCGGTCCTGGTCGAGGAAGAGGACCTGCCGCCGGAGGGCGATCGCGTCTGGCTGAAGGGATACGGTTGCGTCCGCCGGACGGGCGAGCGGGCGTTCGAATACACCGACGACGACATCGACGTGGTCCGGGAGGGGAATGTCGACGTGATCCACTGGGTGCCGGCGACGACGAGTGTCCCCGCCCGACTGCGGACGATGGAGGGGGATGTCACCGGACACGTCGAACCCGGCTTGCTCACCCACGGGGCCGACGAGATGGTCCAGTTCGTCCGGATCGGCTTTGCGCGTCTCGACGCGGTTCCCGAGGCGAGTGATCCGATGGATGTCGGCGAGGACGACGAACTTCTCGCGTACTTCGCGCATCCGTAAATCTCGGATTTGCGGGCGAGCCATGCCCAGGAGTTTAGGACCTAACTACAGATAAGACGAGCTGTCGTGGATCTTCGACGCAGATTTCAGCTATCGATTACTGTCAGTTGCTCGCGTTTGTCGGCCAAGATAGAATTTATGCTTCAAGCTCACACGGAATTATGTTGCTATCGATGGTAGAAAATGCTAGCTATTATAGCTCGAAATATATCGGTTCAGAATGATATCGGTCACGTATAGCGCAATGAAACCAACGGAAATGAAGAAGAGCACTTCCGGAAGTACCCTATTCTTAGAAAAGCGCTCGAACAGGAAGTGCATACTCACAAGCAGTAATGCGCCCCATACAAGAAGGAGTAGCATCGAGGCACTCTGTTGGCTAATCTGTCGGTCGCCACCTGACTGATTGTTCCCTCCGTCACGGGGATCTTCCCACTCCTCGGATGCATTTTCTCGCTCATCTGCCTCCGTATCATCGGTATTGGTGGATTCATCAGATGCTAGATGACGGAGATGGTTGAACAATGTAGCGCCAACTACTGAGGCGCCGAGTGCCAACCCAAAGAACAAGTTTGAGCCGTCCTCTGACGCAATGAGAAGGAAAACATAATTAACACCAGGAAGGAACGCCGCAATCTCGATATCTTCATTTAGCGCCTGTACCGCGTCACCTAGAACCGACATCTATAGCGTTTCGTACCAGACACGGAGGTTTGACTGTCCATTTTCGTGTTCTGGTTTGATTTTCACCGAATTATGGTGCTGATTAATGTACTCTGCAGCTTTTTCCACGGTTTCCTCCGCTTGCTGTCCCTTCCCACGGATATCGATATAGTTCAATGGGGCTATATATTCATCAATATCAAGCGACTTGCCTATCATCGCATGGTATGCTTCCTTGTACGACATCCCAGACTTCACGAACACGACAAAAGGCTTGTCAACGACAAGTTCTTCAAATGCGTTCGCATAATCCCCATCAGACCAACCGCCGAATTCAACTTGATCCTGATAGAGCCGCTGGAATAAACGGTCGGGATCAAAGTACCCAGACGAGCACAGACTCGCAGTATTGTATGCTTCTGGCCGGGAATAGCCACGTTTTTCGTGCGCTTTCGCTGCCTCTCGTTTTCGTTTCCTCACTTCCCACTGTTCCATCGGGTTGTTGTCCTCGGCGATGCGTAGCGCCATGCCTTGAATGAGCGGCTGACGAAAGCGGGGTGGGACTTTGCCCCTGTAGAAACTCACGATCTCGTCGACAAACTCTTTGCCCTCTTTTCCTTTGACAGCTTCAGCGATGCCAGATGCGGGAGCCAGCGGAAACCCCTGTGCCTCTTCCAGTACACTATCCATAGAGTCGCTCATCGCAACACGCTTTTCATAATCGATGCTTGCCGGATCAATAACCAACCGGACGACTCCTTTGACTTCTCTGATTTCTGCCTCGGCATCTCCTTCAACGGGTCCTGCATATGGAGATTCATATTCGTCACTGTGGATGAGTTCGGCCAACGAACCGCGACAAGGAAGCGAATCTGTTTGACTCCTGTTGAGTTTTGCAGCCCCGTCTTTGGCGGTGGCAAAAGAGTCTTTGAGTAGCTTCAGAAAGGGATCGTCTTCTTGCATCTACTCGCGAGGGTCTTCCCAGTCGGACGAGTCTGTAAGGTAGTTCACAATATCCGAAATATCGTCGCGAATTGGTTCAACGGAACCATGCGCCAGGTAACCCACCTCTTCAGCTTTGATTTTCTCACCCGAGGGAGAAGTTGCAATTTGACCCGTCTCAATGTCAACAATATATCCGTCCTCGATTTCTTTCCCCAGCATCGGCAGAAATTCTTCCAACCGATCCGGATCAATTGCGAATTCTGTAGTCATGGGTGGTGAGCAGCCTTCGTCAATCAGCGTGTTAGTTACACACACCAATACGTCAAGGGGTCATAAACATGTTGTTATGGATATCATCTGGTGGTACTCACTATATTGCGGATTATTCGATGGGGCCGATGCTTTACCGTCACCTGGCCGCCCCGCAGCCCCTACGTATCGCGGCCGCTGCTACTGTAACTACGATTCAGCTACCAGTTCCTCGAACCGTTCACGGATTTTTTCGACCTTCGGCGCGGCGTGCATCTGACAGTAGGCGTCAGTCGGGTTCTTCTCGAAGTAGTCCTGGTGTTTCTCCTCGGCGCGGTAGAACGTCTCCAACTCGGTGAGTTCCGTCACGACCTCGTCGTCGTACTCGGCGTCGAGCGCGTCGATGTAGGCGGCGGCCGTCTCGCGCTGGGCCTCGTCGTGATAGAGGACGATCGAGCGGTACTGCGTGCCTACGTCGGGACCCTGTCGATTCAACTGGGTCGGGTCGTGCGTGGCGAAGAACACCTCCAGCAACTCGTCGTAAGTGATCACGTCGGGATCGTATTCGACCTGCACCACCTCGGCGTGGCCGGTGTCGCCCGAACAGACCGCCCGGTAGCTGGGGTCCTCGGCGTGCCCGCCGGCGTACCCGGACGTCACCGAGGCGACGCCGTCGAGTTCCTTCATCGCGGCCTCGGTACACCAGAAACACCCGCCGCCGAACGTCGCAGATTCCATACCATCTGGTAGGGTCGCGAGGCGTATCAGGGTGACGAGCGCGGCGAAAGCCGCGGAGACCGAGCGCGGCGAAAGCCGTGGAAAATATCGACTCGGATCGGCTTCAGTCGTCGGTCTCGGCGACGCTTGTTTCGGTGGCTTCGGCCTCTGCCTGCTCTTCGAGATAGTCGTCGGCGTCCAGGGCGGCCTGACTCCCCATCCCCGCGGCTGTGACGGCCTGCTGGTAGTGGTAGTCGACGACGTCGCCTGCCCCGAAGATGCCGGGGACGTCCGTTTTCGTCTGACCGCCGCCGTGGCCGCCCACGGTCCGGATGTACCCCGTCTCGTCGAGTTCGACGTCGGTGTCCTCCAGATAGCCGGTGTTGGGCGTGTGGCCGATTGCGAGGAAGACCGCGCCGACGTCGTGCTCGAAGTGCTCGACTTCCTCTGCCTGTTCGGAGTCGAGTTTCTCCTTGGGGTGGCCATCGGGATGGCGGATCAACGAGACGCCTTCGATCCCATCTTCGCGGGAGCCGTGGATCTCGGTCGCCTCGGTGTTGCGCATGATCTCGACGTCGCCCGCGTCGACGTGTTCCATGATTCGGTCGACCCAGTAGTCCTCGGCGCGGAACGCCTCGCGGCGGTGGGCGATGTAGACCGTGTCGGCGAACTTCGTCAGGAAGGAAGCCTCCTCCATCGCGGCGTCGCCCCCGCCGATGACGAGCATGTCCTCGTCCCGGAAGAACGCGCCGTCGCAGGTCGCACACGTTGAGACGCCATAGCCCATGAGGTCGCCCTCGCCGGGGATGCCCAGGGTGCGCGCGCTCGCGCCACTGGCGGCGATGAAGGCGTCACAGGTGTAGACCGCCCCGTCGGCGAGTTCGACTCGAAACGGCCGAGAGGAATCGTCGATCGACTCGACGAATCCCGTCTCGACGTCGGCCCCGAATCGCTTGGCCTGTTCCTTCATGCGGTTGATGAGTTCAGTGCCGTTGATCCCCTCCGGGAAGCCGGGGAAGTTCGCGACGTCCGTTGTCAAGGTGAGCTGGCCGCCGGGTTCGTCGCCCTCCAGGACGAGCGGGTCGTTGTTCGCCCGCCCGGCGTAGACCGCGGCCGTCAGCCCGGCGGTGCCCGAGCCGGCGATGATGAGTCGACGGTGTTCGATCTCGTCAGTCATGGTCGTTCGTACCGGTGGCGAGCGTTTGTAGCTTGCGCCGCAGGTCAGTGTCGCGCGTTCGAAGTCACGCCTGTCTCGTTGATCACTGACGCGGCGCTTCGTGCTGGACGGTCACTGCAGTGAGGCATCGAAACGGGCACATCGCCATCTTGGCTCGGCCCGTGTCTGAACAGTATTGATTTATGTCGTAGCGTTGAACTCGCCTCCAGTGGGTGTCAGTCATTGACGGACGACGATGACGAGACGGGGTCGCCCCCCTCGCCTGAACAGCGTCGCTCGACGCACGAGGAGACTCGACATTCGCGGGAGACGACAGTACGGTGGTTCGGCACCGAGTTCGACCCTGTTGTCCTGGTCGGATCGCTTGCAATCATCGTCGTCGGCGTCGTGCTCACGGTCGGGTTCGGCGACCAGGCGTCGGTGGCCTATCGCGCGACGTTCGCCTTCGTGAACGAATCCTTCGGCTGGTTGTATGTCCTTGCGGTCAACGTGTTTCTTGTCGCACTCGTCGCGATCGGGTTGAGCGACTACGGGACGATCAGACTCGGTGGTCCCGACGCCGAGCCGGAGTTTTCCACGCTGGGATGGGTGGCGATGCTGTTCAGCTCCGGGATGGGCGTTGGCCTGCTGTTTTTCGGTGTCGCTGAACCGATCAGTCACTTCGTCTCCGGTGGCGGCTCGTTTTTCGACGTCCCACCGAACACCCCCGAGGCAGGCCGGGCCGCCACGGCCCTCACGATGTTTCACTGGGGGCTGCACCCCTGGGGAATCTACGGCATCGTCGGGCTTGCACTCGGGTATTTCTCCTACAATCGCGGCCTCCCGTTGAGCTTTCGCTCCATCTTCTATCCACTGGTCGGCGAGCGGATTCACGGCTGGGCGGGGCGACTCATCGACCTCGCGGCAGTCGTCGCGACCGTCGTCGGGCTCGCGACGGCCACCGGACTGGCGGCGCTCCAGATCACCGCCGGGGTCGACTTTCTCACGACGACCTATCTGGGGACGGCACTCGCGACCGATGTGTGGACCGCGGCGACCATCGCGACGGCACTCATCGGCGTGACAGTCGTCTCGACGTGGCTGGGTCTCGAGAACGGCATCAGGCGTCTCTCGAAGCTGAACGTCGTGCTGATGGTCGCGTTGCTCGTCGTGGTGTTGCTCGTCGGGGACACAGTCCACCTCTTCGACGTGTTTCTCGAAGGGGTCGGGACCTACCTCGGCAACTTCGTGGAATTGAGTCTCTATACCGAGGCCTTCGCGGGCGAGGCGGCGGGATGGCAACACGCGTATACGATATTCTACTGGGGATTCTGGACCGTCTGGTCGCCGTTCGTCGGCCTGTTCATCGCTCGCATTTCCAGGGGGCGGACGATCCGGGAGTTCGTCGGTGGCGTCTTGGTCGTGCCAGTCCTGTTTTCGCTGGGCTGGATGGCTGTCTTCAACGGTTCGGCGTTGTTCGTCGAGCTCTCAGTCGCCGAGGGGGCGATTAGCGGCCCCCTGCAGGAACACGGCCCCGCAGTCGCGCTGTTCGAGATGTTTTCCGTCTACCCGCTTGCGTTCCTGACGGCCGCGATCGCAACGTTCAACCTCATGACATTCCTGGTCACCTCGGCCGACTCCGGCTCACTGGTGGCGAGCTATCTGACGACGAGCGGGACACGGGAACCGACGACGGGTCAGCGTGTCCTGTGGCCGCTCGTCATCGGCGCGACCGCGATTGTGCTCCTGTTCGGCAACGGACTGCGTGCACTCAAGACAGCGGTCATCGCGGCTGGACTGCCGTTCAGCCTCGTGATCCTCCTCATGGTCTACTCGCTGACCGTCGGGTTGCGGCGTGACACACAGCACGACCGGCCTGGCGATGCCGACCGCCCCCAGCGAGGCGAGTCCGACGGACAGGACTCGTCGCGGACTGCCGAGGACCGATCAGGGGATGAGTAAGACCGCCGGCAGTTGGGACGCTCTCAGTGGTCGGACTCGTATAGCGGTAACGCCACCACAAAGACGGCCCCGGTGGGCTCGTTGTCCTCGGATTCCTGCCGATTGCTTACGGACGGCTCCTGACCCTCTCCATCGTCGGCGATCCGGACGTCCCCGCCGTAACTCTCGACGAGCGTTTCGACCAGATACAGGCCGATGCCAGTCCCGCCCGAGAGGCCTTTCGTCCCCTTGCCGAAGATTTCGTCCTTCAGGACATCCGCGATGCCGGGCCCATCGTCTGCCACTCGAACCGCGACGGTTTGGTCTCGGACCGTCACCGAAACAGTGACCGTCGGCGTCGCGGAATCGTTGTGTTCGACGGCGTTGACGAGCAGGTTCCGGAAGACCGACGAAAGCATGCCGTTCGCCCGGACGGTCACGGACGGCAACTCACCGCGGATCCGAAAGTCGGCCTCCGGATACGCACCGCGCTGTGTGTTCACCTCGTTCGAGAGGACCTCTCGCAGGTCGATTGGTTCCATGTCCAACTCGTCTCCGGCCCCCAGCGATTCGATGAATTCGCGAGCAACCTTCGTCAGCTCGATGATGTGGCGACTCGAAGAGAGGATCTGTTCGAGGGCCTCAGCGCCCGCCTCGTCGACGTGGCCCTCAAGCTCTGTTGCCCACATGTGAAGCACGTTCATGTCGTTGCGGATGTCGTGTCGGACGACGCGATTGAGCGCTTCGAGTTGCTCGGTGCGGCGGGCGAGTTTCAGCTGGTTGCGCTTCTGTTCGTCGATGTCGAGGTGGATCCCCACTGACCGAAGCGGTGTCCCGTCATCGTCCTCCTCGACCACCGTGCCCATGGTTCGCACCCACTTCCAGTCACCGGATTTCGTCTCCATCCGGTAATCACACTGATAGAAGTCCGTGTCCGTGTCGATATGTTCCGCGAGCGCCTCGTCGTGGCGCTGCTTGCCGTCCGGATGGACGAGCTGTTCCCAATCGTCCAACTGATCGCCCATCTCTGCCGGTGAATAGCCCAGCATGTTCGCCAGCAGTTCGTCGCGCAATACCTCGTCGGCCTCCATGTCCCAGTCCCAGATTCCGAGTTTTGCCCCTTTAACGGCCAACTTCATTCGCTCTTCCGTGGCACTGAAATCCGCGTCAGTGTCTCCACCAGTGTTTGAGACGGATCCTGCGCCGCTGGCCGTGTCGATTTCGGTGAACTGGCAGTGCGCGTTCTCGAATCTCCCATTATGGTCACGTTCGACGCGGATATCGAGCATCACCGTCACGGGATGGCCATCTGCATGTCGGATGTCCAATTCGATCGGGCTCGATCGCTCCCCAGCAACGAATCGATCGAACGCCGTCCGGAAGTTGTCCCTGTCGCCCGAGTGGACGTACTCTCCAAACTGCTCACCACAGACGTTCGCTGCCTCGTATCCCAAGACAGTGACCCATGCCTCGTTGACCGCGCTGATGTGTCCGTTCCGAGTCAGTCGCTGATACGGATACGGGAGAGCTGAGGGGTCGACACTCACCGGCTGTGCCGACTGTTGGGAGGGGTCACTCACGAATTCTCACCGTCTACTACACTCTGGAGCAGCCTGATACAAGAAGGTGCCCCACAGTGGGCCCGAACAGGTGTTGCTGTGTCTCACGACCGAGTCTGACCGGGATATTTACAACCTACTACCTTCATGCGAAGGTAAACGGATGACCTCCTCAGCACAGGACTGGGCCGCCCGTGGAAAGCGACAATGGCCAGCAGGGAGTGCTACAGCAGCGGCTGGTGCACAATGAGCGGGAATGATGCGCCCGTAGTGAGTGGGGACGCCATCCACACGCTGTTAGTCGACGATAGCGACCGATGGGCCTCGGTCGCTGCGAAGCGAATCGAACGCGAGACAGACGCGGTCAGTGTCTCGGTCGCGAACGATGCCAACGAGGCGCTCGTACATCTCGCGGAGGCCGACCGAGTCGACTGTCTGCTCGTGGACTACATGATGCCGGGCATCACCGGCCTGGAGTTGCTCGAACGCGTTCGCGAGGATCGTCCCGATATTCCGTTCATCCTCATCACCAGCGAGGGAAACGAGGACGTGGCTGCCCGGGCGATCGACGCCGGTGTGACCGATTACGTCGTCAAAGAGCCGGCAACCGATCAAACCCCACTCCTCGCCGAGAAAATCGAGTCAGTTGTGCGCCAGCATCGCTTACAATGCCAACTTGAAGAAAGCGAACGGCGCTATCGATCCGTCGTCGAGGAGAGCCGTGACGCGATCTGTCTGCTCGAAGACGGTCGCGTGCAGTTTTGTAACGAGCACTTTGCCGAACTCACGGGTAGCGACTGTGCGTCCTGGATCGGCGAGGAGCTCGTCGAAGACGCAATTCACCCGGACGACCGGACCGCAGTGCGTGAGGCATTCGCGAACTGGGACGACGGGAGCGCCGAGCCGGAACTGCAAGAAGCGCGCCTTCGTCGTTCCGACGGATCGGTTCGGGCCTGTGAGTTCACTGGCCGGCGGATCACCGACGAGGGTGAGCCGACACTGCTCGTCTCGATCCGGGACGTCAGCGAGCGACGACGCCACGAGCGTGAGCTACAGTGGGAGCGAGACCTCAATCGAACGGTCCAGGAAGCGCTGGTCGAATCGCGGACGCGAGACACATTGGAAGAAGACGTCGTTACCCATTTACACGAGTACGGGTATCCGGTCGCGTGGGTTGCCGAACGGGGGGCCGGTGGACTGTCCCCGCGAGCCGTCGCCGGGGATCAGGCATTCGTCGACGCCATCTCCTCGACGGCAGAAGCCGACGAGGTGCAGGGCGAACCCGCCACGTGGGCTGCCCAGTCGGGAGAGCCACAGTTCGTCCAAGATGTCGCTGAGTTGTTTCCCTCGGCGTGGCGAGAAGTCGTCACAGACGACGGGTATCGGTCCGGCGGGGCGGTTCCGCTCGAACACAACGACGTCCCCTACGGCGTATTGGCGGTCTATCATGACGAGCCGGACCATTTCGGCGAGACCGAGCGCCGGTTGCTCACGGAGCTCGGGGATACCGTCGCGTTCGGGATCCACAGCCTCGCGACGGAGAATAGCCTCGCTGCAGACCGGACTGTCACGGCCCGGTTTCGCGTCGGCGACGACGCGTACTATCTCGCGGCACTCGCGATAGACGGGGCCTTTCGGGACTGCAAGCGGGTCACCGTCCAGGGGACTGTCCCGGACGACGAGGACGGGATCGTCCAGTATCTCCGTATCGCAGGCGCGACGGACGCGATCCAGGACGTGCTGGCTGCTCACCCCGATGTGACAGCAGTCCACGGGATCGACATTGAGCCACGCAGACTCCAGGTGACGGTCAGCGGTCCCAGTCCGGAAGCCCATCTCGCGACGCGCGGCGTCGTCGTCGATACCACGACCCTCGACCCCAACGGGGCCGTCGTCGAGGCACAGCTCCAGTCCCGGGAGACCGTCACGCCGACACTCGAGCGGTTAGAAGCGGCGTTCGACGACGTCTCCATACTCGCGATCGGTAACGAGGACACGGTGAGTGACACCGGCGGCCAGCTGCGAGCGGCCCGACTCACCGACAAGCAACGCCAGGCTCTCCGCGCGGCGTACCATCACGGGTACTTCGAACAGCCTCGCGGGGCCACCGCGGCGGAGATCGCCGAGACCCTGGGCGTTGCCCACTCGACGTTCCTCCAGCACCTCCACCGCGCCCAGCAGAAAGTCTTCGAAGCGCGCTTCGAGTGAACCACCGTGGGTGCCATGGGCCACGCTCCACGGTCGAGAACGCCCATCCTCATTCTCACAAATGATTCTGTACTGTCGCGCCAGCACGAGGCAAGCTGCCAGGACTAATTTCGAAAAGATCGTCGCTATCGGGCCGACTAGATGCCTTCATGTGAAGGTAGTAAGTGCGAGATAGCATACCGGGCAGCGACCGCTTCTATCGGCAGATATTGCGTGTTTCGGGATGGCGCGATATTGTAGATACCCCCGTTTCCGGGTGTTTTGCGAATGTATCGATCGGGTCGCGCTCGCATCGTGGGCAGGATACCGTCACACGAAGATATTCTGCTTTTGTGTGTACAAACGAATATTTATGGTATGTTCAGACCTGCGCGGACACGAAGGACGACTCTCTTAACGTTCAATACTGATAACTCAGGCGATGCGAAACGACGATGGAAAGCCCCTCATTCAGGTGCGTCTGGCTCGAATGGAGCCGCGACGAACTGGCGTCGTGATCGCCCGGGGCCTGCCGGGGGTCGATCACGGGAGGTGGGTCGATGAAACTCCGCGCGCTCGCGCTGTCAGTCCTGATGGTCATGTCGGTGGTTGCGGTCGGCGTCTCGTTCGGGCCGGGCGTCGCTACGGCGGCAGGCAATCAGACCGATGTCGCCGTGAGCGACCTGCCGGGGTCGGGGACGAGCAACGATCCCTACCAGATCAGCAGCGCCTCGGAGTTGCAGGCGATAGAGGACGATCTGGGGGCACACTACACGCTTGTCGCCGACGTCAACGCGTCGGACACGAGCGAGTGGAACGACGGGGCTGGCTTCGCCCCGATCGGTGACTCCGGCACGCCGTTCACCGGAACGTTCGACGGCAATGGCTACACGATTGCAGACCTAACGATCAATCGGTCGAGCGAGAACAACGTCGGCCTGTTCGGCTACACTGGAAGCAGCGCGGTGATCGCAAACGTCAGTATCGAAGACATTGACGTCACTGGATACCAATACGTGGGTGGCCTCGTCGGATACAGCTCTGGCACGATGGATTCATCGTACGCGACAGGCAACGTCTCCGCCACCGGAAATACAGTAGGTGGCCTCGTCGGATATGGCGAGGGCACGGTGGGTTCATCGTACGCGACAGGCAACGTCTCCGCCACCGGAAATACAGTGGGTGGCCTTATCGGTACCAACTTCGGCACGGTGGATTCATCGTATGCGACGGGGACTGTCACCGGCCAAGATAGAGTGGGTGGCCTCATCGGGGCCAACCTCGGCACGGTGACCGACGCCTACTGGGACGTGAACACGACCGGCCAGTCCGACACGAACGATGGATATGATGACGCTGGCACCGGCCTCACGACGACCCAGCTCAAGGCCAACACCAGCCTCGATGGCTTCGACTTCACGAACACCTGGGCTGTCAAAACTGGCGGCGAGGTGTCCTACCCCTACCTGCTGAACAACACCCAATCGCCCGCGCCCGGGCTGGAGAGTCTGTTCGCCGGCGGGAACGGCACCGCAGCCAATCCCTACCAGATCGGGGACTGGAACGACCTCGACAGCGTGCGCAACGCGCTCGACGCCAACTTCACGCTCGTCGCCGACCTGAATTCCTCGACCGCAGGTTACGATTCGGTGGCGAGCCCGAGTGCAAACAACGACAAGGGCTTCGAGCCGATAGGATCATCTTCAACTCGCTTCAATGGCACATTTAACGGTAGTGGATACAAACTGGCCGACCTCGTGATCAATCGGCCAGACTCGAGGAATGTCAGTATCTTTGGAGTCGTTGGTTCATCAGGCACGGTTACACTCACAGGAGTCGAAAACGCAAGTGTGACAGGAGGCACTTCTGTGGGAGGACTCGTCGGCTATAATGCGGGAATGGTGAACTTATCCTATACTACTGGGTCAGTCAGGGCTGACGATAGTGGGAATCAGTCTGGCAGTTCTGTTGGGGGACTCGTCGGTAATCTAACAGGTGATATTCGAAATGCATATTCGATGAGTGATGTGACTGGTACTACCACTGTAGGTGGACTTGTAGGTAATATCTCGAAAAATTTTGGTACCAGGACGAAGTACACATATGCTACCGGAAAGGTTAGCAGTACTGTAAATGCGACTGTGCGTGGTCACGCTGGCGGTGTCTTAGAATATGGCCAACAGCAAATAGCCTACTTTGACCAAAAAACGACCGGAGTGACTGAGCGAGTGGGCAATCCGTATCCAAGGCATACTGGTCAGCTCAAAGGATACGAGGGTCATAAAGAATTTTTCCATAAAGAATATGAAACGCAGGATGTTTTTGACTCTCAGAATATTTGGACAATAAATAACTCCGACGGTGTCGTTTCGTATCCGTATCTACAGCAGAACCCCCAGACGGATATACCGGGGAAAGAGAAATTGTATTCGGCAGGAAATGGAACAAGTGGTCAGCCTTACGAAGTAGCTAACTGGACCCATCTCAACGATACACGTCAAAATCCTTCCGCGAACTTTACCCTAACAGCGAACCTATCCAGAGAATCTGGAGGATATCGTAAAGAGGTAACGAATCCATCAGGTGGTTTCACGCCCATCAATGGATTCGGGAGTGGCGCCGGGAGTGAATTTAAAGGTAGGTTCGATGGCGCAGGAAATACGATAACTGATTTAGTTATTAACCGAAACTCAGACTTTGTGGGGTTATTCGGTATATCGTCCGGTACAATCTCTAAAATTTCAATAAAGAACGTCTCTATTAGTGGTGATCGGGGCGTGGGAGGGGTCGTCGGTTTACAGGTTCATCCTGAATTAGGAGGGGCTAGGACAATCAAGAATGTTTCTGTTACAGGTGAGGTTAATGGAACATCGTTCGTAGGAGGAGTGGCAGGACAAATATATTTAGATACTGTCCGTGACACCAATGCATCGGTGAACGTCACAGGAGAAACAGCAGTCGGTGGACTTGTCGGTTCTTCGGCAGCAGGTAAAATAACTGACTCGAATGTGGATGGGAGAGTTACCGGTGGAACGTATGTCGGTGGACTTGTTGGTGCTGTCGGCACTAATGGAAGATTCTTCAATAATAGAGGATCTATCCAGGCCTCGACAACGGATGTTTCGGTAACCGGCAATTCAAGTGTTGGCGGTATGGTTGGAGCGAATGGAGGTACATCTATCCCTGCGGTGTATTATGAGGGGAAAATCAATCATTTACCTCTGAATGGAACTGAGATGCGCGCGTTAGAAGCAAGTGGATCCGTGCAGTCCCCGAGAAACGTAGGTGGTCATAAGATCGGCGGTCTCGTAGGGCAGCTCTATAGAGCTAATGTCACTCGCTCAAGTGCGACAGGAGAGGTCCAGGGTAGACTCAATTCTGGTGACGTGCAGGCGGGCAATGCCACTAAGATTGGTGGTCTCGTCGGTTACATGAGCGGGACGAATGCGGTCCTCAAACGCTCCGTTGCGGTGGGGAACGTCACTGGCTCGTCGAACGTCGGTGGCCTCGTCGGAGCTAACGGCAACGCCTCCGCCTTCAAAAAGGGCGGAACGATCGAAAACGCGACCGCCAGCGGCACGGTCACCCTCGCTGGTGACAGTACCGATCCCGAAAATCTGGGCGGCCTCGTCGGCCAGATCTTCCAGGGCACCGTCACGCAGTCGAATGCCACCGGTAACGTGAACGCTGGCGACGCGACGAACGTCGGTGGCCTCGTCGGCTACAATGACGCGACCGAGCCAAGTACGATCCGGGAGACGTACGCGACGGGCGCAGTGGACGGCGGCAACAACGTCGGCGGTCTCGTCGGCAAGAGCGTCAACGACCTCGTGACCGAAAGCTACGCGATTGGGTCGGTCAACGGGTCGGCATCAGTTGGCGGCCTCGTCGGCAACAACACCGGTTCGATCGCCAAAGTGAACAACTCCTATGCGGCCGGGTCGGTCACCGGGGATTCCGCTGGCGGTCTCGTCGGCACCATTGAGAACGGTGCGTCCGTGACTGACGCCTACTGGGACACCCAGACGACTAATCAGTCCTCTTCAGCCGGCAACGCGACGGGGCTCACGACCAGCCAGCTGAAGGCCAACACCAGCCTCGCGTTCGACTTCGAAACGACGTGGGCTGTCAAAACTGGCGTCGAGAAATCCTACCCCTACCTGCTGAAAAACACGCAATCGCCCGCGCCCGGACTGGAGAGTCTGTTCCCCGGCGGCGATGGCACCGAGGCCAGCCCCTACCAGATCGCAGACTGGAACGACCTCGACAACGTGCGCGACGCGCTCGACGCCAACTACACGCTCGTCGCCGACCTCGACGAGAACACGGCGGGCTACGATTCGGTGGCGAGCGCCTCGGCAAACAACGACAAAGGCTTTGACCCATTCGGTGACAGAGGGGCCAGTTTCAGTGGGACGTTCGACGGACAGGACCACACCATTGCGAACCTGACGATCAATCGGACGGATAGGGACTACGTCGCTCTCTTCGGCCGCACTGGCGGCGGGATGATTGTAAACGTCAGTCTGGAAGACGTCGAGGTCACCGGCAACAGGCAGGTGGGTAGCCTCGTCGGATCCCACGGAGGTGGTGTGGTAAGCGCGTCCTCCGCTACCGGCACTGTCGACGGTTCCACGTCGGTTGGGGGCCTCGTCGGAGACAGTTACGGACGAGTGAGCAACTCGACTGCCGCGGTATCCGTCACTGGTTCTGAGCAGGTGGGTGGCCTCGTCGGTCTGAGTTCAGGCTACTCCACATCCAAGGGAATCGTGAACACGTCGCACGCAACTGGGACTGTCGACGGTACCTCCTATGTAGGTGGGCTTGTCGGACGTAACTACGATGGTGGGGGAGTGCCGACTGTGAAGACATCCTCCGCCACGGGGTCGGTTAACGGCTCCGACTACGTTGGTGGCCTCATCGGAGGAAATAGTGGCGAAACGAAGACCTCGAACGCCAGCGGGACTGTCACCGGAAGCGAAAGCGTCGGCGGTCTCGTCGGTGCGAACGGCGTCGAATCGGATGGAACCTCCGGCGGCAGCATTGAAGCCTCGAATGCCAGCGGGGAGGTAGCCCTCAACGCTAACGTAAGGGCGGGAGACAAGATGGGCGGTCTCGTCGGCCAGCTCTACGGTGGTTCGGTCACTCGTTCCAACGCAACTGGCGACATTAGCGGTGGCTTCCAATTCCAGGGGAAGAATATTGGTGGTCTCGTTGGCTATGCGGATGGCACGACCAGTACCGCGACAATCACTGACTCCTATGCTGTTGGCGATGCCCTCGGAGACAAGCGCGTTGGCGGCCTCGTCGGGACGGCCATACAAACAGAAATCAACCGCACCTATGCGACTGGCGGAGCTACTGGGACGCAATCGAATATTGGCGGACTCGTCGGCAATGCGACTGGAACGAACACTCGCGTATCCAACTCGTACGCTGTTGGCTCGGTCACTGGCAACTCACCAGTCGGCGGTCTCATCGGCACCAGTGAGGACGGTGCGTCCGTGACCGACGCCTACTGGGACCTGAACACGACTGGCCAGGACACCTCGGCCGGCGGCACCGGTCTCACGACGAGCGAACTGAAGGGCAACGAGAGTCTGGCCGGCTTTACCTTCACGAACACGTGGGGTGTCCGAACTGGCGGCGAGGTGTCCTACCCCTACCTGCTGAACACCACCCAATCGCCCGCGCCCGGACTGGAGAGCCTGTTCGCCGGTGGGAGCGGAACCGAAGCCGACCCGTATGAACTCTCCTCACCGGACACGTTGGGGAGTGTCAGTTCGGCACCGAACGCCAGCTACGAACTCACGGCCGACCTGGACATGGCGGGCGTCAGCCACGACCCGATCGGAACGGCCGCGACGCCGTTCAACGGCTCGTTTGACGGCAACGGCTACACGATCGCGAACCTGACCATCGATCGGCCCGGCGAAGACAACGTCGGTCTCTTCGGCCACGTCGCGACCAACGGAACGGTGGCGAACGTCACGATCGAGAACGCGACTGTGACCGGCGACAGCAACGTCGGTGGCCTCGTCGGAGAAACCACCGGGACGATAACGGGCTCCTCGGTGACCGGCCGCATCACCGGCAACGAGAGCGTCGGCGGTCTCGCCGGGGCGAACGGCGTCGAATCGGACGACACCGCAGGTGGCACGATCGAATCCTCGACTGCCAGCGCCACCGTGACTGTCAACGCGAGCGCGACAGCCCCGACGCAGTTCGGCGGCCTCGTCGGCCAGAACTACCAGGGCACGGTCACTACCTCGAACGCCACGGGTGACGTGCAGGCGGGCGACGCCACCAGCGTCGGCGGCCTCGTCGGGTACACCAGCGGAACGGGCGCGAGTGCGGTCGTCAACGTTTCGTATGCGACCGGGAACGTCACCGGCAGCGAGCGCGTCGGCGGGATTGCCGGGACCACGATCAATGCCACGATCACCCAGACGTACGCGACAGGCGGCGTCAACGGCTCAACGGACCTTGGCGGCCTCGTCGGGAACGTCACCGGACGGAACAGTGAGGTAGTCTACGCCTACGCAGTCGGTCCCGTCACCGGGAACAGCAGCGTCGGCGGCCTCGTTGGGACGACGACGGACAATCCCAGGGTCGCGAACTCATACTGGGATGTCGAGACGACCGGCCAGGACAACTCGGCTGGCCTCCGGGAGTTCAGTGGCAGGACCACCGCAGAGATGACGGGACCCTCCGTTCGAGGGTCTCTCGGTCTCTTCGACTTCGATGCAACGTGGGATGTGTTGATATCGAACGGAACAGTCTCCTACCCCTCCCTGCGGGCAAACCCACAGGAACCCGCCCCAGGGAAACGAACACTATACGCCGATGGTAACGGGACAGCAGACAATCCTTACGAGATCGAAAACTGGTATCACCTGGATGCCACCCGGGAGAACCCCCGGGCGAACTACACGCTCGTGGCCGACCTCGACCCGGAGACGGCCGGCTACGACTCGGTGGCTGCTCCCTCGGCCAACGGCGGACACGGGTTCGACCCGATCGGAGCGGATCGCCGTGGATTCGAAGGCGAATTCGACGGCGAGGGTCACACCATCACGAATCTCACGATCGACCGCCCCGGCGAGGACACTGTCGGGCTGTTCGCCATTGTTCCGGCCGGGCAGTACGCCGATGGAACGGTCAAGAACCTTCGGCTCTCGAACGTCGATATTACCGGGGCCAGATCCGTCGGTGGCGTGGCTGGATTCCACGGGCAAGCCGCGAAGACGATCGCGAACGTCTCGGTCTCGGGGACCGTCGACGGCACCGAAAACGTCGGTGGTGTCGTCGGGACGAACCTGGGGCTGGTCGAAAACCTGACCGCGACGGCGACCGTCAACGGCTCGACGAACGTCGGCGGTCTCGCCGGTTCGAACAGGGGTATCGTGACCGAGTCCGACGCGGCCGGGACCGTCAGCGGATCGACGAACGTTGGCGGCCTCGTCGGGGCCAACGAACTCGGCACGGTACGGGACTCGAACGCGATGGGCGACGTTACCGGCGACTCCACCGTCGGCGGACTCCTCGGGACAAATAACGGTGGTCTGGTGACCGGGAGCTATGGCACCGGAAACGTGACCGTATCCGGCGATAACGCCGGTGGCCTCATCGGCTGGAACACCGATTATTCAGACTGGAGTGGTGTGCACAATGCGACGGTCACGAACACCTACGCCACGGGTGACGTTTCTGCCAAAGGCGGGAACGTCGGTGGTCTCCTCGGCAACAACACCGTCACCGATGGTGGCCAGAGCGTGATCAACAACTCCTACGCTGTCGGTGCGGTCTCGGGATACGCGAGTCTCGGCGGTCTCGTCGGGACGAACAACGCGACAGTCGAAAACGCCTACTGGGACACCGAGACGACCGGTCTGTCAGACTCCGACGGCGGTATCGGCCTCACGACGAGCCAACTGAAGGCCAACACCAGTCTCGCGTTCGACTTCGGAACGACGTGGGATGTCGAGACTGGCAGCGAAGTGTCCTATCCTTACCTGCTGAACAACACGCAATCGCCCGCGCCCGGGCTGGAAACGATCGACACAACCTCACCGTCCATCTCGACGTTCAGCGTCACCAACCCGTCCGACCAGGACGTCCAGGTGAGCTTCGACACTTCAGAGCAACTCTCGACGATCGAAGTGACAATCTCGGGTGCTGAGTCGGCCACCCTCATGACGGGTGAATTCAGCGAGACCGACAATAGCGACGGTACCTACACCTACACCGCGACCCACGCAGTCAGTACCGACGGCGACTACACCGCGACATTGACCGCCGCAGCGGATGCCGCCGGCAACGACGGGGCAAGCGGCGAGTCCGGGAACGTGACGATCGACGTGACGCCACCGACGATCGACTCATTCGCTGTCTCGAATCCCTCGGGCCAGGACGTTCAGGTAGCCTTCAACAGCACAGAACAACTCTCGACGGTCGAAGTCTCGATCACTGGTGCCGAAAGCACGACATTGACGAGTGGCGACTTCACGGCAACTGCCAGCGACGGCACCTACACCTACGAAGCCATCCACGCCGGCAATAGCGATGGCACGTACATTGCCACGCTGGAAACGGCGACCGACGACGCCGGCAACGATGGCGCGAGCAACCAGTCCGGCAGTGTCGAGGTCGACACCGCCGACGATGGCGGTTCGGGCGGTGGTCCCGGCGCAGGCGACATGTCTGCCCCGTCGATCTCCGGGTTCGAGGTTACCAACCAGTCGGGACAGAACGTGCACATCACCTTCGTCGCAAACGAACAAGTGTCGACGATTTCGGTGGCGATCACCGGTGCTGAATCGGCCACGCTCGCGACGAGCGACTTCAGCGAGACCGACAATGGCGACGGTACCTACAGTTACACCGCGACTTACGCCGGTAGTACCGACGGCACGTACACTGCAACGTTGACAAGAGCTGAAGACCACGCCGGCAACGACGGTGCGAGCGGTCAGTCCGGCAGCGTGACGGTCGACGTGACTCAGCCGTCGATTTCCGGATTCGAGGTCACCAACCCGTCCGAACAGGCTGTTCGCGTGGCCTTCGACGCAGACGAACAACTCGCCACCGTCGAAGTGACAATCTCGGGTGCTGAGAACACCACGCTCGCGACGAGTGACTTCAGCAAAATCGACAACGGCGACAGCACCTACACCTACGAAGCTACCTACGAAGGCAGTACCGACGGCAATTACACTGCCACACTGAAAACGGCGACTGACGATCTCGGCAACGACGGTGCGAACGCTCAGTCCGAGACGGTCATCGTGGATACGACAGCCCCGTCGATCTCCGGGTTCGCAGCCACGAACCCATCCGGACAGGACGTTCGAGTCACATTCGATGCCGACGAACAGCTATCGACGCTTCAGGTGGCGATCACCGGCCCGGAATCGGCCACGCTCGCGACGAGCGACTTCAGCGAGACCGACAATGGCGACGGTACCTACACCTACGAAGCTACCTACGCCGGCAGCACCGATGGCACGTACACCGCCGCTCTCTCGACCGCTGCTGACGACGCCGACAACGACGGTGCCAGTGGGCAATCCGACACCGTGACGATCGACGTGACTGCACCGTCGATCTCCGGGTTCGCAGCCACCAACCCGTCCGGACAGGATGTCCGGATCGCATTCGACGCGTCCGAGCAACTCTCGACGATCGATGTGTCGATCACCGGTGCGGAGTCGGCCACGCTGACAGAGAGTGACGTCACGGAAACGGCTAACGGTGACGATACCTACACCTACGAAGCTACCTACGCCGGCAGCACCGATGGCACCTACGAAGTCACGCTGGAGACAGCAACCGATGACACAGACAACGACGGCGCGAGTGGTCAGTCCGCTACCGTACAGGTCGATACCGACGAAGACGACGGTGACACCACCACTGATGAAGACGACGGTGACACCACCACTGACGAAGACGACGGTGACACCGCCACTGATGAAGACGACGGTGACACCACTGACGCAGAGCGGAAACCCAGCGGCGAAACCAATCCGGGCGAGACGTGGGTCGAGCCGTCCGAACTGCAGGAGGTCAGAATCGTCGACGTCCGGCTGGAAACGGCACCCGCAAACAGTGTGAAGACGACGAACATCGTCACGCTCGAAAACCCGTTCCAGACTGAGCGGTCTGTCGACGTGCGATTCGTCATCGACGGCGACGTCGTCGGCGAACGCGAGGTCTCGGTGCCGGCTGAACAACGGATCAATGCGACCCAAAGTATGATCGTCGAAGAATCGGGAACCCACGAGGTTGCGGCCAACGTCGCGACGAAAGGCGACGACGGCGGCACCGTCCGGACGTTTGACTTCATGATCGGCACGCTCGAACTCGACGACAACGGCGACGAGATCGCCAGCTCGAGTGCCGACCCGCCAGGACAGCGAGATACAGACGAACTGACGGCTGAGGACGGCACTGACGATGACGGCGGCAGCGGCGTTAGCCCACTTGTCGTGGTCGGTATCATTGTCCTCGTGGCCCTGGTTCTCGTAGGTGTCTACGTCCGGCGACGAAGCGGCTCCTGAACTGACGACCCACCACGGGAATTTCGAGTCAGGCACGAACCATTGCCCGCGGATATCTGTCGAGGAACCGCTCTCTGTTCCGGAGCTGACGGGCGCTGTCTATCCGGTCAGGGAGTCACAGGATAGTCCAAAATCCGTAGCGGCGGTTCTGGGTCGCCCTACGCGGTCGGGTCGTCTCGCGTCTGCTGTCCGAGCGCCCGAGCGAGGGAAATCACGACGCCCAGTCCGGCCTGGACGTCCGGATCCCGAACGGCCTTCACCAGCCCGATCGCGCCGACTCGCTCGGGTTCGTCGCTGCTCGCCTCGCCGAGTGCAGCCAGCACGTCTTCCAGCCCACGGGCGACGTCGTCGTCCGCGGCGGTGTCGGCGACCTCGCCCAGTCTGGTTCCGGTCGAGGCCAGGGACATCACCATCTCGTCGTCCATGGCTGCGCTTGCAAGCGAGGCCAACTCGGCCAGTTCCAGCAGATCGTCGAGCGTCCCCGTCCGCTGGAGCTGTGCGACCGTCTCGACGCCCTCGGCGAGGTCGTCGGCATTTTCGCCGACCGCTTCGCCGAGCTGAACGGTTTCGTCGGTCGCCATGCCGTCGGCGGCCATCGCGAGATTGGTGCCCGTGCCGGCCAGCGATTGGACCATCTCGTCGTCCATCGCCGACGTGGCGACGTCGGCGGCGTCCAGCAGGTCGTTGACCAGCCCGAGGCGTTCGAGCAATCGGGCGACTTCTTCGGGATTGTCTGCAACCAGGGATTCGAGATCCGCAGGCTGGTCGGTGCCAGCTTCGGTCGCGTCGTCCGTCCGCTCGGCTGCGCCATCCGTCGGTTCTGATTCGGAATCGCTCACGCGAACCACCTCACAGGAGTCCCCTGGCGGTCAGCCAGTAGGACTCGTTGTACCCCAGTTTCGCCCAGTGGACGGGTTTCGAGGGTTCGCGCATCGTCGGCTCGCTACCGTAGCCGAACTCGACGAACGTGGCCTCGTCCATCCCCGTCTCGATGAAGCAGACTGTCTTGCCCTCGTAGACCGAGGTTGGCGTCTCCCCGCGAACCCGGCTGGCGATGCGGTCGGCGACGACGCCCGCCTCGTAGTGGGCGACGCTGCCGGCTTTGCTCGTCGGGACGTCGGCGACGTCACCGATGGCGTAGACGTCCTCGGCGTGTTCGGCTTCCAGCGTCGCGCGGTCGACCTCGACCCAGGTATCGCCCAGGCCCGCCTCACTCACGAGATCGCTGGCCGTGTGTGGCGGGATGGCGACGAGGAGATCATACTCCAGTTCGTTGCCCTCCATCGTCTCTAAGACTCCTTCGTCGGGATCGACCGCCTCGGCGTTGAAGAACGTCTCGAGGGTGATGTCCCGCTCGTCGAGTTTGGGCGTCGCCCAGTCGGCGATGGATTCGAGGCCGTGGGCCCGCTGAATGGGATAGGTGTAGGTTATCTCGACGTCCTCCCGGAGCCCGCGCTTGCGCAGCCAGTCGTCGGCCATGAAGACGAACTCCAGGGGGGCCGCCGGACACATGTGTGGCACGCCGATGACCGACAGCACGAGGTGACCTTCCTCGAAGTCGGCGAGTTCGTCCCGGAGGGACTCGGCACCCTCGGGACCGTAGAAGTGATGCCCGCCCTCGGTGAGGCCCGGCACCGCATCGGGATCGAGATTCGCGCCTGTAGCGAGCACCAGGTGGTCGTAGGCGAGTGACTCGCCGCCTTCGAGCGCGACGGCCTTGTCGTCGGTGTCGATCTCCGTCACGCGGTCGACGCGCAGATCGACGCGTCGATCGAGGAGATCCGAAAGCGGTCGTTTGGCCTCCTCGACGGTCTTCTTCCCGAAGGGGACGTAGAGGTAGGCGGGTTTGTAGTGCTGGTGCTCGCCGTCGTTGATCACGGTCACGCTGGCGTCGCCGGCGTCGATCGCCGGCCCGAGTTTCTCGGCGAGGCGGTTCGCCAGGACGGTGCCGCCGGTGCCGCCACCGACGACGACGATGTCTTCGGTCATGTGGTCTCGATGTAGATGGCCCAGTAGTCGTCTTCCGCTTGTACTTCGAGCAACTCGTGGCCGGCCTCCTCGAGCCACTCGGGCACGTCGTTCTTCGAGCCCTCGTCGCTCGTGAGCAACTCGATCGTCGTCCCTGCATCGACCTCTTTGACTTTGCCGATCAGGTCCATCAGCGGACCGGGGCAGGCTGCACCGCGGGAATCGATCTCGACGTCGGGGGTTGGTGTGTCACTCATGATGATCACCTCAGACGAACAGCACCTGTTTGTCGGACGCACGATTCAGGAAGCCGGCGACGCCCAGCGTGTCGTCGAAGATGTCGACGTAATCGTCCAGGTCCGTGTCCATGAGATCCATGATCATCTCACAGGCATAGACCTCCAGCGGACCGATCCCCTTGGCGCGCTCGAGTTGCTCAGTGAACAGCGGTACCTCGTCGCCGCCGCCCTGCAGCATCGCTTCACCGGCCGGGCCGGCGACCTGGAAGTCGCCGCTCTCGACGCGGTCTTTCTCAAACGCCGAAAGACCGTTCATCGTGACGAACACCTGCACCGGTGTGTCTGACGACGCTGCGATCGAACTGATCATACTCACTGCCTGTACACGCTCGAGTTCGCCGGATGCGAGGACAACTGCGTAGCCTGTCATTGTTCGCTCACTATATCATTGGTTCCGGCTCTTTATAGTCTTTCACATTACTTCCAAGATAGTGAGAACGGTGTGTAAAACTCTCACACGGAAGAGGGAGACACCCACGCGATAGGGTGAGACGTTTCGGGAGGGTAGTTTACTCGGTCGTTTTTTGAGGTGGCCGACCGTCTGTCCGGCAATGACCATCCGCGAGGTCGCCGTCAGGGCCTACAGAGAGGGGCTGCCGGCGTTGTCTGCGAGTCTCGTGGGCGGCTTGCTCGCGGGGGTCGTCCTCGGCGGCATGCGGGCGGAACTCACTGCCATCGACGGATTGCTCGTCCTGGTTCCGGCGTTGCTCGCCACCCGGGGGAACGTCTATGGCTCGCTTGGGGCGCGGATCGCGACCGCGCTCCACCAGGGGTTTCTCGAACCGCGATTGGGCGATGCTGACGATCGGTTGCTTCGGGCAGTGGCGGCGGCGATCGGAAACGGCCTGCTCGCCAGTGCCTTCGCGGCAGTCGTCGCGACGGCCGCGCTTGCCTGGCTGGCCCGGCCTGCCGCCGGCCTGCCAGTCCTCCTGACTGTCGCCGTCATCTCCGGGTTGCTCTCCGGCATCGCGCTGGCGACGACTGTCGTTGTCGTCGTCTTTGCGGGCTTCCGGCGCGGATATAACCCCGATACGCTGGTCGGCCCGCTGGTGACGACCGCGGGCGACGTCTTCGGGATGGCCGCCCTGCTGATCGCCGCCAGGCTGGTCATCTGGGGGGTGGGCTAACCGTGGCCCGCACGGCCTGGACGGTGCGGGCGATCACGCGGGCGATGTTACCGGTCTTGCTCGTGTTGACCACGATCGAGATCGGTAGCGGCCTCGTCCTGGAAACCTTCGAGGCCGATCTGCTGGCCTATCCATCCCTCCTGATTCTCGTGCCCGTCACGATCGGGACGGCGGGGAATCTCGGATCGATCCTCGCCGCGCGACTCTCGACGGCGTTTCACCTCGGGACGCTTTCCTTTGCCGTCGACGACGATCGATTGCTAGGCAACGCCGTTGCCACGGTCGCGCTCGCGCTGACGGTCTTCCCGGTGATCGGCGTCGGTGCCTGGGGACTGGGCGTCCTCACCGGCGGCCCCTCGCTCCCGGTGACGACGGTGCTGGCTGTCGCCGTCACCAGCGGCGCGGTGCTGTCGGTGCTGGCCGTCGCGGTGACCGTCGTGGCGACGTACGTCGCCTACCGGCTGGAACTCGACCCCGACGACGTGGTGATCCCCGTCGTCACGAACGTCTGTGACGTGCTGGGGGTGGTGGTGCTGTTCGTCGTCGTCCAGGTGCTCGTCTAGGCCCCGACATCGCTCAGGCCAGCGCCCGCAATGTCGTCCAGAAGTCCGGCACGTCCTCGCCGCGTTCGACCCGGACCGGCGTAAATCCGGCCGCGCGGGCACCTTCGATATCGGCGTCGCTGTCCCCCACCATGACGTACTCCTCGGCGTCGATCGCCTCGCGTGCGCGGTCGAACATCGACGCGTCGGGCTTGTGTGCGCCCACGTCGTAGGAGGCGATCACGGTCTCGAAGTGGTCGAGAAGATCGTGCTGGTCCAGCTTGGCACGCTGAAAATCGGCGACGCCGTCAGTCAACACGCCCAGCGCGTTCGCTTCGCCGAGCGCATCGAGGCTTGCGCGAGCGTCGTCGCTGACCTGCGTGCGCTCACACTCGGCCTCGCGGAGGGCGTCGACCAGCGCATCCGGGTCGGTGTCGGCCTCGATGTCCTCGTGCTCACAGACGGCTACCATTCCGGCCCGGTAGGGGTCGGATTCGAGTGCATCGAAGTGTTCGTCGAAGGTCGCGAAGTACGTCTCGACTGCCTCGCTCGGCTCGGTGACGTAGTCCGCGAGAACGTCCGCGACGACCTCCTCGTACGGTTCTGCGAACGTGAGTAGTGTCCCGTCCAGGTCGAAGTAGATGGCCGTCCCCATGAGAGGATTGGCTGATAATTCTCACCGCTATGTTTCTCTTCTTCGATCTACGGGTCTTCTGACTCAATTTCTGGAAATCCACGCTGTCCGTGATGGGTGAAACGTCATTCACAATGTTTTATATGGGGTATGTGTAAATGGAATATGATGAGTGGGAGCGACGACGAGTTTGATCCCGAAGTAGATCTCCTCCGTCGGTATCACGACATGCTCAATACGCAGATGAATTCCATCAACGAAATCGATAACAAAGCCTCGAATACAGCGAAGTTAATCGGAATTCTCTTTAGTCTCACCCTTACAGCCGTTTCTCTCGGAGTAACGACGGAGATTGTTCAGCTTTCAGATACGTCAATACCGTTTTTCGTGATGCTTGCTCTTTCACTCGTGACGTTTCTTCTTGCCCTTCTGTTAAGTATCACTACCTATCTGAGTAGCACGATCATCCATGGACCCACAGCCTCGGTCGGAAGCTACATGGCGAATTACCAGGTAGAGAGCCAGCAATATATCGATATTATGTTGCGAACCTACAGTAAGGCAGTCCGTGAAAACAAAACGGTGATTTTCAAGAATGCGAGCCGATTCAAGAAAGCGCTTGCCGTGCTGATGGCTGGATTGATCTACCTGCTCACGTCTGGAATCCTCCTTGTCGTTTCTGTTCTCGAAATCGGTTCGATTTTCAGTGGCCGATTCTGGCAGTATTTGGGGCCGCTGGCGGGATTGTCGCGTATTATATCGGCGTCAAAGACTACTTAACAATTGAAGCCGAAAATCTTGTCAAGAACAATGGCAACAGAGAATCAGAAACAGAACGCAAAGCCGAGGGGGGATCTGACGGAAGCTGACGGCGTGATCGAGGGGGAAGACGGTGCCCGGATGGAACTCGAATACATCCAAAAGGGTGGCAGTAAAGCGGAAGATGCAGGCGGCGATGACGAGGAGTGACGACAACAGGAGGGCGACCTTCGGGAGTCGGAAGCCGTCGGATTCACCGAAGACGATCGCTGAAAAATAATATCTGCTGATCACTAGCGTACGTTTTCGAACTTCTCATTGAGCAATCCAGCAGCCGTTCCGGCTGTATGTGGCAATAATCAGTTCTGTACTCGCATGAGTCGACGTAATGTTAGGCGCTCCTGTCGGGATCGATCGGTCGGCCGTCCTGAGTTGGCGGTGCGATGTGGTCGATGAACGACTCCACGTCTGGTTCTTCCACCCGGACGCTGACGTGGATCTCGCCGAGTTCGTCGGGTTCGCCGACCGAGAACGTCACGACGCCCTCGAAGGCCGCCTGTTTCTTCAGGGTGAAGCTGAACCGATCGCCCTGCAGCGTGTCGAAGAACACGCCCCGAGCGGTGTCGAGGATTTCCCGCCGGTGGAGGAGTTCCGAAAAGTGCGCTAGATCGTGGGTCTCAGCGTGGAGTTCGCCGGGTCGCTGCTCGACATCGGCGTTCGGGAAGACGTTCGTGATCGCGTCGGCGACCCGGTCGGTCACCTCGGTGTCGTAGACCGGGGCCGTGATCTCGACGTCGACGCTGTAGACTTCGCTCATGCGTTTCCCTCCGCGAGTTCGATACGCTCGTCGTCGGCCAGCGCCGACGGGCCATCGGTCAATAGTGTCTCAATGCGCTCCTGGAAGTCCGCGAGACTGTCGACGTTCTCGATCGTCACGTCGGCCATCTCCATCGCCTCGCCCATGCCGAAACCGAGTTCGCGCTCGTCGCGGTCTTGCAGGCTCTCGCCCCCGTCCTCGACGCTCGCATCCCGGCCGCGGAGGTCGAGCCGGTCGGCCCGCGTCTCGAATGGGGCCTCGACGCTGACGAGCAGGAACTCCTCGCCGAAGGCCGCCTGGAAGCGTTCGACTTCGACGTCCGACCGGATCCCGTCGACGACGACGTGCTCGCTGTCTTCGAGTCCGTCCTCGATGTGGGGGAGCGACGCCTCGGCGATGGCGGCGGGGCCGTTCTCCGCCCGGAGTGCCTTCGCCACTTCGCCGTGGTGGGTCGCCGGGTCGAGTCCGCGGTCGCGACACGCCCCCCGGATCACGTCGCCCATCGTGACGACCGGCACGTCCAGCTCGCGGGCCACCGCCGCGGCCTCGCTCTTCCCGCTGCCCGGTAGCCCCACGATTCCGAAGACTGTCATTGGGATTGATAGGCCGAGGCCGGCTATAAGAACTATCATCTCCTGCTTCGACGCCAGCGTCGAGTCGACGGTGATCCCGGGCACAAATAAAATCAAACGAATGTAGGGAATTACTAGGGTATAGACCAGCCCCTATCGAAATTCGTGAATTTCTCGCTGGTCACGACATATTGTGACTGGATACCATGACGTATGTGCATCGGTAACAAACCTACATAAACAATTATTACGGTTCCGCTCTCACTGTTGTGTATGGCGACAAGCCAGCAATCCCAGTCGGGGTATCACACCTGTAGCTGTGGTGCGTCCTTCGAAACGACGGAGGACCTTCTCGAACACGCACGAGACGCCCACGGCTTGCACGTATTCTAGGAGTGCTGGCGACCCGCGGTTTTCAGCGAGTTACCGGTGAGCGAACCGCTTCCGATTCGTTTCACCGAGTCTCGACTGTGTATCGTTCATGGGTCCAAACGAGGGCTTACGGGCGTGTTCGAACCGCCGATTCGACGCTCGATTGGGTCTGCTGTCGAGCTCTCTTCGCAGTCGCAACTGAGTGCGTTCTCACGCGGCTCGACGCCGAGCGCGAGTAGTGTCGGCAGTCACGTCGAGAAGCCGTATTCGTCAGCCGCTTCTTCGCTTTCGTCCTCAGCGTTCTCGACTGCCAACCCAAGGATGTACGGCGTCACGATCGCGTCGAGGACGGCGACGCCCAGGACGACCCACCGGATTGTCCCGTCGAGGAAGAAGATCGCGATCGCCGCGAGTGCGAAAGCACCGGAGAGGCCGATCAACCTGCGAACGCGTGCATCCGCCAGCGGGTTGTCGTCGGTCATGCGGCTGGCATCTTTTGTGCCTGAATCATAAAATCCGATGGTCGCGGCCGTTCGTGCCGAAAGTCGGCGTCCGTCTCGGTGCGCTATTCCTCGCTCGGATCGACTTCGGTGACCAGCCCCGGCTCGTCGCTCGCGATGACGATGATCTGATCGGTGACGTCCTCCATCGTGTTGGCGAGGTCGTCGAAGAGAATGGCGAGTTCACGGTACATCAGCGCCTCCGCGGTCCCCTCGTCGGCGAAGGCCGTCCGGATGACATCGTTTTTGATCGAATCGCATCGGCTCTCCATATCCCGGATCGCCTTGATCTCGTCGTAGAGGGTGTCCGAGCCGCTGGTCGTCCCGAGGCCGTGGACGAAGCGCTCGACGACCTCCTCTAGGGTCTCGGTCATGTCGGCGACGTGTTCGGCCATCTCGCGCAGTCCCTGGTAACAGTCGGTGTCAGTCGGCGGCTGCATCATGGCGATCTCGTCGGCGATGCGCTCGGTGACGTTCGCCAGCGAGTCGACCTGCTTGTAGAACTCGATGAGTCCCGACTGGTTGTAGTTGATCCGGGTGTTGAGTAGCCCCATGTCCTCGGGGTCGGAGTTCGTGATCGAACTGATGATCGAGCGGATCATCGTATCCCCCTCGCTCTCCAGTTCGCCGATGCGCTCGACGGTCGCCTCGAAGTCCTCACCGGCCTCGTACTCTTCGAGTAACTGTGGGAGCAACCCGAGACAGTCCTTGAGGGTATCGAGGTACGCGTCCGTCTGCGTTTCGAGCTCTTGCCCGAAGTCGGATTTTCCGGCCATGCGAGAGCCCAGGTTCCCCGAATGGAAAGAGTATTCGTTCCACTTCCGGCACGAAGCTGTCCGATACAGTTGTTTTTCTCTATTTCATAGTGAGAATCGTCGATTTCCGCTCGAACATCTATGGCTCAGTGTTCGTAGATGTAGACGGCTTGTTCCTCGGCATGCGTGCCTGTGAGGACTGTTGTTCCGTCCGTGGTCGCTATCACGTGGCCGAGCTGTCGGGACGGATCGGGCGCTGTATAGTAGGTTCCGTCTGGCTCAGCTGCCCCTGTGTCAGTGTCGAGTTGGTATACCGCTCCCCCCGAGTCACCGAACTGAGCGTTGTACGCCGCGACGAGGACCGTCTCGCCGTCTATCGTGACTGTGTCACCGAAGTACTGGTGTCCACCGCCCCCGGTCGCGGTGTACATCTGCTCGCGTGTCCACTCGCCACCCGCTGAACTGAACACGTACGCTGTATCGTTGATATAATCGCCGATCACTGCCCGTCCACCGTCGACCGACACCGACCAGCCAAAATGATCGGTTCCCGGCGCGCCGGAGAGCGCCGTCTGGTGGTGCCAACCGCCAGCCGACCGTTCGAAAACGTGGACCACGCCCGCCTTGGCGCGGCGGGATTTTGGCCCGCTCTTCGGCGGGGCTCCGATCAGTATCGTCTCGCCGTCTTTGCCGACACGCCTCACAGTCCGTCCATCGTCCAGCGGATCTATCCGGAGTGTCGCCTGTTGGTCCCACGCCCCGTCCTGGCGTTCGAAGACGGTCGCGTGACTGTCACCTGACTCCGTTTTCATGACGGCTGTATCACCGTCTATCGCCATCGAGTCGACGTAGACGGGATCGGTTAGCTCCGTCGTCAGTTGCCAGCCGTCACTGCTCGATCGTTCGAATACGGAGACGGGAATCGGTGGCTGTCCGGAGTACCCGTATTCATTCCCGACCAGGAGTGTCGACCCGTCGGCCGCCACTTGCTTCCCGAATCCACCCCGTTCGTGACCTCGGCCGGTAAGCGTCGTCGTCTGTTCCCAGTCTCCCCCTGCTCGTTCGAAGACGGCAACTGCTCCCACATTTTCGACACTGCCCTGGTCGGCTCCGGGAACGCCGACGAAGACTGTGTCGCCTGTTGTGGCGAGTGCCGCCCCAAAGGACTGGGTCCATTTGGGGCCGCCGAATCTGGCGACCGGCGACCGGGACTTGGCAACAGCAGTGAACGGCTGTGGCGAGACTGTCTCCCAGTCTTCCTCGACAGTGGACTCCGGACCCATTTCGGGTATCACCAGCGAACAACCCCCCATGCCGGCGAGCGCCCCACTCCCGACCAGCCCCAGGACTCCCCGCCGCGTCCGCTCGTCTCCTGCCATGGCCGGATTTCACCGGCCATTGTCATAATTGCTGTCATCTACTCTGACACATCCCGGCTAGAGTGTTGTCCCAGGGATTCCGGATCGACCGCCACAGACGGACGCTTCCACCGAGCAACACTGAGTCCTCGAATCACCCAAAAACGAAGTATCCGTTGCTCTACCTAGCCTGACCGTCTCATCGTCGGCTGCGTCTTGGCACTGGGCAATGGCCCACACCGACGCAGACTGTCGCCGTTCGCTTTTCCGAGCCGCTCCCGTTGGTCGCGACTCGCGTCAGTCGTCTGCCTCGCCTTTCTCCGCGGGTCGGCCGCTGGCCTCCCCGCTCCGATTCGAGGCTTCGTTCGCTCCGCTCATTCAGCCTCGCCTTGTTCCACGGCTCGCGCGAAGCGCTCGCCGTTCCACTTCGAAGCGGCCTCCAGCGCTTCGCTTAGTCGTCCGCTTCGCCCTTCTCCACGGCTCCCTACCGGTCGCCGTTCCGATTCGAGGCTTCGCTCACTGCCTTCACTCAGCCTCGCCCTGCTCGCGGGTCACTCCGTTCCCCGCTCGCGTTTTCCGAGGCGGACTCCCTCGTTTCACTCAGTCGTCCGCCTCGCCTTTCTCTATCGGGGCACCAACCAAATTGCCCCACTCGGTCCAGGAACCGTCGTAGTTGATGGCGTCATCATAGCCCAGCAGCTCGTGCAGGGCGAACCAGGCGACCGAGGAGCGCTCGCCGATCCGGCAGTAGGCGACCGTCGTGGAGTCGCCGTCGATGCCGTAGTCGCTGTAGAGCTCTGCCAGCTCGTCGAAGTCCTTGAACGTGCCGTCGTCGTTCGTGACGGCCGCCCAGGAGATGTTCTGGGCACCCGGGACGTGACCGCCGCGCTGGGCCGTCTCCTGGAGGCCCGGCGGCGCGAGGATGTCGCCGCGGAACTCCTCTGGGCTTCGAACGTCGACCAGCGGCAGGCCACGCTCGATGGCGTTCTCGACGTCCTCGCGATACGCACGGATGGATTCTCGCGGCCCGCTTGCGTCGTACTCGACGGCCGAGAAGTCAGGCTCCTCGCTCGTGGTCGGATAGTCGTTCTCGACCCAGTACTCGCGACCGCCGTCGAGCAGCTTCACGTCGTCGTGGCCGTAGTACTTGAACTGCCAGTAGGTGTAGGCGGCAAACCAGTTGGAGTTGTCACCGTAGAGGACGACCGTCGAGTCCTCGCTGATGCCGTGGGAACCCAGCAGGTCCTCGAAGTCCGCCTTGCTGAGGATGTCCCGCGTCGTCTGATCCTGGAGCTGGCTCTCCCAGTTGAACCCGATCGCGCCGGGGGCGTGGGCCTCGTCGTATGCTTCGGTGTCGACGTCTACTTCCACCAGTCGATGCGCCGGATCGTCACTTTCGAATTCCGAAAGGTTGTCCTCGACCCATTCCGCGGAGACGAGAACGTCGTTTGCGTACTCAGTCATGATGCATCCGATCATATACACGGTACCCATAAAGCCGCTGACGTATCGGCAGGTACGGCCACTCCTCGCCCGTAGTGGCAGGTCTTGCCGTCTGGGGGTCATCGCATGCCCGACCGGCCGACGCTGAACACCGGCCCGCTCGCCGGTCGTCCACGCGACGTCCGCCCGAGCGGCCCGAGACTGCAAATGTCGCCGCTATCTCCGAGCACTGGCAGGTGGGGGTGGCGTCCACACGTTCAAATCACGGGCGAGCGAACGGCAGGTAATGACTGATATCGTCACGACAGCGTGGGTCGCCGATCGGCTGGGGGACGTCCACCTTGTCGACGTCCGGGATGCCTGGGAGTACGAGGGGATCGGGCACCTCCCCGGTGCAGTGTCGATCTCCTTCGACTCGTTCCGGGCCAGCGAGGGCGACGAGGGCATGTTGCCCGGCGAGGACGTCTTCGCCGACCTGCTGTCGGATGCGGGGATCGCACTCGAGGACGACATCGTCGCCTACGACGACACCCACGGCGTCTTCGCCGCGCGGTTTCTCGTGACTGCGGAACTCTATGGTCACGACCCCGACCGGCTACACCTGCTCGACGGGGACTTCAGCGCCTGGCAGCGCGACCACCCGACGACCGACGAGGTGCCCGATGTAACTCCCACCGCGTACGAGGTCGATCGACCGGCCGAGTCGACGCTGGTCGGTCGCGAAGCCGTCGCGGCGGCCATCGACACCGACGCGGTGATCGTCGACACGCGCGAGCGATGGGAGTACGAGGAGGGACACATCCCCGGCGCGGTTCAGGTCGACTGGCGGGACCTCGTCGACGATGAAACTCGCGGGATCAAACCACGCGAGGAGATCGAGGCGATCCTCGAACCGAAGGGGATCACACCCGAGAGCCGGATCGTTCTCTACTGCAATACTGCCAGGCGGATCAGCCACACCTACGTCGTCCTAAAGCACCTGGGGTATCGGGACCTCGCGTTCTACGAGGGGAGCCTCACGGAGTGGGAAGCGGCCGGCGAGCCGATCGAGACGGCCGAGTAGCGACCGCCGTCGATCATGGCGAGGACCTCGATCACGGCTCGGCCGGTTCGACGGCGTCCGGGTGCTGTTCCGATGCCAGTAGTTCCACCGATTCAGCGAGTAGCGCAACCACGACCGGTCCGGCGATGATGCCGATGGCCCCCATCGAGAGGACGCCGCCGGTGAACCCGATGAAGTAGAGGCTTCCCGGCAGATCGGCCGCGACTGCCGAGAGTCGCGGACGGATGAGAACGTCCGGCAACCCGGCGACGAACACGAAGCCGACGACGCCGACGAGAATGGCCGCCGTCACGTTCTCGGCGAGGACTTCCGTGAGCACGAGCACGCCGATCAACACGCTCGGACCGATGATCGGGACGAACTGTAAGACGCCACTCAACACCGCGAGCGTGACCGCAGCGTCGTATCCAAGCAGGAAGAATACCGGTAGGGCGATGACGAAAGTGCCGACGCCGGTCGCCCCCTGCAACACGTACAGCCCGAAGAGCGTGTCACGGAGCCGCTCGTGGAGCGCCTGGACGACGTCGTGGTACTCGGCGGGAACGACCCGTCGGGCTGCCCGCGCCGGCATTCTCGGCTTGAGCAGGAGAGCGTACACCAACAGCACGAACAGGAAGAACTTCAACGCGAGGACGGGCGCGGCACTCGCCGCATCGAGTGCCATCGACCCGGCTGTCTCCCGAACCACGTCCACCACCGTCGTGACGTCGATCGTGTGGCTCATCTCCAGGACGGTGATCGAAAACTCCGGGGGTAGATCCCCGACCATATCGAAGAAGGCGGACCGCCGGACGTAGACCGCGTACCCGAGCGGGGCGAGCACGCCAAGCGCGCCGACGAAGGCGACGGCTGTGCTGAGTCCCGCAGCGACTCGGGGACCGAGACCCCTGGCGGCGAGTCGACGACGGACCGGATACAGGACGTACGCCACCGTGATAGCAAAAAAGACCGTCCAGAACACGCTCCAGAGCGTCAGTATCGCCAGCAGTGATATCGCACCGAACAGCCCGGCTAACACGAGAACGCGGCGAGACGGTGACATACCCCGCTGTTCTGGTGGAACCCGCTTAACCCTTTTCGCGTCCTGGCCGCATCTGGTGGGTTCGCGAATCGTTCACTTAAATTCTTCAATCTAGGAGGATGTTTGCAAATCGATCTTTCATTCCTATTCTGCGTGTACTATCGCATTCAATACACTCGATGGGTACTGAATCACGACCAGTCCATCACATTCTACCATATATGTTTTCATGGAGTGAGAATACGGTACATTCCTTTACAGGTTGTACCGGTAATACTCACCTATATGGCAACGCTAGAACGCGTCAAACAGTCAGTGCGGTCGGCGGGGTCCGACGCCGGGGCTGATTCCGGCGTCATTCCGGCCGACGCCGGGGTCGAGGACGTCTGTGACGACGAGATCGAGACGGTCCGGGAAGTTCTCGTCGACGTCCCGACTGCCAAGGAGGGGGTCATTCCGGCGTTGCAGGACGTCCAGGAGGAGTATGGCTATCTGCCGAAGTTCACGATGGAGCTCATCGCCGAGCACACCGGGACGTCGATCGCACACGTCTACGGGACGGCGTCGTTTTACTCGCAGTTTCATATGGAGCCCCGTGGCGATCACACGATCAAGGTCTGTACGGGCACGGCCTGTCACGTGAAAGGTGCCGACGAAGTCTCGGAGGCCTTCTGTGACGAACTCGACGTCGACCTCCAGGACGTAACCGACGACGGGAAATTCACCGTCGATCACGTCCGGTGTATCGGCGCGTGTAGTCTCGCCGTCGCCGTCATGGTCGGTGACGAGGTCTACGGCGATGTCCAGCCAGACGAAGTCGATCAGGTCATCGAGGAATACCGCTAGGGGAGATCATCTATGTCAACTGTACTCACCGAACCGCGAAGGGTTCGCACGGAAGACGATCTGGCCGACCTGCAAGCCGAAGGGAAACAGTCCCTCTACCCCGACGAGACGAAAGTCCTTGTCGGGATGTCCTCCTGTGGGAAAGCCGCCGGGGCGGACGATGTCTACGGGCTGCTATCCGCTGAACTCGGGCCCAACGACGACGCCACGGTCGAGAAGACCGGCTGTATGGGCTTCTGTGATCGGGAACCGCTTGTCGAGGTCATCCGCCCCGACGGGGTCTCGATCATCTACGAGAACGTCACGCAGGAAGACGCCAGCCAACTCGCCGGGGCCGTCGAAGACGGCGAGTTGCCCGCTGAAGGGGCTCTCGCCGCCCGGAGCCACGCCGAGGACTGCAACCACGATCACGGTGTCCCGCAAATCGACGAGGTTCCGTTCTACGAGTCCCAGCAGCGCGTCGTGCTGGGCAACAGCGGCCTCGTCGATCCCGAGAGTCTCGAAGAATACGTCGCCCGTGACGGCTACTTCGCGCTCTGGGAGTCCCTTTCGGCGGGCTCGCCCGAGGAGGTCATCGAGGAAGTCAAGGAATCGAACCTTCGGGGTCGCGGTGGCGGTGGCTTCCCGACGGGGATGAAGTGGGAGTTCCTCGCCGGCAACGACGCCGATCTGAAGTACCTCATCTGTAATGCCGACGAGGGCGACCCCGGTGCGTACATGGACCGGACGCTCTTAGAGAGCGATCCCTACGCCGTTCTGGAGGGCATGACCATCGCCGGGTACGCCCTGGGTGCCGAGAAGGGGTACATCTACGTCCGCGCCGAGTACCCCCTGGCGATCGAGCGCCTCCAGCACGCCATCGAGCAGGCTCGCGAGGCCGGACTGCTGGGCCAGGATATCTTCGGCGAAGGATTCGATTTCGATCTGGAGATCAAGAAGGGCGCGGGGGCGTTCGTCTGCGGTGAGGAGACCGCGATGATCAACTCCCTGGAAGGCGGCCGCGGGATGCCCAAACCCCGTCCGCCGTACCCCGCCGACGAGGGGCTGTGGGCCGAGCCGACCAACGTCAACAACGTCGAGACGTGGGCGAACGTGCCGGCGATCCTCCGGAACGGCGCGGAGTGGTTCGCCGACATCGGGACCGAGGAGTCCGGCGGGACGAAGGTGTTCTCGGTCACGGGCGACGTCGAGAACACCGGTCTCGTCGAGGTCCCGCTTGGCACCCGACTCGAGGAAGTCGTCTTCGAGATCGGCGGCGGGACCACCGGCGGCGAGTTCAAGGCCGTCCAGACCGGCGGTCCCTCCGGCGGTGTCATTCCCCGGGAGCACGCCGAGACGCCAATCGACTACGAGACGCTGATGGAACTCGGCTCGATGATGGGCTCCGGTGGGATGATCGTCATGGACGAGTCGACCTGTATGGTCGATCAGTCCCGGTTCTTCCTCGAGTTCAGCGTCGACGAGTCCTGCGGGAAGTGCCCACCCTGCCGGTACGGGACCAAGCAGATGCTCGAAATGTTGGAGGGAATTACCAACGGGGCGGCTGATCCCGACGTCATCTCCGAGCTCCGGTCGCTGGGCGATTCCATGGAGGAGATGTCGCTGTGTGGTCTGGGCCAGACGGCGGCCAACCCGGTGATGAGCACGCTGGATTACTTCGAGGACGAGTACCGCAACCACGTCGAAGACGAGGAGTGTCCCGCCGGGGACTGCGAACTCGGCAGTGGCGAACACGCGGGGACGTACAAGATCATCGCCGAGGATTGTATCGGCTGTCAACAGTGTGTCGACGCCTGTCCGATCGACGCGATCTCGGGCGAACCCGGCGAGGTTCACGAGATCGATCCGGCGGCCTGTGTCGGCTGTGGACAGTGTGTCGACCCATGTCCGGTCGACACTATCGAGTTGAGGGGTTGATAGTATGAGCAATGCAACCAACGCGGACGTTGACAGCGTCACGCTGACGATCGACGGTCAGGAGGTACAGGCAGCGGCGGGCGAGACGATCTTAGAGGCAGCCGACCGGGCCGGCATCGACATTCCGACGTTGTGTGCCCACGCCGACCTCGCGAACGTCGGTGCGTGCCGGATGTGTCTGGTCGACATCGACGGCGAACGACGTGAGACGGCCTGTACGACCGCCGTCGACGAGGGGATGGCGGTCGACTTCGACAGCGAGGAACTCTGGGAGAAACGACGGTCCATCCTCGAGTTGCAGTTCACCGAGGAGAACCACTACTGCATGTACTGCGAGATGGAGGGCGACTGCGAACTCGAGGACATGTTCAACCGCGCGGGCCTGGACAAGGACCGCTTCCCACTGGAGTACAAGGACATCGAGCCGGACACCTCAAACGAGTACATCACGATGGATCTCGACCGCTGTATCAGCTGCGGTCGGTGTGTCCGGACCTGCGAGGAAGTCGTCGGCAACGACACGCTGAACTTCGGCAACCGCGGGAAGGACACGACGATCATCGCCGACTCCGGCGTCCCGCTGGGTGAGTCCTCGTGTACGTCCTGTGGTGGGTGTGTGCAGGCCTGTCCGACGGGGTCGCTGTACAGCCCGCTCAGCGCCTACAAGGGCCGCGAACGGGACTGCGAGGTCGAGACGACGACCTGCAGCGAGTGTTCGGTCGGCTGTGAGATGGAGGTCTACACCAACTCCGGGCGGATCGTCAAGATCGAGGGCGTCAAAGGCGGCGCGGACGGCAGCCAGCTGTGTGAGATGGGTCGCTTCGAACTGCTCGATGACCGCCGTGATCGGATCACCGAGCCTGAGATCGACGGCGAGACGGTCGATCTCGACACGGCTATCGAGACGGCCAGTGCGGAACTGGCCGACGCCAACTCCATCAACGCGGTCGCGTCGGATCGGCTTCCCACGGAGACCCTGGACGCGTTCGCCGACGCGATGGACGATCTCGACGCCGACCTGGAGATTCCCGGGGCAGCGCGACGGGCCACGGAGGCGACGATCCGCGAGGAACTGGCCGCCGACGGCCACGAGGATCTGCCGGCCGACTCGGTCGAGGATATCCTCGAGGCCGAGGGGATCGTCGTCTACGACACTTCGATCGTCGACACCCATCCCGTCGCCGCGTCGTACGTCCGCCGCGCGGCCACGGATGGCGCGGAACTCGTCACCGTCGACGGCGACGAAGATCGCCTGAAGCGGTTCAGCGACGAGAGCCTGACGGTCGGCTCGCCGCTCGCCCAGGCCACCGCGGAGGCCGCCGGTGCGGTCGCCGACGGCGGGAGCGCCTCGCCGGTCGCGGGCGTTGCCGAGGCCGCGACCCGCACGCTCGACGCCGAGGACAGCGTCGTCGTGCTCGGCCCCGAGATCGAGGACACCGAGGCACTGGTCGACGCCTACGGGCTTGCGGCGATGACCGAGAGTGAGGTCGTGAGCCTGGATCGGGGTGCCAACCGTGCCGACTTCACGGCCGACGGCATCGACGAAGCGAGCGAGGTCGCGTACCTGCTTGCCGCCGCCGACCGAGGCGAGGATCTCGACCGGGCGATCGAGGTCGCCCGCGGGGCCGACACCGTGATCGTCCAGGCGACCCGTGAGTCCGCCCTGACGCAGATCGCCGACGTCGTGCTCCCGGCCGTCGACTGGTTCGAGCGCGAGGGGACGATCGTCGACGCCGACAACGAGGAGCGAGCGGTCGAGCAGGTGCTCGATCCACGCGGTGAGATCGACGACGACCGTGAAATCATCGCGGAACTCCAGGAGGTGGCAGCATGAGCGCACAGACTGAAGCGGAGGCACAGGATGACGACCGGACGACCGTCGCGACGGTGTGTCTGGGCGGCTGTTCGGGCTGTCACATGGAGTTTCTGAACGTCGATCACGGCCTCGTGGATCTGGTCGAGGAGGTCGACATCGTCGCCAGCCACATGATCGTCGACGAGAAGGGCGTCCCGGAGGCCGACGTCGGCATCGCCGAGGGCGTCGTCACCAACGAGGAGAACGTCGAGGTCGCCGAGGAACTTCGGGAGAACTGTGACACTGTCGTCGCTTGGGGCGACTGTGCCGCACTGCGCGGGATCATGTCCCTGCGCAACTACCAGGATCGCGACGAGATGTTAGAAGAGACGTTCATGGGCGAGGCCGACGACGAGAGCGAGGTACCCTTCGGCGACGACGAGGGCGTCCCGAAACTGCTCGAGGACGCCCGACCGCTCGATGAGTACATCGACGTCGACGTCTACGTGCCTGGGTGCCCACCCGACGCCGAGGTCATGAAGGAGAGCCTCGAAGCGCTGGCTCGCGGGGAGACCCCCGAGATCGAAGGCGACAAACTACAGTACGACTAAAGAGACAACAATGAGCAAGAAGGAAGTCATCGATCCGGTCACGCGCGTCGAGGGGCACGGCAAGATCACGATCCACCTCGACGACGAGGGGAGTGTCGAGGACGCACAGTTTCACGTCACGGAGTTCCGTGGCTTCGAGGAGTTCGTCGAGGGCCGCCCCATCTGGGAGATGCCCGAGATCACGGCCCGCATCTGTGGGATCTGCCCGGTCAGCCACCAGCTGGCCGCGGCGAAGGCCGCCGACGACGTCATGGACGCCGACGTGCCCGAGAGCGCCCACAAGCTCCGGGAACTCATGCACATGGGCCAGGTGCTCCAGAGTCACGCACTGAGTTTCTTCTATCTCTCCAGCCCCGATCTGGTGCTCGGCTACGACGCCGATCCCGCCGATCGGAACATCGAGGGCGTCTTAGCGGAGAACCCACAGCTGGCCGAACGCGGGATCGACCTGCGCAGCTTCGGCCAGAACGTCATCGCCGCGCTGGGCGAGAAGAAGGTCCACCCCGACTTCGCGGTGGCCGGCGGCGTCTCGAACACGCTCGACCGGGAAGACGGCGAGGACCTGCTCGAAGAGAGTCAGCCACTCGCCGGATACGTCCGGGAGACGATCGACCTCCTCAAGGACATCTTCGAGGAGATGGACGACGACACCCTGGACTACGCCACCTACCCGACGGGCTATATGGGCCTCGTGACTGAGGAGGGTGGCCTCGAACACTACGACGGGGACATCCGGCTGGTCGACGAGAGTGGTGACCAACTCGAAGAGATCGACGACGGCGCGTATCGGGATATCATCGCCGAGCGCTCCAAGGAGTGGAGCTATCTCAAGTTCCCCTACTACAAGGACCGCGGCTTCGAGGACGGCCAGTACCGCGTCGGCCCGCTCGCACGCCTGAACGCCGTCGACGACGTGCGGACCCCACAGGCCCACGAGGAGTGGGTCGAGTTCATGGATGCGGCCGAGGGGGCAGTCCACGAACGCTCGACGTACTACCACTGGGCGCGGCTCATCGAGATGCTGTACTGCGTCGAGCGCATCCAGGAGTTGCTCGAAGACGACGATGTCTACGACGGGATCACGAACATTCCGACCAAGCCGAAGGCGGGCACGGGCGTCGGCGTCATCGAGGCCCCGCGCGGGACGCTCATCCACGAGTACACCATCGACGACGGCGGCAAAGTCGAGAACGCCAACTTCATCGTCGCCACGACGCACAACAACGGCGCGATGAACAAGGGCGTCACCTCCGCCGCCGAGACGTTCATCGACGGCCCCGAGATCCCGGAGGGCATCCTCAACAAGATGGAGAGCGTCATCCGGTGTTATGACCCCTGCCTGTCGTGTTCGACCCACGCCATCGGCGAGATGCCCCTGGAACTCGAACTCGAACAGGACGGCGAGACGGTCGCCTCGATGAGTCGCTGAGAACGGCGGACACCACGACACGACACCGCACCACGGCACGACACCTACACATCACACCGCATCCCCATCATGAACGCACTCTTACTCGGCCTGGGCAACGACATCAAGCGCGACGACGTGGTCGGTCTGGACGTCACGGAAGCGCTCGGCGAGCGCTTTGGCGACCGGCTGGATGTCGAGACCTACACCTCCGGTCGACTCATGCTCATCCAGGAACTCAGCGGGTACGACCACGTCTTCCTCGTCGACGCGATCAAGACCGACGGCGGGACGCCCGGCGATTACTACGAGTTCTCCCCGAGCGAGGTCGAGCCGGGCGATGACTCGGGCGGACTGGCGACCCACAACGTCGGGCTGGGGACACTCCAGACGTTGGGCGAGGCGATGGGCCAGTCGATGCCCGAGATCACCATCTTCGCCATCGAGGTCGAGAACCCCTTCGAGTACGGCGAGGGGATGACCGACGCCGTCGAGGCGGCCGTGCCGGACCTCATCGAGGAAATCGGTGACGACATCGAGACGGCACTCGCGGCAACCGCGGCGGCGTAATTCGTTCGGGGGTTCCTCTTTCTGGTCCTGCTGTGCCTGTCGCCGTGTGCGTTTGTCACGACACTCGTCAGTGGGGCGTCACCCCGCGTAGCGAGGGTGTCTCTCCGCCGGTTCCGAGTTCGCCCCCCGATAGTGACGTTCTCACCGGACACGGCAAATCTAATTAGATGTAATTAGATATTTGGGGGTGGCGTCCGCAGGCCCACCTACGAATGCAACACTCGTTGCCCCGCCGCCCGGATACTGGTCCCCGGACCGGCAGACGGATCGGAGGTGAGGGATGGACAAACATCGTCGTTCGATCGTAAAGGCGGCGTCCTACCGGGTGTTCGCCACGTCACTGGTGTTTCTCGTTGCCTTCGTCTACACCGGCCAGCTCGGCTCCTCGGCGAAGATCGGACTCACGGCCGCGGTCGGGAAGACCGTCCTCTATTACGTCTGGGAGCGCCTCTGGGCGAACATTCAGTGGGGCGTCACCGAGGGCTGAGAATCGCGTCTCGCCGGGTAGCTTCGGTGAGTACATCTGATCCGATGCTGGTGGCGCGTCATCGACAGCTCATGGATGACAATCGCCGTCGAATCACAGGGCTTCGTCGACGAAGGGCGCTTCCATCTTGCCGATCTCGAGGATGACTTCGTCGCCGGTGCCGAGGATCTCGAGTACCTCGCCGACCACGACGAGGTCGAACTCCGGCGTCGGGCCGACGGCGAGGGCGTCGCCGATGTCGATGCCGTCGAGGATGTCCTGGAAGTGGACCCGGGCACGACAATCGGTTGGGTGGTGGACGTTCGTGAGCGTGACCTCGTCGACAGTCACGTCGACGCGCTCGAAGTTCTGGGCGACGACGACCTTTTCGCCGTCGGCGTCCTGATCGCGTTCCAGCGCCTGGAAGGCCTTCTCCGTCGGTTGATAGCCGCCACGTGGCCCCGGAACGCTGTCGACCAGCCCGAGCGCTGACAGCTTTCGCATCTGGTTTTTGACCGACCCTTCCGTTCGGTTTACCTGCTCGGCGATCCGGGCGCTTTTGACCGGCGAGTCGGACTCGGCGTACTCGTTGACCAGCGTCGTCAGTGCGCTCTGGTGTGGAGGAGAGAGATCCAGCGTGTTCGAATCCATCAGTGATGAGTAATAATGACAGACAGCTATTTATAGGGTTCGACACGCCATATTCGTCGCTTCTCTCACAGGAAACCGCCGCCCGACGGGTTTCACTCGAAGTCGGCGACGAAGTCGTCGGTCGACTCCCGCCAGGCGGCGACGAGGTCGTCCTCGAAGGCGTCACCCTCGCCGACCTCGATCCCGTCGTGTTCGTCCAGCCATGCGACGGTCCGTTCGACGCCGTCCTCGAAGGAAACCGTGTACTCGAAGTCCAGATCGCGTTTGGCCTTGCTGTTGTCGAAGACGGTGCTGTACTGGAAGTGATCCCGGAGCATCTCCGTGCGCTCCGGTGCGACGTCCCGGAGCTCGTCGGTCGGGATGTGGACGAGGTCGGGTTCCGGTGCGTCGAGTGCGGCCGCGACCCGGCGGTGGTACTGGTTCCAGGTGATGACCTCCTCGCTGGTGACGTGATAGGTCTCGCCGTAGGCCGTCTCGTTGCCGACGGCGTTGACGTACGCGGCGGCGACGTCGTCACGGTGACACGAGCCCCACAGCGAGGTCCCGTCACCGTGGACGACGATGGGTTTGCCCTGCCGGATTCGTTCGATGTAGTAGGTGTCGCCGCCGAAGGTGTGGAAAATACTCCCGCCCTCGCCGTAGGTGCTCCACGGGCGGATGATCGTCACGTCGAAGGCACCCTCGGCCTCTGCCTCACGGAAGCGATCTTCGGCGGCGGCCTTGCCCTCGGCGTAGTCGCTGACCGGCGGCTCGCGGGCGGCGTCCTCAGTGACCGGATTACGCTCGGGCGGCCGGTGATAGACGTCGACCGTACTGGTGAAGATGCACTGCTCGATCTCCCCGGCGAAGGCCCGGATGTCGCTTTTGGCGTCCTCCACGCTGAAACACATCATGTCGATCACGACGTCCACGTCGACGTCCGCGACTGTGGATTCGAACGCATCGTGATCGAAGCGATCTCCGTGGATCTCTGCGACTGCCTCGGGGATGTCGATGTCAGTCTCCCCGCGGTTGAAGATGGTCACGTCGTGGCCCGCCTCGACGAGTTGTCGCGTGATGCCGGTCGAGATGACGCCAGTACCGCCGATAATCAGTACGTCCATAACTCGGGTCCGGGCGGGAGCTACATGACGGTTTGGCCTCGCTCGGCGGTCGCGTCGGGCCCGTCCTCGAAAACTGCAGCCAGCACAGTGTTTACCCGTTGTTCGCCCCAAGCCAGCATAGAACGCCATGAGCGAGTCCACAACCGACGCGTCCGAGGAAGGCGACGCGACCATCACCCTGTATCGACTCCAGGCCTGCCCGTTCTGTGAGCGCGTTGCGCGGACGCTCTCGGAATACGACCTCGACTATCAGTCACGCTTCGTCGAGCCGCTGCACTCCGAGCGCAACGCCGTCAAGCGGGTCAGCGGCCAGCGTGCGGTCCCGGTGATCATCGACGAACGCACCGGCGTGACGATGAGCGAGAGCGAGCGCATCGTCCAGTACCTCGATCGGACCTACGGGGAGGCCTGACATGGAGTTGCCCTTCGACGTCGTCGACCTCGGCCCGGCCGAGCATCCTCAGTCCGGCGAAGCGGCCCCGGACTTCGAGCGCCCGCTGGTCACCGATGAGTACTGGGAGGACGTCGCGCTGTCAGATCTCACGGCCGACGGTCCCGTCCTGCTCGTCTTCTTTCCGATGGACGGGAGTTTCCCGGCGACGTACATCTGGAACGAGATCACCGAGCGCGGGTGGGGCAGCGGCGACGACCTGACCGTCGTCGGGCTCTCGATCTCCTCGCCCTACGAGCACAAGGACTTCATCGCGGAGGCGGCCCTGCCCTATCGGCTGTTCAGCGACCCACAGAATGGTGTTGCCGAGACCTACGGGATCGTCCACGATCTCGACGGGATGGCGGGCGTCAGCGAGCCCCGCCCGGCCGCGTTCCTCATCGACGGAGACCGGACTGTCGAATACGCGTGGGTCGCGGCGGAATGGCCGGAGTTCCCGGACTACGACGCGATCGCGGCGGCGATCGGCGATCTCTGAGCGGCGAGCGACACACAGACGGTGACCGCTCGTTTTCGCCGTCAGACCTCGATCTTGCGGAGTGGTTCCGTCTCCCCGCAGTAGGGACACTGGAAGTCCGCGACGGTGACGTCCTCAGGCATGTCGTAGGTGTAGTGGAGTTCGACCATGTCGAGTTCGCAGTCGTCGTTCTCGCAGGCGACTTCGAGTGTTTCGGGCATACGCGTCGGTAGCGGTGGCTCCCGGATAAGCGAGTGGGTCACGGCAGCGATCAATCCTGGTCAGCCTCGCCACTCCTGAGGTAGAAACGGTGGCTGCGGGGAGTAAGCCCCCTTCTGTTGTCGGCATTCGGCTACGCGTCCGCGTCGTGTCCAGGCTACCAGTCACGCGGACTTGCACCGGCGAGGATTCGCCGTTCCAGCCGTTCTCGCCCGTCGACGCGCCCTCGGTGGGTTGGGCTTCCCGTCGTTTGTTCGCCCGGCCGACCGGCCGCCTTGCGGCGGGGATCGACCGCACTTTGTCACTCAGGGGTCACACACCTCATCGGTCGGGGCGAGTGGTCTCGTTTCTGTTCCAGCGCCGGCGGTCTCCCGCCCCGGGCTTGCGCCCGGTCGCCTGCCCGGACGGTGGGGGGACTTTCCTCATGCCCGTAAGCAGCGTTCCGACGCTGTCGGAACGCACGTCCCGGGCACGGGAGCCGGGCTCCCGCTGCCACTCGAGGATAGGCCGGCAGGGGGATTAAGGGGTTCGATCGGTCGACCGCCCGTTGGTTGGGTGGCCTAGAGGGCTCCCTTGACTTCCTGGAGGAACTGCTGGGGCGGGAGCGCACCCGTGAACTCGCCGTCGGTCCCGTTGACGTTGATCTGAGGGACGCCCCGGACGCCGAACTCCTGGGAGAGCTCCATGAACTCCTGGGATTCGACCGAGTTGGCGGTGATGTTCTCGTTGGCCACGGCGAAGTTGTGGGCCGTCTGGACTGCCTTCGGGCAGTGCGGGCAGGTCGGCGTCACGAAGACGGTGATCTCGACCGGGTCGTCGATTTCGGCGATCTCTTCGAGGACGCTCTCGTCGATATCCGGCTCGCCGGTCGAGACCGTGATCATGTCCTGGAGGAACGAACTGAACTCCTGACCCGATGGGATCCCGAAGTACCGGACGCCATCGATATCCTCACGGGTGATGACCGTCACGGGGCCGCCCTCGTAGCGATCAGCGCCGAGGTCGCTCGCCAGCGGGTCGTCCATGTCGTGGACGCCCATCTCGACCGCGTCACTGAGATTGGCAACGTCCTCGACCAGTGCCACCGTCTCTTCACAGTACTCACAATCGTCCTGGGTGAAGACGTGGATGTCGATCGGCTCGTCCATGTCTTCGAGTAGCTCCGAGACTTCCGCTCTATCGTCGTCGTCGAGTATTGACATCGTACCTTCGCTAGCAGCTACAGCGCAATTATATTTTGCGATATACACAATACCACGCAATCAATATGGACAGACCGGACGGTTTCGGATCAGTCCGGAAGACAGGAACGCTCACTCCGGGGCCTGAACCGGGATCGTCACCTCGTCGCCCTCGAGGCCCTCGACGTCGGCCGTGATCGTCACCTCGCCGGGCGAACGATCAGCCTGGACGATCGCCAGCGCCGTTCCGTGGTAGGCCGACCGCCGGGAGTCGGTGTAGGACTCGTTGCTCGCCAGGTCGCCGTTGTCGACGCCGGCGAGGTCGCCAGCGCCGCTGACGGAGCATTCGATCTCGTGGTCGGCCCGCGGCACGACGACGCCGTCGTCGTCGACGATCCGCGCGTCGGCGTACACCAGATCCTGCCCGTCGGCCGTGATGGCCTCGCGGTCGGGATCGAGTTCGACCCGGGCCGGATCGCCCGCCGTCTGGAGTTCGTGAGTCGCGACGACCTCGCCGTCGGTCTCCGCCACGGCCCGCAACGTCCCCGACTCGTAGGGGACGTACCACTCGATCATGTGGTCGGGGTTGTCCGCGAGGTGCTGGACGCCGAGGCGCTCGTCGTTCTGATAGAGCGTCACCGTCTCGGCGTTGGTGAACGTCACGACGTGGACGAACCCGCGGGAGTCCTCGCGGTCGGGGAACGTCCAGTGACCGGCGAGCGCCGGCCAGGACCACGCCGGTCGGGCCGGCGCGCGCTCGCGAGCAGGATCGAACGCCGCGATCTCGACCATCGGTTCGTCGCTCCAGACGCTCCGATGGAAGGCGGCCGGGGGCTTGGGCACGCCGCAGGTGTCGATCAAGCCGGTCGGCCAGCCCTTGCTCGGCCACTCGCGCGCCTCTCCGAGATAGTCGAAGCCGCTCCAGATGAACTGCCCCACAACGTCGTCGCGCTCGGCGACGTCGAACCACGGGTTCGGCGGGACGAACGCCAGCGGATCGTCGCCCGACCCACGGAAGAACGGCCGGCACTCCGAACCGACGATCGGCACGTCGACGCCCCGCTCGCGGAGGTCGTCGTAGTGGTGTTCCATGTAGTTGCCCGAGAAGAGATCGACCCGCTCGGCGACCGCCTCGGCGTTCTTGAGGATCCCCTCGTGGCCGTCGCCCCAGGCCGGGCTGCCGTAGGTCGCCGGCCGCGTCGGATCGAGGTCGTTGGCTGCCTCGACCAGCATTTCCAGATCGTCGAGCATCTCCGCCTCGCCGTGGTCGTAGCTTTCGTTGCCGACGCTCCAGGCGATCACCGACGGGTGGTTGCGGTCCCGGCGGATCATCGCTGCGAGGTCCTCGCGCCACCACTCCTCGAAGAATTTCCCGGTCTTCTCGTGACGCCACTTGTCGAACGCTTCGTCGATGACTAGAAAGCCCATCCGGTCACAGAGTTCCAGTAGCTCGGGCTGGGGCGGATTGTGGGCGGTCCGGATGGCGTTCGCCCCCATCGCTGCCAGAGTTTCGAGTCGGCGTTCGAGCGCGCGCTCGGGCACGGCGGCCCCGAGCGCACCGGCGCTGTGATGGAGGTTGACTCCCTTGAGGTTCATCGACTCGCCGTTGAGCAACACCCCCTCGTCGGCCGAGAACGTGACCGTCCGGATGCCGAACTGCGTCACGTAGTCGTCGACCGGTTCGCCCGTCGTCTCCGCCGTCCCGTCCGGGTCCTGGCGGTGGACGACGCTTCGGACGTGATACCGTTCGGGCGTCTCCGGCGACCACAACGCGGGCTCCGCGACGGCGAGTTCCTGCTCGAACGTGTGTTGCTGTCCGGCGGCGAATCGCTGCTCGGTCGCGGCCTCGGCGACGACCTCGCCCGCCGGGTCGTAGACCGTCGTCGAGAGCGTACAGACGGCCGCCTCCTCGGCGTCGTTGGCCACCTCGGTGTGGACGTCTACCCTGGCACGACGCTCCGTCACGGCCGGCGTGCGGACGTCTGTGCCCCACGGGACCACGTGCAGCGCAGATGTCTCGATCAGGTGGACGTGTCGATAGATACCCGACCCGGAGTACCACCGGCAGTTCGGCAGGTCGGTATTGTCGACCCGGACGGCGAGTGTCTCGCTACCCTCGACCCCGCTGACGTCGTGATTGAAACTCGTGTATCCGTTCGGCCGGTTGCCGACGTGCTCGCCCTTGAGATAGACGTCGCTGTCGCGATAGACGCCGTCAAAGCGAAGGTAGACGGTCTCGCCTTCGACGTCGCTCGGCAACTCGCGGCGGTACCACCCGACGCCACCGGGCAGGAACGCCTGCGCGCTGCCGGCCGGACTCTCCGGATCGAACGGTCCCTCGATGCTCCAGTCGTGAGGGGCCTCGACGGGACGCCAGTCGTCGTCCGCGAAGTCCGGGTCGGCTGCCCCCTCGGCGTCCCCATGGTGAAATCGCCAGCCCGTTTCGAGGCGGCGGGTCCGTCGATGCTGCTCGGTCGGTCCCGTGAAGGCAGTCATACCGTCCGGGTACGAAAACGATCGGGTTAAGCGTGGTGACGGTTCTCGGGGCAAAACTGTCGATCAACGGGCGAGAAAACGTGCCTACCGTTTCGAAAGCGCTCAGTCAGACCTTCGACGCCTGTCGCTGCTGCCAGACTCCGAGGAGTCGGAGGATGATGTCGAAGAACAGTCCCAGCAGGATGAACGAGAAGCCCCACACACCGAACATCCCTGCCATGATGTTCTGCAACGGTGCCTCGTACACTCCTGGCGCTGCCCCCGGACCCTGAAGAACCGCTGCTCCGATCACCATCAACAGCGCGCCGAAGATGGCGATCGTGAGCGAGACGTGACTGCTGATCCAGTACCAGACGGCCAGCAATACCATCCGGATCCCACTCGCTTCTTGCCTGGCCGAGTTGAGTGCCCGAATCTCTACCATAGTTCAAACAAACGTAATCGAGTATTTGTATCTTGTGGAGTCCGGCCGAGCCACTCCCACAGAAACGGTCGAAACCGCAGGTCGACGACAGAACCGAGTGGTGTCTCGACGGCGCTACATTCCGGGTGCGCCGCCGTCGTCGTCGCCGCTCGTCGAGAGATCGCCGGCGGAGACGACGTCGTCGATCCGGAGGATCGTCCGTGCCGCCTCGATCGCTGCGTCGAACGCCGTCGCCTTCACACGGCGGGGTTCGACGATTCCCTCGGCGGCTGCGTCGATGAGTTCGCCGCTCTCGGCATCGATTCCGGCGCTCACCTCGCCGTCGGTGTGGCGCGCGCGGAGGTCGACGAGCGCGTCGATCGGGGAGTGGCCGGCGTTCTCCGCGAGCGTCCGCGGCGAGATGTCGAGCGCGTCGGCGAAGGCCTCGACGGCGAGTTGCTCGCGCCCGCTGACCCCGTCGGCCGCGTCCTCGAGTGCGAGTGCGAGTTCGATCTCGACCGCTCCGGCCCCCGGCAGGATCTCGCCGTCCTCGATGGCCGCCGCGAGCACGTCGAGGCTGTCCTCGAGTGCGCGTTCGACCTCGTCGACGACGTGTTCGGTCCCGCCCCGGAGGACGATCGTCCCGGCCACGCTGTCGACGTCGGTGAAGGACGTGATCCGCTCGGGTCGGGCGTCACCGCGCCACAGCGGCATCCGAACCCGTTCCTGGCCGACTTCCCCGGCCCGTCCTAGATCCTCGGGTGTCGCGGCTTCGAGGTCCGAAATCCGCGACGCACCGGTCGCCTCGGCGAGTCGCCGTCGGTCCTCGTCGTCGACACGGCGCAGTGCCAGGATGTCCGCCTCAGCAAGCAGTTTCTGGGCCGGATCGTCGATCCCGCCCTCCGTGATCAGGACGTCCGCCCCGGTTTCGAGGATGGCCTCGACGTCCTCCTGGATGGCCGCCTGCTCTTGATCGAGGTACTCGGTCACCTCCTCGAAGTCCGAGACGCGGGTCTCGGTCGCGGTCTCGAGTTCCGGGACTTCGATCTCTCCCTCGTACACCAGTACGTCGGCCTCGGCGAGGTCCGTCGGCATCGCGTCGTGTGGCGGGTTCTTGCTGACGGTGACCCCTTCGATCAGCCGCGAATCGGCGAGGTTGCTGCCCGCGAAGGTCTTGATCGTGACGGCGTCGCGATCGACCGTGCCGTCCGCCTGCACCGCCGCCCGGATGGCGTCGACGACCAGCGTCGTCAGATGGTCCTTCTCGGATTCGGCCCCCTTGCCGGTCATCGCTGTCGAGGCGATCGCTTCGAGCGTCTCCGTGTCCTCGGCGTCGAGATCAATCGCCAGGTCGTCGAGGACACTCGCGACGTGGTCGCCCGCTTGCTCGAACCCGGCGGTGATCGTCGTCGGGTGCACGTCGTTTTCAAGCAAGTCCTCGGCCGCGTCGAGCAACGCGCTCGTGAGAATCACCGCCGAGGTGGTGCCGTCGCCGACCTCCTGCTCCTGGCTCTGTGCCACCTCGACGACCATGTTGGCCGCTGGGTGCTCGACCTCCATCTCGTCGAGGATGGTGACGCCGTCGTTCGTGACGACAGTGTCGCCCGTCGAGTCGACGAGCATCTTGTCCATGCCTCGCGGACCGAGCGTCGTCCTGACGGCCTCGCCCATCGCCCGGGCGGCCGTGAGATTCATCGAACGCGCGTCCTTGCCGTCGATGCGCTGGGACTCCTCTGAGAGTACCGAAAGCGTCGGGTCGCCAGCCTGTTGTGCCATGTTATAGAGAGGCCACTCGACGGCTATAAATCTGTTTTTACATCCACAAACGGCGAGACAAAAAATACCGCCCGTCGACGTCAGTCGTCCGCCGGCTCTTCCTCGTCCAGGCTTGAGGTGAAGCCGAGTTCCTCGCGATCCGTGAGTTCCTCACTGTGCCAGTACTCGTGGTTGTCCAGCGCCCGGAAGCACTTCGCATCGGTGCCATCGGCGTCGTAGAGGTCCGGGTCCTCTTGTTTACACACCTCGCGAGCGTGCTCACACCGGGTGTGGAACTTACAGCCTTCCGGCGGATCTGCGGGGTCGGGGATGTCGATCCGGCGGACCGGCGGCTGCATGTGCATGGTCTCGCTGGCCACGTCCGGGTCGGCCGGCGGCGTCGACCACCGCAGCACCTTCGTGTAGGGGTGGGTCGGGTTCTCGATGAGCTCGTCGGGATCACCGATTTCGACGATGTCGCCGAGGTACATCACGGCGATGCGGCCGTCGGACTTCTTCGTGAGATAGCGGGCGTTCGCCAGGTCGTGGGAGACGAACACGAACGAGGTCCCGAACATGTCCTGGAGTTCGAGCAGCAGGTCCATCATCTCGACGCGCAGGGAGACGTCCAGCGCCGACACCGCCTCGTCCGCGAGCACGAGGTCGGGATTCGTCAACAGCGCCCGCCCGAGGACGACCCGCTGTTGTTCGCCGCCCGAGAGCTGGTGGGGGAACCGCTCGGCGTAGTCCTCGACCGGCGTCATCCCGACGTACTCGAGGAAGTGATAGATCGTCTCGAGGCGCTCGTCGGGGCCGAGTTCCTTGCGCCACCGCTTGAGTGGGTCAGCCAGGGTCGCCCGAACGCGCCGGGAAGAGTTGAGCGCACTCCCCGGGTCCTGGTGGATGATCTGCAACGCCTGCTGGATCTCGTCCTTCGAGATCTTGGCGTCGCTCGAGCGGTCCTTCGCCTTCCAGATGTTCTGGCCACGGTACTTGATCGAACCGCCGGTCGGTCGCTGGAGGCCGATCGCGGCCTTCCCGAGCGTGGTTTTGCCACACCCGCTCTCGCCGACCAGTGCGACGATGTCCTCCTCCTCGACTTCGAGGGAGATTCCGTCGACGGCCCGAACGATCTCCTCGGAGAGCGCTTTCTCGATAACGCCGCCGGGTTTGAAGTGTACCTCGACGTCCTCCATCGAGAGCAGTGGTTCGTCTGATTCAGTTTCGCTCATGTTACATGTCCTCCTCTACGACGCCTGAGTGAAGCGAATACGTGATCGTCTCTCGCGACTCTTCCGGATAGAAGCATGCGGCTACCTGTTCGTCCTCGACGTCCATCAGATCGGGGTCCTCGACGGTACATTGCTCGTCGGCGATCGGACACCGCGGATGATACCGACACCCCGATGGAATACTCACGGGGTCGGGAGCCGCCCCCTCGATCGGTTGCATCTCTTCGACGACCGAGTCGATGCTCGGCAGTGAACGCAGCAGTGCCCTGGTGTAGGGATGGGACGCGTTCTTGAGGACTTTGTAGGCAGAGCCGACCTCCACGAACTCGAAGGCGTACAGCACGGCGAGCCGGTCTGCCAGCCCGGCCACCAGCGGCAGGTCGTGGGTGATGAACAGGATCGTCAATTCGAACTCGTCCTGGAGCTCCCGCAACATTGCGATGATCGAGCGCTGCATCAGCATGTCCAGGGCCGCGGTCGGCTCGTCCATCACCAGCATCTCCGGCTCGAGGACGAGGCTGAGCGCGATCAGCGCGCGCTGTTTCATCCCGCCGGAGAGTTCGTGGGGGTAGGACCCGAACACCCGGTCCGCGTCGAGGTGCAACGCGTCGAAGAGGTCCCGTGCGTGGGTCATTCGCTCGTCTAAATCCGCGTTGTGCGCGCGGATGGTCTCCTTGAAGTGGGCCCCGATCTTCATGGTGGGGTTGAACGAACTCATCGCGCCCTGGAAGACCATCGCGGCCTCCTCCCATCGGTAGCGCCGCTTCTGTTCTTTGTTCAGGTCGAGGATCTTGACCGCGCCGTCGGCGTCGGTCGTGATCCCTTGCGGGAGGGTCTTCGGGTTCTCCGGGTAGTAGGTAATCTCGCCAGTCAGCAAGCCGGGATCCTCGACCACGTCGAGCAGCGACGCGGCGAACATCGACTTCCCGGACCCGGACTCGCCGACGATTCCGATGATCTCGTTGCGGCGGATGTCGAGGCTGGCGTGATCCAGTACCGTCGACTGTCCGCGATCCAAGTCGAAGCGCACGGTCGCGTCCTCGACCTCGAGGATGTGGTCCTCAGTCGATACCTGTCGGCCGTACTGCGTCGGTTCTTCGGTTGCCATACTTAGCACCTCCAACTCACGTTACTCGGCTCCGGTACGCCCCGATCGGATCCGTCCGTTGTCGTCTCCAACACTTACATCACCTCACCGCTCGACTGGGGCTCGCTTTCCTCGTCAGGTGTCGTCTGTGCGTGCCGGGCACGCAGCCGCGGGTTGAACACCTTGTCGAGCCCCTGGGCGAACAACACGAGCACGAACGTCATCCCCGAGAGGAACGCTGCGGGGAAGAACAGCCAGTGCCCGGCGTGGCCGATCTGTGAGACCGCGTTGCCAGTCTCGTATGCGTTGTTCATCATCACGCCCCAGTTGAGCGTCGAATACGGCAGGACGCCCAGGAAGTAAAGCGCAACAGAGGCTTTCAGCACCTGTGTGGCCGCGCCGGCCATGTTGACGAGGATGTACGGCGCGAGCTTCGGGATCAGATCCTGTCTGATCAGTGTCGCCGAAGACAGCCCCAGTGCTCGCCCTGCCTCGATGTAGTCCTCCTCCCGGAGCGTCAATACCTGTGACCGTAGTGCCCGTGCCAGCCCCGGCCACGTGTCGATCGCGAGGACGACACCCACGATGAACGGTTCCCTGGGCGAGAAGATCCCCGCGAGCACGATGATCAGCGGGAGGCCCGGCAGGACCGCCTGAATGTCCGTGATCGTCATCATGACCCGATCGACGAGACCGCCCTTGTATCCGCCGACGAAGCCGACGAGGACGCCCGCGCCGACCGTCATAAGTGCGCCCCCTGCGGCCATCTTGAGCATCGCCGGGGTGGCATGGACGATCAGTTCGAAGATCGACTCTCCGAGATTGTTGGTCCCGAAGGGCACACTCCAGTCGACGAACGCACCCTGGTATCGCGGCCCCTCGTTGAGTTCCGGCTGGTCGACCAGCACGACGCCCGCCGTCGCCAGGAAGATGTAAAACAGCAATCCGAGGCCACCGACCCGGGTCCGCCAGTCGCTCCATCCGATCCGGAGCGGCGCGAGGATGTACCGGTCGGCGAACCGCGTGAGCCGCTCACGCGTCGACATCCTTGCCGCCTCCATATCCTCGCCGGTTCCGAAGATCATCTCCTCGGCCGTGCCACCGTCCGTCCGCAGTTCAGAGTCGTTATCAGTCATGTTAGAAGCTCTCCCGTGTTGAACCGGTTCCGGCACGCGGGTCGATCAGCCCGTACGTCAGGTCGGCGAACAGGATCCCGAGGATGGTGATGAACGTGAAAAACAGGAACGATCCCATCAACAGCGGGTAGTCCCGTTGGATCAGGGCCTCGAACGTGTAGTACCCGAGCCCGATGTACTGGAAGATCTGTTCGGTGATGACGCTCGAACTGAACAGCCGTGCGATCCCGATCATCATGCCGGTGTAGATCGGCAGGATCGCGTTCCGCGTGAGATACCGCGTCAGTATTCGGTTGACGCCGATCCCCCGGATCTCCGCCGACCGGATGAAGTCTGACCCCATGATCCGGACCGCGTTCCCCCGCATGTTGAGCGATCCGGACGCGAACCCGACGACGAAGCTAGAGAGGATTGGCATCGCCCCGTGTCGCACCATTCCAATCATGAATTCGAGGTTGAAGCCCGGCGTCGCGTTCGATGGGTACCGGCCACCGGTCGGAAGCAGTTCCCACTCGTAGCCCAGGAACACGAGCATCACGACCGCGATGACATAGTACGGAATGGAGTTCATCGTCAGGACGTACGCGACCAGCCCCGAGTCGATCCTGGTCCCCTCGTACCACGCCATGATGGCGCCGATGACGATCGTCGCCGTGTACCCGAGCAGGAGACCGTAGACGCTGATGAAAATCGACCACGGCATCGCCCGGAAGAGGATGTCGAAGACCCCCCTGTTATAGAAGATGGACTGCCCGAAGTTCTGATAGAGGACGATGTCAGTGCTATACCCGATGAACCCCTCGATGATCCCCTCATCAGGATTGATCCCGGTCAACTGTTCTGCCTGCCGGGCGATCTCCTGTGGGTTGACTCCCCCCGATCCACCGCCCAACTCTTGTTGGATCAGGTCCGCGATGATGGCGTCCAGCGGACTTCCGGGCATGAACCGGTACAACGCGTACGTAACGAACATCCCGGCGATCATTGTAATAACCGCCTGTGCGATACGGTTGATGTAGTAACCCATACTCTGAACGTATATGGTGAATTCGTCCTATTATATTTTCCGTCATCGAATCCCTTTTACTGTGTCCAATTCCAATCTGAAGTATTATGTCATTCAGGGATAGGAATGGAATTCTCACCGCGAACCCTCGACACAGCGATTCGAGCGACACCGTTTTTCGGGTGGGCACCGCAACGTGGTACTGATGACTGACGACCCACGCGAGCGCGCGACCACGCTCCTTCGACAAAACCGATCGGATCCGGATCCCGAGGACGCTTCAGAGTTCGGTGCCATGCTCTCGGCCGACGATCCGACGCTCCGTCGGTACGGCCTCGACGGGCTTCAGATCCTTGCCGGTCGGGACCCGTCAGTGCTTGATGACCGTGTGGCGTCGATCGCCGACCTCCTTACGGACACTGACCGCGAGGTTCGGGCCGGCGCGAGTGCCATCTTCGCGGGATCACTCCCCGGCGACACTGTTCTCGACGAGAGCGACACTCTTGCCGACCTGCTGACGGACGAGTACCCCATCGTCCGATGGAACGCCCTCGAGGCACTGCTCGAGGCGGCCCGGACCGATCCTGCAGCCTGTGCAGACTACGTCGAAGACGTGCGTTCGTTCCTCGACGCCGACGCCGGCCACGCCCGTACCCACGCCGTGCGGTTTCTCGGCCTGGTCTCGATGGAGCGACCCGACGCCGTCGCACCCGTGACCGACCGGCTCCTCGCGGTGCTGGACTCGAGTGCGGACGTCGAGGTTCCGGTCGACGCGTCGGCCCGTCGACGTGCCCCGGACATGGGCTCGCGGGTCGACGACATGGCCGACGAAGGCCGCAAGCGTCTCCGTGACGCCCGACAGGCCGCCGGCCACGCGATCTACGAAGTCGCGGCCGCCGATCCCGATGCTGTCCGGCCGGCCGTCGGTACCCTCTGTGAGCTACTCGCGGACCCGGATCCCCAAATCCGGGCGGTCGTCCTCGACGCCCTGGTCGCACTCGCGAAGGCCGACCCCGAACCCGTGGCCGAGCACGTCGATCGGGTCGCCGAACGCCTCGACGACGACGCAACGATGGTCCGGGCCAGCGCCAGTCAGGCTCTCACGGGAATCAGTCCCGCGGCCCCGGACGCCGTCGCGTCGGCCGCCCTCGACGCCACCGATGCCCTCGGCGACCTCCTCGATCACGAGTCACCGGCCGTCCGGGCGAGCGCCGCGTCGCTGCTGGCGTTGGCTGCGGAGCGTAATCCCGACGCCGTCGCCGGCGTGAGCGACCGACTGGCCGAGCTTCGCGAGGACGACATCGGCTTCGTCCGTGAGGCTGCGGTCGACGCGCTCGCCAACCGGTGATCGAGGCCCCAGCTGTCCGGGCTGTGGTCGAGGACGTTGTGTCCTTGACGGAAGACTCTACAACACGGGTTCGGTAAGGGGCAGTCCTTGTCGCTTTTTGTCTCCGTTACGTCGGTCCACTGAGCGCCGAGACCGGGGTTCGAACGTGGGAAAAACGAACGCTTGCGATCGAAAATCAGTCGGTCGGTACCGAACCTGACCGGGTGTCAGGCGGGACTTAGCTTCGGTGATCCGCGGGCGGGTCGGGGTAGTCCGAGTCGTACTTCAGCTGTGGCATCCCGGTGAGGACGCTGTAGTTGCGCGATCCGTACTCCTTGGTCGAGCCCCAGACGTCGTGGTCCGCCGGCGGGAAGTTGTGATCCCGGACGTTGCCGAAGACGCCGTTGTAGTAGGAGTGGAACACGAAGTTCGGCAGGTAGTAGTTGTAGTACCTGGCCGGAACTTGCGCGCGCTCGCGAACCTGCTCGATGGTGATCCCGGGCTCACGCAGACCTTCGACGACTTCCTTCATGTCGTAGGTCTCCGAGCCGCCCGGAATACTGTCCGGGATCTTGTAAGCGCCATCCGGCGCTTCGATCGAGCCGGGCTCCGAGGGGATCGGGGCTTCCTGGACCGGCCGACCCAGCCCGTCGACTTCGTCGTCATCCGTGATGTCGTAGTACGGGGCGTCGTCAGGACTACCCTTGAGCAGCGGGTTCGACCACCATGCGCCCTGGTAGTCGTAGGCGCCGGTGATGGTCTGGAAGTTCGCCCACTGCAGCGCGATGTCGTAGTCGTAGCTCGGCGAGTCGAGCCGCGAGGTGTAGGTCGACCAGGCGTTGCCGTCGAGCGTAACGCCCAGGCCGAAGTCCTCCAGGTTGGCCATCACGGTCTGGACGCCGCCGATCCAGGAGGCTTCGCCGGAGTTGAACGACAGGTTCCAGTCGACTCGGTCGCCGTCCGGGCCGACCCACGAGCCGCCCTGTTTCTCGTAGCCCGCCCGGCGCATCCACTGGCCGGCCAGTTCCTGGTCGGCCTCGATCGGGTAGGAGTACATCTGATCGAGGAACTCGTCGGAGAAGTTCCCTTCGGCGACGGACTCGAGTGTGCCGACGTGGTGGGGGTTGGCTTCCGAGACTTCGGGACCCCATCCGTTGGCCCCGACCTGGTTCCAGTCGATCGCGGCGACAGCCGCACGCCGGACCCACAGGCGACCGAGGTGTTTGTTGTTGAAGTTGAAGATGAGCTGGTCCCCACCGATCTGGAGCCAGCGGGCGATCTCCTGGGTGTAGTCAGGCACGGAGTTCCGGTTGATGTTCCCCGTCGACATCGGCAGGACGCCGTTCTCGAGATCGATCTGACCACGCGCCCGCATGACCTGTGCACGGTCTTCGGTCGCAAAGCGGATGCGGAGTGTTGGGATGTTGATGTGCTCGTTGGGATGGTTGTCCCGCAGGGTCAGGGTTGCGTCGGTCCCGGAGATGGCGTCGGCGGACGGGATCTTGTAGACGCTGCCACCCCAGCCCTCGTCGGCGTAGCGCTGCATGGAGACGCGGTCGCCTTCGAGCTCGTCGGTGATCGTCGTCACGGCGTCCGAGTCCGCGGCGTCCGCGTACCGCTCGGCGTACGGCGTGGTGAACGCCGGGTGCATCGGCTGGGCCTCGGTCTGGGCGACCCCTTCGACCGTGTCGGTCTCCATGACGTACGCGTTGGTCCCGTCGTCGGGCAGGTCGGACTCGCCCGTCGGCGCGTTGGAGTTGCGCGGCTCAAGTCGACGCGTGCCGTCCTCGTACCAGAAGTGACGCCGGAACTGATCGACAGCCTCGCTGGCGAACGAGACGTCCGAGGCGAAGATGTTCCCATCGTACCCGTAGTACACGTAGTCGTGTGTCACCCGGGCCTCGGCGTCGATGTTCGTTTCCTCGTCCCAGTAGTACATGTCCTGGTTGTAGGTGTTGTACATGTCATACGGGGGCTCGACCGTATAGTCCGTGAGTAGCGTCGGGATCTCGACCTCCTCGACGCCATCGACGTGGGGCATCTCGTAGGTGTGCCCGTCGATGATGATGTTGAGCCCCTGGGTCCGCGCCGACGTGATCTCCGTCATCCAGTTGATGCCGGTGGAGCGGTCCCCCGTCTGCCAGGTGGACATGTTGGCCTGCTCGGGAATGTTGTTGTCGACGACGGTGAACACCTCGTCGACAGGCTGTTGGCCATCCCCGTTGCCATTGCCGTTGCCATTGCCGTTGCCGTTGCCATTACCATTGCCGTTGCCATTGCCATTGCCGTTTCCGTTGCCTCCGGGTCCGTCGGTATTTTCCCCCGAGTCGTCGGAACAACCAGCGGCACCGGCGACGCTGGCTGCGACAATTGCCTGAACGTATTTACGTCTGGACAGTTCATCCAGCGGATTATTGGGTCTCCGCATGGTACGATATTCTCAATCAGACATTAATAAAACTTTCCATTATAATTTCAGCCCGATTCTACGATAACGAAACCACGGGGCACCGTGATGCATCCCGTTCTCTCCCGGGAGTCGCTTCCGTTCGGCCAACCCCTAACTCGGAACCCATTCTCAGTAGTGCTGTTCGTTCAATATGTGTCGGCCCGTTCATAGAAATGGCGTACTATTTCTTCACAATACTATCACGAACGTATGCGCGCGCGTAAGAGCCAATCAATCCAGGAATCCAGTTTGGGAACTGACGAGGGCATGCAGCGTCGACTCGGCGATCGAAGATCCGTCTCAGCACACCGCAGATCGGGAGGGAAACGTTTTTTCAGCGGCGTCCAAGAGTGCTTAGTATGTCCGCTCGCCTGAACGCTGTTGGGAGGCCACACCAATGACGGACGAGCCATCGATGTTCATGGTGGAAATCTGTGATCGCCGGATGCAGTTTTTCTACATTTTCGCCTTTTCGCTGTTTTTCCTGTTATTGATGATTCCGTACCTGTTCGTGCTGGATCCGAACTCGGCGGTCTACGTCGTTTCGGCGATGAATGCGTTCGGCCTCGGGGTGTTTGCGCTCCTCAGTGGCGGTGCGATCTGGTATTGTAAGCGTTACTACTGAGTGTCCGTTTGTCGATCTTTGGGGGACGCGTTACTCTCCGCGGATACCTTCCTTCGACGGGTGTCGTCCGTTCGTCAAAAGAGCGAATCGAAGTCTGGTTTTGGCGAGTTGCAACCGGGCAGTTCCTACATCATGCCGCCCATGCCGCCCATGCCACCCATGCCGCCGCCCATACCGCCCATGCCGCCACCCTGGCCGTCGTCCTCGTCCTCGTAGTCTTCGCCCAGCGCGGTCGCCGAGATGATGTCGTCGATCTTGAGCACGAGGTTTGCGGCCTCGACCGCACTGCTCACTGCCTGGGATTTCGCGTGTGCGGGTTCGACGACGCCAGCCTCGAACGTATCGACGACATCGCCGTCGAAGACGTCAAGCCCCGCGTGACCGTCGCCGCTCTCGTGGGCCGAACGCAGTTCCACCAGCGTGTCGATGGAGTCGAGTCCGGCGTTCTCCGCGAGGACGCGCGGGATGAGATCGAAGGCGTCCGCGAACGCCTCGACGGCGAGTTGCTCGCGACCGCTGACGCCGTCAGCGTACTCCCGGAGTCGGTCGGCGAGTTCGACCTCGGTCGCGCCACCACCGGCCAGCACGCGGCCGTCGGTGATCGTCGCCGCGACGACGTCGAGTGCGTCGGTGATACCGCGTTCGAGCTCGTCGCTGACGTGCTCGGTCGAGCCCCGGATGACCAGTGTCACGCCGTGGTTGCCGTCGCTTTCGACAACGTACCACCCGTCTTCGGGGTCCCGCGAGATATCGCCCGTGGCGAGGTCCTCCGCCGACAGTGACTCGAAGTCCAGGTTCGAGTGGAGCTGGGTTCCGAGGACTTCGCTGAGGAACTCGAGGTCACTTCGCTTGATCTGGCTGATCGAGAGGATTCCTTCGCGCGCGAGCAGGTGCTGGGCCATCTCGTCGATGGACTTCTTCGAGAGCACGACGTCGACGCCGGCGTCGGCGACCGCCTGGACCTTCTCCCGGATCGCCTGTTCCTCCTGCTCGATGAACTCCTGGAGCTGGTCGGGGTCGTCGACGCTCAACTGCGCGTCGTTTTCCATCTCGTTGACGGTGAAGGGCGCATCCAGCAGCAGGATGTCGGCGTCCTCGGCCTCTTTCGGCATGTCCTCGTGGTCGGGATCCGTGTCGATGGTGCCACCACGGACGATCTGGGAGGCGTCGACGGGCCGTCCGGGCGCGGACTTGATGTCGACGAACTCCAGATCGACGACCGTCGAGCCGTCGTCGGCCTCGACGGCGACCGCCTGCGCCGTGTCGACGACCAGATCGGAGAGGAGGTCCAGATTGAGTTCCGCACCCTTGCCGGTCATGCTCGTCGCCGCGACGCTCTTGAGCATCTCCTCGTCGTCGGGCTCGACCGGGACCGCGATGTCGTCGATCTCTTCGCGGGCCCGCTTGGCTGCCATGTCGTACCCGCGGATGATCGAGGTCGGGTGAATATCCTGTTCGAGGAGGTCTTCGGCGTTTTTCAGGAGTTCGCCAGCAAGCGAGACGGCCGTGGTCGTGCCGTCGCCCGCCTCGTCCTCCTGGGTCTGGGCGACCTCGACGATCATCTTCGCCGTCGGGTTCTCGATGTCCATCTCGTCGAGGATCGTCACACCGTCGTTCGTGACGGTCACGTCCCCGATCGAGGAGACGAGCATCTTGTCCATCCCTTTCGGTCCGAGCGTCGAGCGGACCGACTCGGCGACCGCGCGGGCTGCCGAAATGTTGTGGCTCTGGGCGTCTTTGTCCTTGAGACGATCCGCATCGTCGCCGAGGACGATCATCGGCTGTCCCTGCATTCGCTGGCTCATAAGTCGATAGCATGTTTGTCTGTGGTTCTATATAAGCGTGCGGGTTTCGATCGACTCTCGGTTACCCGAGCACGAAATCTCTATCGTGGCGAAATCGGTGTCTCGCGCGGTAGAACCCATCTCTGCAGGAGTTAGCGCAATTGGTGGTCACCGTTCCCAGGATCCGATGGGGAGATACTTATATGCGATACGGGCGCAACGAGTGCCAGTTCGGCTACGACTCACGGTTCAGCCGCCGGACCGACACGCTTTACGCCTGCGCCAGTCGATCCAGGGACATGTTCCCTGACTTCGAGGTGATCCCGGCGGTTGACATGCAGGACGGGCAGGTCGTCCAGCTCGTCGGCGGCGAGCGTGGCACCGGAAAGACCTACGGCGACCCCGTCAATGCGGCCGAACGATGGGTCGAGGCGGGCGCGGAAACCCTGCACCTGATCGATCTCGACGGTGCCTTCGAGGGCGAACGTGCGAACGCCGACGCCATCGAGGCGATCCAAGCAACCGTCGATGTCGACCTCCAACTCGGCGGCGGGATTCGCACGGCCGAGGACGCCCGGGCCCTCCTCGATGCGGGCGTCGATCGCGTCATCCTCGGGACCGCCGCCGTCGAGGATCCCGAGATCGTCGCCGAGATCAGCGAGACCCATCCGGACAGCGTGCTCGTCAGCCTGGATGCCAGCGGCGGCGAGGTCGTCGTCTCGGGGTGGACCGAATCGACCGGTCTCGATCCGGCGAAAGCCGCCGGCAGGTACGCCGAGCTGGGCGCGGCGGGCATCCTCTTCACCGACGTCGACGTCGAGGGGCAACTGGGGGGCGTTCGGACAGCCCCCGTCGAACGCGTCGTCGAGGCCGTCGACATCCCCGTGATCGCCAGCGGCGGCGTGGCGACTGTCGATGACATCCGGGCCCTGGAAGCCACCGGCGCGGCGGCGGTCGTCGTCGGCAGCGCGCTCTACGAGGGGAAGTTCACACTCGAAGACGCGATCGCGGCCGTCGAATGAGTCGATAGCGGGCGTCGACTGGGCGACCGGTGGACTGAACACGGCCGCGAACCGACCTCTGAGGCGTGACAGACGACCCGCCAACCGCCCTCCGCCGTCAGTGGACCATCGTCATTCTGGGTGCGATTGTCCTCTCCGGGCTCGGCCTCCAGATGCGCGGGGCTGTCATCCCGGAACTCCACATCGATTTTGGGGTTAGCATGGGGCTGCTTGGACTGCTCAGTCCGGCCGGCACGCTTGGCTATGTCATCGCGATCTCGGCCGTCGGGGTGGTCGCGGGGCGACTCGACATCAAGCGATGGTACGTCCTCGGACTGGGGGTCATCGCGCTCACGATTGTCGGCCTTGGCTTCGCCTCGACGTTTTTGATCTTCCTGGGTGTGCTCGTGGTCCGCGGACTGGGTGACGGCGTCGTCCGCGGCCTCGATCGGCCGATCCTCAGCCACCTTTACCCCGACGGTCGGGGCCGGGCGTTCGGTATCTACGACCTGGCGTGGGCGGTCGGGTCGGCCGCGGGGCCGCTGGTGATGACCGCCGCGATCGCTATCGGCGACTGGCGGCTGGCCTATCTCGGACTCGGCATCGCGTTGCTCCCGCTGGTTGCGTTCGCCTGGCGACTCGACCTGCCCTTCGAACAGGGCCGTGAGGCCGTTCTGGATCGGGCGGCGCTGGCGAAACTCCTTCGGACACGGGAAATCTCGGCGATGGCACTGGCGATGTTTTTCCACACCGGGATCGAGGGCGCGCTGTTCATCTGGTTGCCGACCTTCGGGATCGAGGCCGCCGGGCTGAGCCAGCCGACATCGAACCTCCTGCTGTCGGCGTTCACCGTGGCGTACATCCCCGGTCGGTTGCTGTCTTCGGCCGTCGCGGATCGATTTGCGTACAGTCGGCTGTTGATCGCGATCCAGCTCGGCGTGTTGCCGCTGTTCTACGTCACCTTTTTCGTCGTTTCCGGGCTGGCAACGTTCCCGGCGGTGTTCGCCCTCGGCGTGTTCGTCTCGGGGGTGTATCCGCTTCTGGTCGCGTTCGGAACGGACGCCGCACCCGAGTACAGCGCGCCGGTCAACGCCATCGCGGCGACGGCCTCCTCGATCAGTTTCGCCCTCGTGCCGATGGTGATGGGCTTCGTCGCCGAGGCCGAAACCATCCGGCTCGCGATGTGGCTCCCGCTCGCGCTCGGGGTCGGCGTCCTGCCGACGATCTTGGCCGCCCAGCGATCGATCTCGATCCGGGACGGACTCACCGAATAGCACGACCGTCTCGATATCGCGGGAGTGAGGTAGACACTTAACCCATGCCGACGTGCAATCGGATATGACCGACCGGACCGCCGCAGTCACCCGCGAGACGGGCGAAACCGACATCGAGGTGACGCTCGATCTCGACGGCGACGGGGAGTCGACCATCGAGACGGGGATCGGCTTCTTCGACCACATGCTCGATGCGTTCGCCACGCACGGCCTGTTCGATCTGACCGTTCGATGTGACGGCGACCTCGCTGTCGACGACCACCACACCGTCGAGGACGTCGCGATCACGCTCGGCGAGGCCGTCACCGAGGCTTTGGGTGAGAAACGCGGGATCGACCGCTTCGCCGACCGGCGCGTCCCGCTGGACGAGGCCGTCGCGACCGTCGTCGTGGACGTGAGTGGCCGCCCTTACTTCGAGTTCGGGGGGGAATTCTCCCAGGCCACTGTCGGGGAGTTCACCAGTGTCATGGCGAAGCACTTCCTGCGCTCGCTCGCGATGAACGCCGGCCTCACCCTGCACGCGAGCGTCGAGGGCGAAAACGCCCACCACGAGGTCGAGGCGCTGTTCAAAGGGCTGGCCCGGGCACTCGACGACGCGACCCGGATCGACGACCGGCGCGCCGACGCTCCCTCGACGAAAGGGGAGTTATGACAGCCGACCAGTCCGCCTCCTTCGAAGCGATCATGGAAAAGTTCGAGGACAGCCCGAGCCAGCAGCGGGTCATCCGTCTGTTGCTCGAACGCGGCTTTTCCGTCAACGACGACGGTCGGGTCGTCTCCGGCGGGATCGAGATCCCGAACACGGGCATCGCCCGCGAGGTGGATGTCGACCGCCGGGTCGTCGACGCGACGACTGATGCCATCCTGGAGGACCCACAGTTGCGGCGGATCTTCCAGAACATCTCGGCGATCCCGAGCCTGATGGATCTCGCGCCGGTGCTGGATCTGGCGGTGATGACCGTCGCCGTCCGCGAGGCCGAGGAGTCCGGCATCGTCGCGACCGTGACCGAACTCCTCGCCGACCGGGACATCTCGATCCGGCAGGTCATCACCGAGGACCCGGAGTTCACCGACCAGCCACGGCTGTACGTCATCACTGACGACGCCGTGCCGGGCGACCTGCTCAACGAGATCCGCGAACTGGCGTTCGTCCACAAGATCGAATTGCAGTAGTCGAGCCGCTCCGCCAGCGCTGATCGACAAAGGTAGGTGGGAGCCACTGGATGGCCTTCATATGCAGGTAGACATCGGAAACGCACTCGCCGAGGTCGCCACGCCGGGGATTCCCCGTGAAGCGCTCGAACGACTCGACGATCGCGTCGCCGCGGCCCACGCCCGCATCGAGGAAGGCCGAGCGAACGACGAACACGGCTACGCGACGCTGAACCAGCCCGACAACGTCGACGTCGACGCGATCGAAGCGGCCGTCGAACCCTTCGCGGACTGTGAGACCCTCATCAACGTCGGGATCGGCGGCAGCGCGCTGGGCGCGGCGACGATCTCGGCCGCTCTCGACAGCGACGTTGAGGCCTACTATCTCGACAACGTCGACCCGAAGTGGGTCGCCGATCATCTCGACGACATTGACCTCTCGAAGACAGCACTCAACGTCGTCTCCAAATCCGGAATGACCGCCGAGACGCTGTCGAACTTCCTCGTCGTGCGCGAGGCGATGGAAGACGCAGGGGTCGACTGGACCGAACGAACCTGGGTCACGACCGGGCCGGAGGGCAACCTCCGGGATCTCGCCGAGAAACACGACCTGCCGTCGCTTCCCGTTCCTGACGGCGTTCCCGGTCGCTTTTCGGTACTCTCGACGGTCGGCCTCGCGGCAGCCGCACTGCAGGGTCACGACATCGAGGCGATCCTCGACGGTGCCCGTGACGCCGACGACGCGCTCGGCCCCTCGCTGTTCGACTCGCCCGCCTACGCTTACGGCGCGGTCAACTACGCGCTCGACCAGCGCGGTGCCGGCATCAACGTCCTGTTGCCCTACGCCGAATCCCTGGAAACCTACGCCGAATGGTACTCACAGCTGTGGGCCGAGAGCGTCGGCAAGGACGGCGTCGGCCAGACGCCCGTCCGGGCGCTTGGGGCGACCGACCAGCACTCCCAGCTCCAGCTCTACCGGGCCGGCCCCCACGACAAGATGGTCACGTTCATTCGACCCAAAGAGCGGGCGGACACGACGATTCCCGAGACAGACCTGGCGGGGCTCTCGTATCTCGGCGGGTCGACGCTGGGCGAGTTGATCGACGCCGAGTTCGAAGCGACGGAGGCCAGCCTCGCGAATGCGGGACTGCCGAACGTCCGCATCGAGATCGACCGCGTCGACGAGGCGGCGATCGGCGAGTTGCTGTACAGCATGGAGGCGGCGACGATCCTCGCGGGCGAACTCTACACCGTCGACGCGTTCGTCCAGCCGGCCGTCGAATGGAGCAAGAAAGCCACCCGCGGCCTGCTCGGCGGCGGCGACTTCGAGGAAGCCGACGAAGTGGCGGAAAAGACTGAACTCACGATCGAGTGAACGCGTTCAGGCCGCTGCAGACTCGATTATTCCGCTCGAAACGACTCGATCAGGTCGGATTTCGACTCGAACGCCCGATCGACCATCCGATCGAGGAGTTCATTTTTCGACACGCTGTGGCCCGTCTCGCGCTCGATTTCGGCCTGCAACTGTTCGAGCTTCTCGTTCGTCTCCGCGATGATTGGAACAGTCGGTGCCATACGAGTTGTCAGCGGACACGACAAAATATAGCTTTCTACAAACTCACGGCACCAACTGCTCGCCCTCGTCGTCGTAGACCGTGATCGCGTCGACCGGGCACGTCCGGGCGGCGAACTTCGCGTCGAGTTCCTCGTCCGCCGCCACGTCGAGTGTCACCATGCCGTCGTCCGTCTCCTCACCATCGACGAGCACGGCTTTCCCGGCGTCCTCGTCCCGTTCGAAGGCATCGTACTCGACGACACACTGGAACATCCCGATGCAAGTCTCCCGATCGAATTCAATGCGCATGGGCCTCTCTCGGGGCTGGCCATACATAAGACTCTCCGCCGACGAACGAACCCTTAAACCGGGGGCCGACCCAAAACATGCCCAATGGACGTTGCGGACATTCCGGGGGTACCCGCGTGGTTGCCCGAGCACCTGCAGGCGGAGGGCATCGAGGAGTTGTATCCACCACAGGCCGAGGCCGTCGAAGGTGGCGTCACCGACGGGGCGAACCTCGTCGCGAGCGTGCCCACGGCCAGCGGCAAGACACTCATCGCCGAACTCGCGATGTTCTCGGCGATCACCGACGGGGAAGGCGATGAGGCCGGCGACGACGAAGGTGTAGACCACGCGGCGGAAACTGACGGCACCGCGCTCTACATCGTGCCGCTCCGGGCGCTCGCCAGCGAGAAACGCACCGAGTTCGAACAGTTTGAGGCCTACGGCCTGGAGGTCGGCGTCTCGACAGGTAACTACGAGAGCGACGGCGGATGGCTCGGTGACAAGGATGTCGTGGTCGCCACCAGCGAGAAGGTCGATTCCCTCGTGCGAAACGATGCGCCATGGATCGACGACCTCGATTGCGTCGTGGCCGACGAGGTCCACCTCGTCGACGACGGCGAGCGCGGCCCGACCCTGGAGGTCACGCTCGCCAAACTTCGAAAGCGCAATCCGGATCTCCAGACGGTCGCGCTGTCGGCGACGATCGGCAACGCCGACGCGCTCGCCGAGTGGCTGGACGCCGAACTCGTCGACTCGACCTGGCGGCCCATCGACCTCAAAAAGGGCGTCCACTACGGGCAGGCGTTGCAATTTGAAGACGGCAGCCAGCAAGAACTCCGAGTCCACGATAATGAGAAGGCAACTGCTGCCATCCTCAGGGACACTTTATCTAGTGAAATTCAGGATCTAGCACAGGTACCCAAAAATAAGAGAAATCTGATAAAAGAAACTCTTGATGGAACTTTTGACCCCCAAGTGGAATATCAACAGTCAATAAAGGAAGAGATACAAAATCTGTGTATCGATCCTCTTCAATATGATATTGGTGAAGAGTTTGGAATATTTGGCATCGCGATAACGCACGATATTGGCTCTGCAGAAGATATTGCTGTTCGACTTTCGGAAGATACGACGGCTTTCGTCTCATCCTCTGAGAGAGACACACTCAACGAGGTTGCAAAAGAAGTCCAGGCCGCAGGCAATTCACGCTCTGTACAAAAGTTATCTGAACTAATTCCGACTGGGGTTGGATTCTATCACGGAAAATTACCGGAAAAGTGTCGTCGTCGAGTCAAAGAATTAGCTAACGACGGGTTGTTAAAATCTATAGTCTCGACCACTTCGCTTGATCTTGATAACGTTGATAACACCAACACATTCCATGAGGGTGGCTCTTTGCTTGTATTTGTCAACTCTCGGAAAAACGCCGAAGCCGCGGCTCGACGGCTCGCATCAACGACCGATCCCCTCCTTTCCGGCGACGAACGCGACCGTCTCGCCGAGATCGCGGCGGAGATCCGCGATGTCAGCGACACCGAGACCAGCGACGATCTGGCCGACGCTGTCGAGGGTGGCGCGGCCTTCCATCACGCCGGGCTCTCCCGGGAACACCGCTCGCTCGTCGAGGAGGCGTTCCAGGAGCGTCTCGTCAAAGTGATTTCGGCGACCCCGACCCTGGCGGCGGGCGTCAACACCCCCTCCCGGCGGGTCGTCGTCCGGGACTGGCGGCGCTACGACGGGACGGCGGGCGGGATGCAGCCCCTCTCGGTGCTGGAGGTCCATCAGATGATGGGGCGGGCGGGCCGACCCGGGCTGGACCCCTACGGCGAGGCGCTGCTGCTGGCGAGCAGCCACGACGAACTCGACGAACTGTTCGAGCGCTACGTCTGGGCCGACCCCGAACCGGTCCAGTCGAAACTCGCCGCCGAACCCGCGCTCCGGACGCACATCCTCTCGACGGTCGCCTCCGGGTTCGCCAACTCCCGGGCGGGCTTGCTCGACTTTTTGGAGGCCACGCTCTATGCCAGCCAGACGACCGAGGGCGGCCGCCTGGAGACGGTCGTCGACGAGGTGATCGCCTACCTCGAGGCCAACGACTTCCTCACGCGCGAAGACGATCCGGACGGCACCCTTCGGGCCACATCCATCGGCCAGACTGTCTCGCGACTCTACCTCGACCCGATGAGCGCGGCGGAGATGCTCGACGGCTTGCGCGAGTTCGAGCGGACGGCCGGGGAGCGATCGACTCGATCACCCCACGACGGGGAGCGGGACGACGAGCCGCCGGGCTTCGAGCCGGCCAGCGAACTGGTGTCGGACGCGGGCGACGACATCGGTGAGTCCGACGACACTGACGACACCCCCCAGCCGACCGCGATGGGGCTGTACCACCTCGTCTCCCGGACGCCGGACATGTACGAACTCTACCTCCGGTCGGGTGACGAGGAGGAGTACTCCATGGAAGCCTACGAGCGCGAAGCGGAGTTCCTCGGCGCGATGCCCAGCGAGTTCGAGGAGGGTCGCTTCGAGGACTGGCTGTCGGCGCTGAAGACCGCCCGACTCCTCGAAGACTGGGCCGACGAGGTCGAGGAGGGGACGATCACCGAGCGCTACGGCGTCGGGCCGGGCGACATCCGCGGGAAGGTCGAGACGGCGTCCTGGCTGCTCAACGCCGCCGAGCGACTCGCCGGTGAAGTTGGCCTGGACGTGACGCCGGCGATCAGGGAGGCTCGCGTGCGCGTCGAACACGGCGTCCGGGCGGAACTGGTCGACCTCGCGGGCGTCCGCGGCGTCGGTCGGAAACGTGCCCGCCGACTGTTCGCCGCCGGCATCGAGTCTCGCGAGGACCTCCGAGAGGCCGACAAGGCGGTCGTGTTAGGGGCGCTTCGTGGCCGGGAGAAGACCGCTGAAAACATCCTGACGAACGCCGGCCATCGCGACCCCTCGATGGATGGGGTAACGCCGGCGGCGGGGAGTGACGAACTCACAGCCGCGAACGGCGCTGGATCCGGAGACCGGGACGGTGCCGAAGACGAGCAACCGGCCGATCAGTCCAGCCTGGGTGATTTCTGATGGAGGTCCTCGAGGGCGAACTCCGGATCGACGACCTGGACGGCGTGCTGGAGCGACTCGACGCCATCGGGGACGAACACGGTGTGGCGGTTCAGGCGTTCGACGCGCGGTACGTCGCCGGTCGCGAACATCTCCGGCGGGCCTGTGCACTGGCTGATCGCGCACACGTGCGAGATGAGATGATCGCCCGTGATCCCGGCGTCGAGATCCTGCTGTATGCGGCGGGTCGCCGCCAGATTCAGGACGCCCTGGAGATGGGCGTTTCACCGGGCCAAACCCCCGCAGTCATCGTCTGTCATGCGGTGGGCGACCGACCGGGTGAGGCCGGGGCCGAGAGGGCGACCGAACGCGAACGCGCGGCCTGTGAGGTCATCGAGACGATGGCGTGTCTCGATCTGACGGCGACGCGCGAGGCCGCCGATCCCCAACTGATCGCCGAGTTCTTCGACATCACGGACGCTGAGCGGGCCGCGACCGACGCGACGCTTTCCGAGCTCGTGTGTGAACGCGTCGCGATGCTTGTCGTCGAGAAGTAGGGCAAGAGAGTCCGTTCGCCAGGGCTCGTCGTCGATCAGGGCGACCGCTTCGCCGACATCGACTGGACCGCTCCTCTCGACTATTGGCTCTCGTTCTTCCCCGAGCACGCCGTTCGTATCGGGCAGGTCAACGACGACAAGTCGGTGATTTTCACTGATCGTTCCGGGACTGTACTGCCTGGGCCGAAAGTTCCGTGTCGTTCAACGCACGCTCATAGAGCCGGATCTCGTCGATCGTCCCGTCGAACGTATGCGTCGGGTCACCACCTCCGCCGAACGTCAGTTGCCCACCCCAGGAGGGAGGCCCGACATCGACGGTGTCGGTCGCAACGGCCGCCCCGTCGACATACAGCGTTCGCTGGCTGCCGTCGTAGGTCGCGGCCACGTGCGTCCAGTTGCCGACCGGGACGGACCCACCACCCAGTGCCTTCGCGTCAGTTCCCGGCAGCCGGAAGGTAAGGCGTCCACTCTCCTCGACGTTGAGCACCAGTCCGCGTCCACTCCGCGCCAGGATGCGATAATCGTTCGCCTCGGTCGTGTCCAGCGCCTGGGGCTTGAGCCACATGCTTACCGTGAACTCCGGGGGCGACTCGACGGCCGCCCGGACCTGGCTGTCGTTCTCGCGGGTGAATTCGAGGGCAGTGCCGTTGACGCCGTTTTCGGCTACCGTCGCGTTCGATATGTCCCCCTGAATGCCGCCGACCCGGTCGTAGGCGACGGTTCCGTCGGTCGCATCGAAGGGCCAGTGGGCAAGCCCGTCTCTGGCGTGGCGTACCACTCTGGTCCCGTTCTCGACGGCGGAGGCAGCAACGTCGACCTGGTCGCCGGCGATCGAATACGATCCAGGGTACGGGACGGTCACCGCATACGTTCCGTAGGGGTTGGGTGCTGCGTTCCGCTCGTAGGTATGGGATTTCCCCGAAACGGTCGGACTCGTCTCGGCCGTGACGGTGTCACTGGTCCGGTCGATCCCGACGATCGTCGCTCCTTCGACCAGCTGAAACACCCGTTTCGGACCGCTCGTATGGACCAGACGATACTGGGCGAAACCCGGCGTGGAGTCCCCGGTTTCCAGCTGTCTTTCGACGGTCGGGCCGCTCGACCCATTCATCGGCCTGCTGTAGACGACGAACCCGTACCGGTCCCGCAGTCGCTCGTACCACGCGTCCGGAGTAGTCGACCCGAGGAACGACTCGAAATACTGTTGTTCGAACCAGTAGGAGTCCGCGTGGCCGTTCACGAAGTAATTGTAGATGCGCGTCGAACTCCACCCGGTGAAGACGCCGTTTTCGGGATACTCCAGGTTCCGTTCGTCGCTGTAGCCGTCGATCCACTGTGCCGTCTCGTAGGTATCCTCGGAAACGACGAGTTGACTTTGCTTGATGGGGAGCTGGACCATCCCGAGACTACCCACCAGCAGAAACAGCAGGAACAGCGACACCAGCTGCCCGCCCTCGGGTCGTTCGAAACGGGCGATCGGCGTTTTCTCGGTGAAGCTGGTGACTGGCCTGGCAAGGTCGACCCATGCGGCAGCTTTGACGAACCCGATGCCGCCAAAGATTGCCGTGAATATGGTCAGCGGCCCCCCGAACCGAACTTTCACGCCAGCCCAGAACAGGAAGTACACCGCATAGACCACGGGTGCCGTCCAGCGTGGGTCGTTGTTCTCGAAGACGTGCCACGCGCCGAGGACGATGAACGGCAACGCGAGAAACAGCACGAATCCGAAGAACAGGATCGGCTGGACGACCAGTCCGGATTCGGCACTGAACAGACCGGCTGACTCCGCGATCTGTTTCCCCCTGAACAACCCAACTGCTCGTTCGACGACGGCGTCCATTCCGGGTCCAACGAGGGCGAACCCGACCGTCCCAACTACCGAGAAGACGACACTACTTGCCACCGTCACTGTCGCTGACAACGATAGTGACCGACAGGCCTCGAAGTACCCGACTGCTCCCGCCCCGAGGACGAACACGGCTAGCGGCACGATCACCCGCGAGACCGGCAACCACCCGAACGCGAGATGCATTGTGCCGACGATCGTGCTGGCGACGCCGATTCCGCCGAGGTACGGCAGTGCCGCAACTGCCGGAGAACGCGACTGCCGGAACGCAACTGCCCCCCGAACGAACATCAGCAGACCGAAGGGGACCAACACCATCGGGGAACCGACCCAGCTCATCGTCTGGACCGCAAGCGTGCCCCCGAGTGCTGCTATGGCTACCCACAAGCGTCGCGACCGGAGTCGGTTCCGGATCGGGCCAGTGGCCATCCCGTCGGCCGAGCGTTCCCACCAGACGACGAGCAGCACTGTCAGCGCGATCCAGACGTAATCGAAGGCGTGATGATCGCCGAACCCGAGTGCCATCCGGTATCCGTTGATGGGCGTCACCGCGAGCATGAGCACACTCGCAAGCGCGATCCGAATGTCGTCCGTCAGGAGCTTCGTCGTCGCGTAGACGAACAGCCCAGTCACGACGGCAGCGACGACCGGATAGATCGCGAGCGTAACGCGAGCCGCCGCCGGGGTCCCACCGAACAGCTCTGACACCCACCAGAGCGTCACGAGCATCATCGTATCACCCGTGAGGCGGACGCCCTCCGGAATCGAGCCGAGCGCACCTGGATCGAATGCCGGGAACGCCTGGAGCTGTTCGACCCAGTACAGTCGCTTGTACGGGTCGTTCCCCAGCAGCGTGATCACCTCCCGGAAAACTCCCTGGTAGACGAAGACCACACGGAATGCGACGAGTAGCGAGAGGGCGCCGAGCAAGGCCAGCACCGTTTCCCGCGGGACATCGAGTGTAACATTGACGTCCGGGATCCTGGACGACTGTTCGGACTCGGCCGCGGAATCGACGTCGTGGTCGAGTGCGGCCCGCACCGCGTCAGGGTTGGCGAGGCGATAGCCCCCGTCGTCGTGTTCGACCGCGATCCCCCGGGACACGCATTCACCGAACGCGCCTGAATCGAGCGGGATGTCGTCGAACTCCCACGGGCCGCGGGCGTCGATTGTGAGGAGTGCCTCGAGTTCGGCTTCCAGCTCTGGATTGGCTTCGAGGAACGACTCGACCTCGTCGCGGCCCGTTTCCATGTGGGCTCCCAGCATTGGGACTCTCATTAACGTTCTGTCCCACCGCCGAGAGTGTCCAGTTACTGTTCGTTGACAGTCCACCGCTAGACATGTAGTTTAATCACCGCCATCGCCAAGAAACGCGTTACTGCGACCACACAGTTTTGCTCAAACGAATTTTCGTTATCGTTATGTGAACCGAATATATTTAGTAGGTGCCGTGATGTCTGGTTACCAGATAGCTTACCCATGGGTGGGAAATTATCAAACGGTGACGTTTCGGACGCACAGCAACCAGCCGACTCGGGCGCGTACGTTGTCGAAGACGAAGACGGAAATCGGCGCGTCGTTCAGGATCCAACGGCCGAATCGACCGGGAGTGACCGCGAGGCGACAACTGCCGACTTCCAGACTGCGGCCACCGGGAGCGTTGCGGTGCTCGTCTCTGGACCGAGACAGCACAGCGCTGGACCACTTCCCTCGAGTGTGAACGCGACGATATGGGCCGGCGCGTACGACGATAGTAGCGAAGTTCCGGTCGGAATTGCCGACGAGCAACTGGACATTACCGTCACGCGTCCCGACGGGACGACGGAGTCTTTCATCGCGCAGACCGACAAACACGGGAGTGCATCGGTCGACTACGATCTTTCGGCGTCTAATCGCGGAGACGGAAGCTACGACGTGACAGTTACCGACAGCAACGAGACAAGTACGTCGATAACGGTCGAGGTAGGAACGATTGAGGTTATGGCCACGACAGATGGGGTGAGTAATGGCGTTTTCGTCGGTAAAGAGACGACCTTCGCGTTTCTGGTACATGAGGCTGCTACGGGCGTTCAGGACGTCGAACTCACGCTCCGCGTGACACGCAACGGTAATGCGGTGAAAGAATCGACAGTCCTGACCGACGCGGATGGATTCGCACAGATCTCATTTACGCCCGATGAAAAGGGGATGTATCAGATTAAAGCGATTCGAAACGGGTTCACAGTCGAATCTACAACCGTTAATGTGGTTGAGTATATTGGGGGAGGGTATTTCGATCTCAGACAAGCGCTCGTCGGCTCTACCTCCACATATGGTGGATACGTGTATACTTCGAATGGACACGTGTCAAATTTTGACATTGTAATGTCAATATATGCTGGCGACGTGGCCGAAGAGAATCTCCTCACCGAGCAGACAGTCACGACGAACAACGGCGGGTTTTTTACAGTAGATTACGATGTGCCTTCCGATATCGGTGCCCACAATCTCGAAGCGAGAGCGGAAACAGACGATGGCGAACCAATTTCGCTTGAGTTCGATTATATCAGATTGAACGAATCGTCTGAGGGCGGCGGTGGTGACCCGGATCCGGTTCAACTATCTGGCAGTAAGGCGGACTGGGGAGACAAAGTTCCGGGCGAAACAGTTACAATTGATATTGAAGCTATAGACGATGGAACAGCAATCTCGGAAGAACCAATCGACGTATTTCTCAGATACGACTATCAGGGACCTCCTGCCTTTTCGACGACTGTCACGACGGGCAATGACGGGACTACCTCTGTGAATATTCCTCTTCCTGAGAACGCCCCTGATGCGTCCCAATTGCAAGGCAGCGTCGGCATGACATATAATGGGACGACATATACCGACTCTATTTGGGCGAATATTCAACGATACGACATTAGTTTCAATTACCCAGATGTAGTCCCGGGAACGACAGAACCCTATAGGATTAATGTCACTAACAACGCGACCGGAGATGCGGTCGAAGGAATCGAGTACTACTTCGATGCGGTTTATCAAAGTGGACAATGCGGATCCTTCGAGACGGGGAAATTAGTATCTGGGAGCGATGGAACTGACGAAATGTCCGTGCAAGTGCCCGAAGACGTGGAATTTTGGTCTGGCGTCACTGATATAACTCAGTATGATAGCGGGACTGGGGGGCCAATTACATTTTCGGAAGGGCCAGGGACAGTATCCACAGATGACACTATCGTGGCCGGGCGAACGGCTGAATTCACCTTCAGTGTTCCCGAGGATGTGTCACTGTCGGGGATCGCCTTCTCGGAGGGGCCATACCAGACAACAAAGACATTCGGAACGCTGATCGATGGTTCGGGCACCTTCTCTTTGACAATCCCGTCGGAGTTCCCTGAAGGCGAGACTTTCGAACTTCGGGTTTGGGCTGTCGATGAACAAGGAAATATCTACGAAGATGAAAATTGGTTCGAGATCGACGATGGGGGCTCTCTCCCGATCGCTCTCGAAGCCAGCGCCGAGAAGAACGTTCCCGTCGGCGGGCAGGCCCAACTCTCCCTCTCGGCACAGAAAGTCGATCTTCTCTCGATTGAGAAGCTCTGGTCCGATTGGAATCTCGTAAACTCCGCCACCGGTGGGACCGTCGCTGATGATATCACCAACGCTGGGAGGGTAGATATCGACTACAGTTCCGTCCAGAACTCGGCGTCGCCCTCGTTGACGCTCTCGCTTCCCGAGCGATACGTGGGTGGGAAATACAGCCTGCTCGTCTCGGGAACGGACCCGGACGGGAAAACTGTCGACACGACGGCCACGCTCACGATCGAGTGACGGTCCGCTCGACGCGATCGAGGTCGTGACGATCCGCCACACTCATTCGTGCACACGGAATAACCACTCTCGAAGCCGCTTCGCGTCGTTCTCGGTGTTTTCGTGCGCTCCGCCACTCGGAACGCCACAGCAGGTTCTCGTTCGATATCCACCACCAATACAACTGATCGATCATTTCTCCGCTCAGTATTGTCAATAAAGATTACTGATTGGCCATACGTCCTGTCCTATATATACTATCAATACAACTGGTCAATCATGTTGGATCAAAAGAATTATACGGTTGCCTTACCCACCCCTACATGACTTGCCATCCCCGACTATTGAATCGATCACGACGGAGGACAAACACCTATGATCTCCCCAACACAAGTGTTGTTCCTCGGTGCGGCACTGTCGGTACTGTTGTGGGGGTTGGAGCGCTATCGGACGCGGTTCGTCAAGACTGACCTGTTCATCGCTGTCGTCGTCTCGTCCGGTCTGGCAGCCTTCGTGGTCGCGCCGGGCATCTTCTACACTGTCGGGGGGCTGTTGAACATCCAGAAGCGATTCGTCGTCGCCTCGTTGATTGCCAACGTCGTCTTCATCGTCCTGTTCATGTACGTCATCAATCGGATCCGGGATCTGCGAGGGGATCTGACCAGGCTCAATCGACAACTCTCGGTCGCACAGGCCCCTCAGGCCGACGGCGGTGTCGAACAGATCTCCGTCGTCATCCCCGCGTACAACGAGGCCGACACCATCGGCTCCGTCGTTCGGTCACTTCCCGAGCAGACTCACGGGTACGACGTCGAGCCAATCGTGGTCTGTGATGGCTCCGCGGACGACACCGCCCACCAGGCCCGGACCAACGGGGCGATGGTGGTCAAACACCACGTCAACCAGGGCCAGGGCGGCGCGCTCAAGACCGGGTTCGAAGTCGCGATCGAGAACGACGCCGCCATCGTCGTCACGATGGACGCCGACGGCCAGCATCCCGCCGAGGAACTCGAAACCCTGATCGAACCCATCGTCCAGGATCGCGCGGATTACGTCATGGGATCGCGATACCTCGGCGTCGACCAGTCCGGCAACGGCACCGTTCGTGAGGCCGGCATTCAGTTCTTCACCCGCGCTATCAACGTCCTGACGAAGTCCTCGATCACCGACTGTACCAACGGCTACCGCGCCATCCGCGGGACGATGCTCGAGGATCTGACGCTGACTGAAGAACGCTTCAGCGCCCCCGAACTCATCATCGAAGCCCGCAAACAGGGCCTCCGGATCGAGGAAATCCCCGTTACGATCGAGGAACGTGACGCCGGCGAGAGCAAGAAACCACAGCTCGGGTACGCGTTTGGCCTCTCGCGAACGATTTTCATGACGTGGATACGGTGAGTGGATTCTGGAATGATTTCTAAGGCGTTGGCTGTCTTGTCTCTCTTATCCACACCGGTTCGTCAGCCCCAAGTGAAGGGCCCGAGGAGAGGGTGCTGGTGACACAACACTTGAACCGCGGGTCACTGAACGAACGATGAACGTACTGATCGTCAACAAACGAGCGCCGTTCGAGGGTCGCGGTGCCGAGCAGGTTATCTGGGAGATCGGCAAGCGGTTTGCCCAAGCAGGCCATCAGGTCCGTTTTTTCTGTCCCGATCCGACTTCGGACGCCGAACCGCCTGACTTCGACGGCATCGACTTCTCGTTCGTCGCGACCGCAGACGATCCGACACGTTCGATGATCGAATTGTTCGCCCGTGGCCCACGTCACTACCCTGGCGTGTATCGATCTTTCGAACCTGACGTCGTCTATGACAACCCGTCGCCGTTTCCCTTTCACCTTGCTCACTTCTATGGCTCAGTGCCTGTGATCAGCAAAGTCCATGCAGTGTATCGTCGTCTCGCGTTCGACTGCAAGGATCATCCGCTTGTCCAGGTTGGAACCGTCATCGGTGAGGAAACGTATCGGCTGTTCAGTGGCGAGACGTTCGTCACGAACTCAGCGTCGACCGCTGAGCGATTGGAACCGCTGCTTGATACGGACAGTAACCGCTTGATCGAGAATCCGATCGGGATTGACGCGGACGAGTTTGAGTATCACGTGCCCGACGAACCCACGGAAGTTGTAACGGTCTCGAAGCTCTCACCACGCAAGCGGGTGGGTGATCTTCTCCGCGCATGGCGTCACGTCGAGCGGCAGACCGAGACGGTGTCGCTCACAGTAGCGGGTAGCGGGCCTCTGGAGGATGAACTTCACGAACTGGCAGGGGATCTGGGTCTGGATCGTGTTAACTTTCCGGGGTACGTGAGTGAATCTCACAAGAAGGGCCTCTTGCGAGATGCCAGTATATACGTCACGCCGACGATTTACGAAGGATTCGGTATCTCGCCGCTGGAAGCGATGGCGAGCGGGTGCGCTGTCGTCTCCAGTGATACTTGGGGGGTGAAGGACTATATCGAGGATGGAGTGAACGGTCGTCTTGTTCCGACCAGATCACCGCACCAGGTGGCCACTGCAGTGACCGATCTACTGGAAAACGACGAACGACGGTGTTCCGTCGCTGAACATGGAAGGGCGACTGCCAAGGTATATTCCATGGATAAGAGTCTGGATCGTGAGGTAACCGTCTTGGAGAATTCCGTTTGAGAGACATTCATCAGTTTCATACGTCTCGTTGACTGTACTTCTATTCGATTAGAGATGAAAAATGTTGTATTACTCACAATAGATGCCCTTCGCGCGGATCATCTCTCCTGTTATGGGTATGATCGGACCACCACCCCATTTTTAGACAGCTTTGCTGAACAGTCTATATTGTTCGAAAACACCTATTCTACGAGCTCTCACACCAGGGAGGCGATGGCATCGTTGCTTTCAGGCACCTATCCTGACGAGGCAATCGAAGACGATTATTCGATCTCCGCAGAGACCGTGGCCAGCCATCTTGCTGACACACATTTGTGTGGTGGATTTCACTCGAACCCGTATCTCTCACGAGCCTTCGGATACGACCGAGATTTTGAGGCTTTCGACGATGATCTTCGACTGGGACAAAATCGAATTCTTGGACTCATTCAACGTGCTCTCGATAAGTTTGTTTTCAACAGGGGGTCGTATCATGCACGGGCTTCAGAAATCAACGAACGATCACTGAACTGGTTGGATTCGATTCAGGACGAAGAGCCGTATTTTCTCTGGAATCATTATATGGACGTACACGGCCCCTATAATCCACCGACAGACTATAACACGTGGTCGGATCCCATCTCTGACAGCGACGCTCAACAGTTATATGACGCTCTCTCCGGCGGTGAAGCCGTTTCTGAGGATGACGTAGGCAGAGCCCTGAATCTCTACGATGGTGAAATATTGTATACAGATGCCCTCATTGAAGAGTTCATTACCGAACTAGACCGGAGAGATCATCTCGAGGATACGTTGGTACTGATCACTGCAGACCACGGGGATCTGTTCGGCGAATACGATTCGTTCGCCCATCCTCGGTACGTATATCCCGAGCTAACACGGGTGCCGCTGTTGGTGCGGACGCCGGAGACACAGACTGGGCGCGTCCAGGGGGCCTGTTCGACGGTTGACATTCTTCCGACGATACTCGACTGGATTGGTCAGTCAAACGAACAGCTCGCGGGTCGATCTCTCTTCGACGATGTCGAATCGGATCGGGTTGTCTACAGTACTGCGAGAGGGGAAGATGACAACCAGCACTGTCGCCGGATCGCTGCAAACCAGCGTGGCCATTCGCATCTGCTGGAATATGACACGCAGAGGGAGACCATCCAGCACGAACGACGCATCGTGAGTAACCCGGAACAATCGTCTGCAAACAACTGCGACATTGATTGGGGCATGTTGCGGGATAACGCACGTTCGTTCGGTCAGGTCCATGCAGAGTCGAAATCCGCTCCGGGGAGTGGGGCGGAAGTTGAGGAAGAAATAGAACGACGTCTCGACGCCCTCGGTTACAAGTAATATCGCAAAATTCAATCCGATTGCAACACTGCAGTGACCTGCTCGCCCAACAACTCACAGTCACCTTCTGGGACCAACCTTCCGGGGGGTACTTCTACTGTTTCTGGATGAGCCCCGGCGTCAAACGCCACGACGGGTAACTCCATTTGTTGGGCTTCGAGGACCGTGAGATTACACCCTTCCCAGAGGCTTGCTGTGACGTAGACGTCTGCCTGCGCATAGTAGGACGTCAGATACTTCTCTTCTACATATCCGGCAAATCGAACGTTTTCACCGGCTTGTGCTTTGATTTGCTCGTAGTACCTGTTCTGCGTTGGCTTTCCAACTAGGACGAGATATGGTTTTGTTCCTTCCGTGTCGATCGCGCTCTTCTGTGCCTCTAACAAGCAGCTGACGTTCTTGTGCTTTGTAATGCGGCCGACAAACAGAATCACCGGTGCAGTCGCCGGGATATTATGATAGGAACGGATGTCACGGAGATCGAGTTCGTACTCGTGGATGAAACTAGATGGTGAATTGTAGATGATCGCAGTCGGTCGTGGCCCCCACTCTTCACGTAACTCGTCGGCAACGAACTCACTGATCGCTATTACCGCCGAGGCTGGCCGTGCCGTCACAGCCTGTAACCGCCGCATGAGCTTACTGTACACCTTGGCGACCAGATTATCGTACAACTCCGGCGGGGCGACACCGTGATCGTAATACACGTAGGTCGGTCCCAGCCATGCTCCGAGCGTACAGGCAACGTTAAACGGATACTTGTGAGAAATGATCGTGTCGTAGTTTCGCAGACGCACAGCCAGCGTCAATACTGGGAGTACGAGGAGCGGCCAGAGAACCCGATACAGCCGATTCAGGTGGTCGTTCTCGGGAGCGTAGAGTTCGATCACATCGTATGTTTCCGGTGCAAGGTCCGATTCGAAACTATACACCGTCACTTCGGATCCGTTTTCGGAGAGGACCTCCGCCTGCCGGCGCATGACTTTTGCGACTCCATTGTGTCCCGAAAAGGTAATTGAGAGTAACGCGATATGATCTCCTTCAACGTATTCCAAAATCTCACTCTCGGCCATCATGTTCCTTTTAGCCCAGACGTACATATGCGCGGTGATTGTGACAGGCTGACACAATGATGGATGTTCGCAATCCGAAGAATACTAATACATTTGTGTCGGTCATCCATAGAGGGCGACAGTCTTGACGATAACGTCGGTTTCCACGGGCCCGGGCGAGGAAGCATGAACATCGGCAAATCCAGTCTCAAACTATTCGCTGCCAACGCAACGGGTGCTCTGTCGAATTTCACCGGCGTCGTCGTTTTCAACCGGATCCTTGGCGGCTCGCTCGTCGGTTCGTTTTTCCTGTTCGAAGCCGTTCTCGGGTTACTCTCGATCCCGTCGAATTTCGGCATTCGCGATGGTGTCGAAAAGCGGATCAGTGAAGGAACGGATCAGGGTTCGTATTTATCGGCTGCATTACTGCTCAAATTCATTCCACTGGTCGGC